>DUPH01000342.1 GCA_012838435.1 Lentisphaerota bacterium | reverse complement strand
GGCAGGATTAGTTTTCACCTGACGCCAGCCACGCGCGGATTCCCTCCAACAAGGCTTCGGCCACGCGGCGCTGCTGTTCGGGGCGTTGGATAGCCTCTTCTCCCTCGGGGCAGTTGATGAAGTCCAACTCAAGCAAGCAGGAGGGAATCGCCGGGTTACGGCAGACGGCGAAGCTCGCGGCCATCACGCCGCGGTCGGCGATTGGCGTCACGGCGGCGAGTTTGGGGTGGAGCGCGCGCGCCAGTTGCAGGCCGATCGCATTCCACGCATAGGTGGAGATGTGACGCACGTTGCGCGGATCGGTGTGCGCGGCTGTCGCGTTGTGATGCACTGAGATGAAGGCGTCGGCCTTGGCGCGGTAGGCGATACGCACGCGCTCGTAAAGATCGACATCAACATCGCTGTCGCGTGTCATGAGCACGCGGAAACCGGCGCGTTCAAGGACCTCGCGCATCAGGCGGGCCTGCGTCAGATTGACCTCTTTCTCGGTCACGCCGGTGGGACCGATCGCACCGGTGGAAGGGCCGCCGTGGCCGGGGTCCAGCACGATCAGAATCTCGGCGGGTGGACGGCCGGTCGGCGGGCGCATGGCGAAGCCGGCGGTCAGGTCAGGCGGGACGAGATCCCGCGGCGGCAGCGGGACATCTGGCGCCGCGGCGAGATGGCCGCTGTCGGTGAAGCATCGCTTGCCTTCCAACCAGAAGCGGGTATGCCCCCCGACAAAACCGGCACCCTGCACATGCAGGCCGGGCGTCAGGAAGGCGGCGGTATCGCCCCCGCCCGGTTCTGTACGGGCGCGCGCGGCAAAGAGCGGTCCGGTCACCGTATGCGCGGGCCACGCCGCACACGCAGTGATCGAGGCGGCTGGGGCATCCGCGAGGCCGTCCGCATAGAAAACCACCGGCACGTCCTCGGTCGGAGCGGGGAAGGAGATCGTCGCAGTATAACGGGAGGGGGTCGCGCCATCAGGCACCAAGGGCACCGTGCGCTCGCCGACGGCAGCAAAGACCTGGCGGCCGGCTGGAGCGCGGCAGACGAGGCGCACGTTTTCGCCGGTATAGACGCCGAGCGGCTGCACCGGTTCGAGCGCACGCAGACCGACCTCGTCATCAGGACGAGCGGCGGAATCAGGCGTACGGAACGTGTGGCGAAGCTCAGTGGCACCGGCACGCAGGACGACCGTATTGGTGCCGGGAACGACCTTGACCATACAGATAAAGCCGCCGGTACGCCACGGGGTCACGGTTTGCGCGTTGACCGTCAGCGGCGTGTCAGGCGGTGTGACAGAACCGATCAGATAGGTTTGCGAGGAGGTTGACACCCATGCGCCTGACGCTGGAAACACGACACGCACCGAAGGCTTCGCATCCGAAGCAAACAGGGAAAAACCGCTTGCGAACAGGACGCAGAACCCGACCCGACAGCAAAAGAAACTACGTCTAATCATGGACGCAGTTTACGACAGAAGTGCGCCCGGTGGCAATAGCATTAGTGCGAGTGTAAAAGTAGTGGTGTGAATGCCGCCGCGTAAGTAGATGCAAAAACTGAAACGGGCACGCGTAGTTATATTATTTTTTAATATTTTTTTAAATACTTTTTCGCGTCGCAGATGTGCTATGTTACTGTCGTACAGTGACGGGTAGGCGTTAGTCAACAAGGAGCGAACTGATGAGAATCACAAAGACAACGAAGAAGGTATCGCGGATGAGTTGGGGCGCCCTGATCGCAGGTGTGTTGTGCGCAGGTATGTTCGTGGCAGAGGCCGCCACACCGCCTGTAACAGACGGGCTCTTTTTGCATCTCAACGGTTCAAGTGCCGTCGTGGACAGCCAGGGGCGCGTCGGCACTTGGACGAATCTGGTAGCGGGAGCAGGCGTCTCAGGAGACCTTACGCAGCCTACTGACTGGAGGAAACCAACCTTGAGCGTGGCCGTCAACGGCTTGCGCACACTGAAGTTCAACCGTCTGGCAGGCCAGCATCTCTTTGTCGCGGGGGATCCAGTGTGGAATCGGGATTCAGGCTCCGAATGGACGACGTTTGTTGCCTTCGCGCCGAGTTCGATCAGTACAACTGATGCGGCGCGTGACCTGTTCTGCGCCGGTTACCAAAATTTTGACGGAAGCGCCAATAATTTAGGGAACGCCGCAACGGCTCTACGGATTTTCCTTCGCGCGGTGAATGGAGGGAGGTACGTCACGACGCAGGGACGAACTTCCTCTGGTACTTTCTTGTGGTCACAAGTCAACGCCGACCACATGGCTGTCGGCAAGTGGGAGATTGCGTGCGGTCGCTGGAGTTCCTCCGCGAAAACGATTACGATGGATCGCACCAACCGCGTTTACGCAGTCGGCGCGAAAAGTTCAAATCAATCGATAACGGATCGTTTAGCAAACCACATCTACACGACTATCGGTGCTGAGATAAACCACTCTGGTGGGGCGGGAAATTACTACGATGGCGAGATTGCCGAAGTACTCGTCTATCGGCGTGCGCTGTCGGACGCAGAAACCGCTCAAGTCCAGGATTGGCTGGCGGAGCGCTACGTCCGTTGCGTCATCGGTCCCTATGAAAACGACCTCGCGCTGCATTGCCGCATGGATGATAAAGACGCGCGGCGCGGCACGACCAGTCCGCCGCCGGCTTTATCAACGGCGGACGGCGACTGGACGGTGCGCAGCACGACGAACAACCATGCGTTCACGGCATCCGGCTCGCGCGGCGCTGTCGTCTCCAGTGCAACAGGTATGATCGGCGAGTGCGTCTCGTTTGAAGGAGTGGCGGGGACAGGGGCGGCACCTTACCGAGCTTTGACGATCCCCAATGCCTCCGCCACGGCACTGGAGCCAGGCGCGGGAAACTTCACCGTCTCGCTCTGGTTCAATGCGCGGAATGCCGTCACCAACACCGCCGCCATCACGTTGGCCGCACACGGGAATCTATACTCCGGTAACAAAGGATGGGCCATTTTTTTCGGGACATCCAATCGAGAACTGCCAGGAGGCTATTATGAGCCTGCCAGCAACATTACTTGGCGCGTGTGTACCTCCGGCCCCGCTTCTGGCGGCTCGCAAGATGAGGTTTGCAAAGCTGTTGTCTGGCTTGCGGATGCAGACGGCATCCCGGAGAACGGTGTCTGGCGTCACGTGGCGCTCGTCGTGGATCGGGACGACAAGCAACTCTGCGCCTATCTTGACGGCACCCTTCGCGGCGTGCGCGTGATCGTCGATGAGGCGGCGATTGAGTCGGGGGGGCAAGATCTGGTCGTCGGCGGGCGTCCGACGGTAGATGCCAGACATTCGTATGACGGTCTGATCGACGACTTCGCCATCTGGCACCGGGCGTTGAGCCGTGACGAGATCGCCTGCATCTATGAGCTGGGTTGCGCGAACCAGAGTTTCCTCAAGCGTCCGTCCGGCGGCACCTGCATCACCATCCGCTAAGGAGTTTGAAACATGTTGAGAAAGAGCCGCCTCACGGCTGTTGTTTTATTGTCGACTGTACGGTGCCTCGCGGTGGGCCTGCCTGAGGGCGAACGGCTTTTCGAGGGGACGCACCCTGCCGTTTCGCCAGACGGGCGGCGCATCGCGTTCCAGTGTGAACGCGAGGGGAAACTCGATCTCGGTGTGTACGACTGCGCGAGCAAGCAGATCGTTTGGGTGGACGCACGGCCCGGCAACGCCTGCTTTCCGGCTTGGGGCCGCGATGGCGCGCTCGTCTATGCGTACGGGCACCCCACGAACACTGCCTACCAGATGATGAAACGGGGAGCGTATGACGGTTATCATGTGTGGCGGTGGCGTGAAGGGACGCCTCTTGAACAACTGACTTCCGGCTCGGTGCGCGACTACACGCCGTCGGTCGATCCGGTGCGGGGTACTGTCTACTTCGCTTCTACGCGGGATGTGCCGACGAGGTTTGAGGACGGGTGTACGCGCGTGGGGCTGTGGCGGCTGGGAGTGGCGGGACAACCTGAATGTGTTGTTCCCGCCGCATCCAATGAAACCGGTCTAACGCAACCTGTCGTTTCGCCGGACGGACGCTTCCTTGCGTGGTCGGAGGTACGCGGCTTCGCCCAACTGTGGATTCTGCGCGCGGCGCGTCTTGCGGAGCCGTCACGCAGTTGCGTGCTGACGCCGAACAAGATGATCGCGTATGCGCCCGTTTGGTCGCCGGACGGACGCCACCTCGCGTGTACGGGTTTCCGTGTGGGCGATCCCTCGTGGTGCATCTACCTCGTCGAACCGAAGTCGGGGGCGTTCGCGCGCGTAGCAGAGGGCGAGAACCCGAGCTGGATGCCGGATGGGCGCACACTCGTTTTTGACCGCGATGGCGTGGTGTGTCGGCTTGAACTGGCGGATGATGTCTGGCCGAAAACTCTGCCCGCGTGCGCGGCTACTGAGACGCAACCCGCACGGAGCTTCCGCCCATTCACTGGCGGCACGAATCTGATGGATCTCGCATTCGGCCTGACGCCCTGCACGATCCGACTCTCTGGGACAGTCCCTGCGGGCAGTGATGAGTTTGTCCATCTCTTCCGTATCGAATACAAAGAAAGTTTTTTGGGCCTTCAGGTTTATTTGAAGAACGGCAAGCCCCACTTTGCCACACGGGCGTCGGACACCACATGGCTAGGCATCGAAGGGCACACGAAATTGGTGCCGGGCAAACCTTTCACGATCACGGCCATGCGGACGTTTGAAGAACTCGTTATGCAGGTGGATGATGGCATGCCCTTACGTTTGCTGTACGGCGGCAAAGAGGATATCCTTTCGCTCGATCATCCCGTGCGCGTCAGACAGCATCCCGATGTTAAGAGCGTCCATGTTTCGACTGAGCTTCCGCACGCGCTTCTTCCTGTTTCGCGTGCTGAAATCTTTGGTGAGGCAGCCCCATGAAAAAGATTTTTCTCGTCACTTTCCTTTTGTCTCTTACGGCAGGTGCCTTCGAGCGTCTCGCGCTGGTGGACGGTTTCGACTACGCGAATATTTTTGACACGGAGACCGCATCGGGCAACCGTCAGGTTCTCGACCATGTACTCCTCACGGGAGCAAACACGATTCTCTGGCGCAACTGCAGCGGCGGTCTTATGCGCTATCCCAGCGCGGAGGAACGCCTCCCGCTCGCCGCGAATCCGCTCGACATGCGTCGTCTGCCCGACAGCCGCGTGCCGTTCGGTTGGCTGAACTACCATTTGGCGCAACCCGACATCATTCGTGACATGATGGATGAATGCGCGAAACGCGGGCTCGCCCGCGGCATCCACTGGCCGTACGAAGAAACGCACTGGTCGAACTGGACGCTAGGTGCCTGGAATCTCGCGCATCCGCAGTTCTGGGGTGTGACGGCCAACGGGAAGCCGTGGAGTGGACGCACCTCGCTGGCGTTTCCCGAAGTGCGCGCGCACAAGTTGCGTCTTCTCGACGAGTTGCTGGCGCGCGGCGCAGATATCATCTACATCGATCTCTTTCGCAACGGCGGCTGGGGGCCGCAGTACGAGTACGTGAAACCGAACATCGAGGCCTGGCGCACACGTCACGGTGGCGAGCCGCCCACGAATCCACGGGACCCCCGTTGGCTGGCGCTTGTCGCAGAGAGCCAGCATGCGTTCTTCCGCGCAGTTCGCGCCCGGCTCGAAAAACAGCCGCGCAAGGTGCGTCTCATTCTGGGCATCATGAATGCGCGCACGGATGGCGACAATGTGTACGAATCACGCGCCATCGACTGGCGTCGTCTTACGGACGAGGGTATTCTCGATGGTGTGGCGGTGATGAGTGTGGTGTTCGATCCGAAGGACGCGTGGAACTCCACACGCGCCATCTACAGAAGCTTTGCGTCCGTGCGCGGAAAGGTACGCGTCTATTTTCCCGTGGCGGCCTACAACTACTCGCAGGCCGGCATCCCCGCCTATGTGAAAGCCACGGGCGAGAGTCCCGCTCAGGTGGCGAAGCACCTCACGGAACTCGCGCGTGAGTATGGCGATGGCATCGTGATGGAGTGTGTCGACTACAAGAACTATCCGCCGGACGTGTGCGCGGCGATGACGAATGAGACGATTCGTGGCGCGGCGCGCGTGCAGGCGCGGGCTGAAATTCTTTGGACAAGGCCCATCTGCAAACAACCGGGACGCTATATCGGCTGGCCGACCGTCAGCCGCACGCCGCAGGGCGATATCATGGCCCTCTTTTCGGGCGATCGCGACGAACATGTATGCCCTTGGGGTAAGGTACAGATGATCTGCTCGACGGACAGCGGCGAAACGTGGTCCGCGCCCACAAACATCTGCAATACAATCCTCGACGACCGCGATGCGGGGTTGGCGTGTGCGAAGAACGGCACAATGGTGATGAGTTGGTTCACGTCAATCGTGTACCGCCAGTGGGCCCTGCGCCAGCCCGAGAAGCTCACGCCGGGCTCGCCGCGCTACTATTGGTGGAAGCACGACGAGAAGATCCCCGCCGCCGAGGAAGCGCGGTGCCTGGGCGCCTTCACGCGACGTTCGACGGATGGAGGACGCACATGGGAAGCCCCCGTGCGTGTGCCCTGTTCTACGCCGCACGGCCCCGTGCCGCTGGCCGACGGACGCTGGCTCCTCATGGGTTTGAGCGGCAATCAGCATCTTGCGCTCGGCGGTGTTCCGGGCCGGATCATCGCGGTGGAATCGCGCGACGACGGGCGCTCCTGGCAGGAGATCGGTGAGATTCCGTTCCCCAAAACAATCTCTGTTCTCAAACACTGCTGTGAGCCCCATGTGGTGGAGACAAGCGATGGCCGTCTGGTGACGCAGATCCGCTGCACGAACATGTCCGTCGGCATCCGCGGCTCGCTCCAAAGCGAGAGTGCGGACGGCGGGCGGACATGGACCGAGGCCCGGGATGTCGGGATCAACGGTTTCCCAGCCCATCTCATCCGGCTTTCAAGCGGCCGCCTGCTCTCCGTGTACGGGCGGCGCTGGGATGATATGGGGCAGTTCGCCTGTCTGAGTGACGACCAGGGACGCACATGGGATGTCGCCAACGAGATCAAGCTCGTAGGTCACTGGAACGACGACCTCGGCTATCCTTCGTCGACGGAACTTTCCGACGGATCGATTTTCACGCTCTATTATCAGGCCGATCAGAAAGGCGAGAAAACCTGCCTGATGGCTACCAAGTGGCGGGTACGTTAGTGCGGAATCGGATCGGGGTCGCTGTGGTGTCGGTCAGAACGAGTTACGGCCACGCGGTGGCTCGCAACGGCGAGTGTAAACCTAAAAAGAGCAGTTGAACCTTCAACTCTCTTTGGTTTCTGGTTTCAAGGTTTCATGATTTCATGGTTTCAAGGTTTCATGGTTTCAAGGTTTCATGGTTTCAAGGTTTCATCCAAATCGGGATCGGGATCGCTATCGGGATCGATTGTTTAACCACGGAACACACCGAACACACGGAAAGGCATGGCTCTGTTTCCGTGTGTTTAG
>DUPH01000341.1 GCA_012838435.1 Lentisphaerota bacterium | reverse complement strand
TGAACCCTCTCCTCATGCCAATGCCTCACGAGACGAACTATACCACAGCCGGACGAAAACAGGCAACGTAATCGGGTTTACCACGAAGGCACGAAGGGCACGAAGATTTTTTGGAGGGCGAGCCTGTTATTGCGACCACCCAGTGGTCGCAATGATGAGTGTAAAAACGGGCGGGCGGACGGGCACTGGGCGCGCGCAAACCAGACACCAGACTTGCGCCGCGCGACGTGGCACGGGCATCTTGCCCGTGTGGCGGCGTGAAACGCCGCCCGGACAAGCAGACGCTTGTCCCTCCCGGTACTGCGCGAGCCCAGATAACAAGACGGGGCGGACACGACGAATTCGATGGAATCGAAAGAATCGACGGAATCGAATCACTCGAATCTTTCGATTCCCTCGACCACTTCTCACTATTACCTCTTACTTCTCGTCATCAATACCCCTGAACACCTGGAGCCAGCGCAGGATGGGGGATTGGGTCATGCGGACGGCATTCTTCGGGCAGATTTCGTGGCAGCAACTGCAACTGATACAGCGTTGCGTGTCCAGAGCCGGAGCGGATGCGTCGGCGGGTAGGGTGAGAGCCTGAACCGGGCAGGCTTTTACGCACAGGCCGCAACGGACACAAGCGGCAGGTGTGAAGGCCGGTCGCACCCACACGATACGCCCGGTGCGCCGGATCAGCCATTCCGGCACGAGAGAGAGCAGGTGGCCCCCCGCCGGTACTTCGAATGACGGGACGGAGATCGTGTCGCCGAGCGGCTCCGGGCTTGCGGCTTGCGCATCCAGATAGGGGATGCGGCGTGGATCGATCCGCAAGATCCCGCACAAAGCATGGTCGAGCGCGAAGGGGTCGGCGGATGCAGCGAGAAAGCCGAGCGGGATCGGCCGCCCGTTGGCGGGACCCTGCCCCTCCATGCCGATGACCGCGTCGGCGAGTGTCCAGCAAGGGGGCATCACCTCCCAGAGTGCGCGCAGCAGTCGACCGAAAGTTTTGGGTTTGGGGTATTGGCGGTGCAGGGCGGTCTTGGCATAGCCCGGAATTGTGCCGTAGATGTTTTTGACAGCGGCGGTCAACAGGGTAAGCGAGTGGCTCTTGACTTTGGGCAGGTTGACGATCAGTTCGGCCTCAAGTACCGGACGTGCGATCGGAAAGGTGAACCCGTCGCGCGTGAAGGTTTCGGCGCCGGCGTGTTCGAGAGCGATCAGGGGAACGTTTTCTTCGGCGCATACCGCACCGATTCCGGAACGCTCCCACACACGGGCCAGATTGGCGGCGCTGGCCGGGCTGTCGCCGACCGTGACGTGGGCACCGCATGCTTTCAAGCGGCGGATCACCTGACGCACGAGCGCTGGATGGGTGGTGACCGCCTGCTCGGGTACGCGGTCGGTCAGCAGGTTGGGTTTGACCAGTACACGTCGCCCTGCCAACGTAGGATCGGCGAGCCAGCCGGTCATCTCCATGATCCGGTCCAGCGCCGGTTCCAGCGCGTTCTCGTAATTGTCACAGGCTGTCACAAAAACACGATCGTTCATGGAGTCAGCTTACCAAATCGAATGGGGCAAGAACAACACGTTCAAAGGGTAATCGGTGGGTGACAGGGGGTATGTGAGTTTAGTGCGAGTTTTGTGCGTGTCGTTTTATTCACTTCCTCTCGGCGGTGGCTTGGGGTATATTCTTTTTGTGATGGTAAAAGGTTAATCAAGAAACCGGGAGTAAGCATGATCGCTGGATGGATGAAAAGAATCGGGTGTGCGGGTGTGCTGGCTATGGCGTGCTGCGCGGGAGCGGCACCGAAGCCGGTCATTATCAGCACGGATATTGGCGACGATATCGATGACACGTGGGCGCTTTCGCTGGCGCTGAAATGTCCGGAACTGGACATCAAGCTGGTGATCGGCGATTACGGTAATGCCACGGAGCGGGCGCGCCTGATCGCCAAAATACTTGAGGCCGCCAAACGCACCGATATTCCCGTGGGTGTCGGGGTGAGCAAGGGTGCGAAAGACGGTGCCCACAATCAATCCAAGTGGATCGAGGGATATGACCTTCAGCGTTATCCCGGCAAGGTGCATCAGGATGGTGTGCAGAAGTTGATTGATATCGTGATGACGTCGCCTGAACCGGTCACGTTGATTTGCGTCGGGCCGCTTCCTAACATCGCCGAGGCGTTGCGGCGCGAGCCGCGTATCGCGCAGAAAGCCAAGTTTGTCGGCATGCACGGCAGCGTGCGGCGCGGCTACGGGGGCAGTGCCACGCCGAGCGCCGAGTGGAATGTGAGGGCCGATCCGGCTTCGTGCCGCGCCGTGCTGTCCGCGCCTTGGGATATTACGATCACCCCGCTCGATACCTGCGGCCTGATCCAACTCAAAGGCGAGAACTACGCGCGCCTCAACGCATCGACCGACCCCATCGTACAAGCGTTGCTGGCGAATTACCGGGCTTGGACGGATGCACGGGCCGCCAGAGGTCAGAAAGGCCCTTCGCCGGACACGAGCAGCACCACGCTTTTCGATTGCGTGGCGGTTTATCTCGCCATCACGCAGGACCTGTGCGTGATGGAGAAACTCGGCATCCGCGTGGACGACGACGGGCACACGCGTGAGGACGCCTCCGCCCGTCAGATGAATGTGGCCATCGCATGGAAGGACCTGCCGGGCTTCGAGCGGTGGTTGGTTGAGAGACTTTGCAAGTAGCGGGCGAATGTCAGTCGCCGCATGCGTAACCGGTGGTAAGCAAGTGAAGGACAGTCGGGATGGATTCGAGAGGAGTGTTTCGTCTCAGGACGCTGAAAGGGGGAGAACGATGGCAACAGGAGTGAATGTGACGCGACGTGCGTTTATGAAAAAGGCCGCGGTGTCGGCGGCGGGGTTCTCGATCGTGCCGCGGTACGTGCTGGGCGGACCGGGGTTTGTCGCGCCGAGCGAGAAGGTCAATGTCGCGATCATCGGCACCGGCGGGATGGGGATGCGTAACGCAAAGGCCCTCCTGCATGAACCGGAAGCGCGTATCGTCGCGATCTGCGACGTGGCGGAACGCACCGACCTCACCGCCTATTGGTACCGCTGTCACGCGGGACGCCTACCGACTAAGGAGATGATTGAGAAGCACTATGCCGAGACGGTGCCCGGATACCGCTGTCCCGACTATGAGGATTTCCGCGTGATGCTGGAGAAGGAGAAGGGCATCGACGCGATCTTGTGCGCGACGCCGGACCATTCGCACGCGTTTATCACGACCACCGTGATGCGGATGGGGAAGCATGTCTACTGCGAGAAGCCGCTCGCGCACAATCCTTGGGAGTGCCGCCAAATCGCAAAGGTGGCCAAAGAGACGGGGGTTGCCACGCAGTTGGGTATCCACGGCCATTCAGAATCGGGCATCCGCATGGTTTGCGAATGGGTCTGGGACGGTGCCATCGGACAGGTGCGCGAAGTGCACGGATGGAGCCGTTCCCCGCGCTGGCGCAAGGAGCTTGGGAGACCCGCCGAGACACCGCCTGTGCCGGCCGGCTTCAACTGGGATCTGTGGCTGGGGCCGCGCGAATTCCGCCCGTACCACCCCGCTTATGCGCCGTACGTCTGGCGCGATTGGTGGGCGTTCGGGACCGGCTCGCTGGGCAATCTGGCTGTTCATAATTTAGACGGCGCGGTCTGGGCGTTGAATCTGGTGCATCCCACCAGTGTCGAGGCCGTCACGACCGGCGGGGTCGACAGTGAATCTTCTGGTTTTGGCGGCATGTACACGTTTCGCTTTGGGGTGCGCGGCGACCTGCCTCCCGTGAAGATGACGTGGTATGACGGCGGATTGCGGCCGCCTTTCCCTGAGGAAGTTGATTCCGACGATCTCCGCCAGCGTCTGGGTGATGGCGGCGACGGGATGCTGCTGGTTGGTGAAAAAGGTTACATCACGACCGCCTCAAACTGCCGCGCACCCCGCCTGTTGCCGCTGGATCTGCACAAGTCGTACAAGCGTCCCGATCCGACCATTCCACGTGTCAAGGGCCATCACGCGGATTGGTTGTCGGCCTGCAAGGGCGGGACGCCCGCCAGCGCGAACTTCGAGTACGGCGCGCGCCTGACTGAACTGATCCTGTTGGGGAATGTCGCGTTGCGCACGGGCAAGAGGATCCAGTGGGATCCTGTCGCCATGCGCGCCACCAATGCGCCCGAAGCCGATGCGTTCATCAGGGAAGAGTGCCGCAAAGGATGGGAGATCGTTTAAGCGTTGAAGGATACGAGGAGAACGAAATGAAGAACATGAGATGCCTGTGGGCGGCGGTCCTCTGCGCGGTCGCAGTGACGCACGCTGAGCCGGTGAAATTGATTTTTGACACCGATATGGGAAATGATACCGACGACCTGATGGCGCTGTGCATGATCCACACGTTGCAGTCACGCGGCGCGGTTGATCTGCTGGCGGTGACCATTACGAAAGATCACCCGCAGGCCGCTGCGTTCGTGGATGCGGTCAACACCTTCTACGGACGGCCCGACATTCCGATCGGAGTGGTCAAGGGCGGCGTAACGCCCGAGCCCGGTAAATTCAATCTGCTGGCCGCAGCCAAGAACGAGGACGGGAGCTTGCGTTACCCGCATGATCTCACCTCCGGCGAGCAGGCCCCCGAAGCCACCGGCCTGATCCGCAAAATCCTGGCCGCCCAACCGGACCAAAGCGTGTCGCTGGTGCAGGTCGGGTTCTTCACGAACTTCCAGCGCCTGCTGGATTCGCCTGCTGACGTGCATTCGCCGCTCACCGGCAAGGAACTGATCGCGAAAAAGGTCAAGGTGCTCTCGCTCATGGCGGGTTCTTTCCAGCCGATCAATTGGAAAACGCGCCATCTGGAATACAACGTGATCAAAGACATCCCCGCCGCGCAGAAGTTGGCGAAAGAGTGGCCGACGCCGATGCTTTGGAGCGGGTTTGAAATCGGGATCGCGGCAGCCTATCCGTACGAGTCGATCGAGCGGGATTACGTCTACATGAAGCACCATCCGTTGCCCGAGGCCTACGCGCTCTACTCACCGAAGGGCCACAACCGGCCGACGTGGGATCCCACCGCGCTGCTGGTTGCGGTCTACCCCGACCGCGGCTATTTCACGCTCTCACCGGTCGGCACAGTAACAGTCGAAAACGACGGAGGCACCCTGTTTACGCCGGGTAAAGGACGCGACCAGTTTCTCTCGATGAATGCGGAACAGACCGAACGCGTGCGCGAGGCGATCGTGCAGCTTTGCGTGGCACCGCCGACGCATGTCGCCGCCCCCAAACGTTAGGGCCTTACGGCTCGACAAGCGCGATAAAAAACAAGCTGACCCATAGCCCAAGGCAAGCGAAGCGCAGCCCCGGGCTATGGCACATCCGGCCCTCTGGGCCGGCGGGAGGACGGGCTTAGTCCTCGTCGTCGTCCTTGCGGTCCTTGGCCGCTTCGGCGATGACCTTTTGCGCCACGTTAGAAGGCACGATGTCGTAACGGTCAAACTCCAGCGTGAAGGAGCCCTGGCCGCCGGTGAGAGAGCGCAACTCTGCCGCGTACTTGAAGAGTTCGGCGAGCGGCGCCTCGGCCGAAATCACCTGGATGCCCTCCTCGGCGTCCATGCCCAGCACGCGACCGCGCTTGTTGGGCATGTCACCGCTGATCGCACCCATGAAGGCCTCGGGGATCGTGATCTTCAGGCGCATGATCGGCTCAAGCAGCACGGGCTTGGCCTTGGTCATGGCGTCGCGGAAGGCGCGCATACCGGCGATCTTAAAGGCGATTTCCTTAGAGTCGACCGGGTGATAGGAGCCGTCGTAGACCTCAACGTTGACGTTCTGCACCAGATAACCGGCGACCGCGCCAGCTAACTTGCCCTCCTCAACGCCCTTGAGCACGGCGGGGATGAAGTTGCCCGGGATCGAGCCACCCACGGTCTTGTCGACAAACCACTCGCCCTCCTCGTCCTCGCTGCGGGGGAAAATACGCAGGTAGACCTCGCCGAACTGTCCGGCGCCACCCGACTGCTTTTTGTGGCGGTAGTGGCCTTCGCCTGAGGCGGTGATGGATTCGCGGTAAGGCACCTTGGGCGTCGACAGGGTGACGTTCACGTTCGTCTGCGATTTCATCAAAGCGACCGCCACGTCGAGGTGCACGTCACCGAGCCCCTTCAGCAGCGCCTGCTTGGTCTCGATCTGCTTTTCGTAGTGCAGCGTGGGATCGCTGTCAAGCAGACGGTGGATCGCGGTCGAGAGTTTGTCCTCGTCGGCCTGAGTCTTGGCTTCTACAGCCATGAACATGACCGGCTGCGGCAAGTCGAGATCCGGCATGCGCACCGTCGATCCGGCGGCAACGAGGGTGTTGCCGGTCTTGGTGTTTTTCAATTTGGGAATCGCCACGATATCGCCGGGGCCAGCCTTGGTGACGGGGGTCTGTTTCTTGCCGACCACGTAGATCATGGAGGAGATGCTCTCCTTGGTGTCGGTGGAAGTGTTCTGCACACTCATACCGGTGGTGAGCGTCCCGGAGATCACGCGGACGTAGCTGAGCTGGCCGAGGAACGGGTCAACCGCCGTACGCCAAACTTGCGCCACGGCGGGCGCGTCCGGATCGGAAGCCAGTTCGTTGCCCTCGGTGTCGCGATAAACGCGGGCACCGGGGGCCGGCAACAGGCGGCAGATGCTGTCTAGCATCTCTGTGACACCGACATCCTTGAGCGGGCAGACCGTGTAGATCGGGTTGATGCTACCTGAATGGATGCCGTTAACGAGTCCCTTGCGAATATCGGCAGGCTCCAGCGAACCCTGCTCGAAATACTTTTCCATGAGGGCTTCATCGGTTTCGGCGGCGGATTCGGCCAGACCGTCGCGGATCTCCTGGAGCGGCCCCGGCAGATCGTCAGTGTCAAGGAGGTTGATCACCGCGTTGGCGTCGGTGGGTGCAGTCACGGGCACGCAGTTCACGCCGAATGCGTCGCGGATCGCGGCGACGGTCTTGGCGAAATCGGTATTGTCCTTGTCGAGCCCGGTGATCACAAAGGCGACGGAAGCCAGACCGCCATCCTGGCAGTATTTCCATGCGCGGCGGGTGCCGACCTGTACCCCAGAGGCGGCATCAACGGTGATCAGCGCGAAATCGGCGGCACGTATGGCGCCTTGGATTTGACCGCAGAAGTCCATGAATCCGGGTGAATCGGTGAAAACGATCTTGTACTCGTCATTTCCGATCTTGTGCGTTGCCGTGAAGCTTTTGGCGAAGATGGTGATCTTGCGGTTCTTCTCTTCATCGGAGGTGTCCGCGACACTGGAGCCGTTCGCGACGAGGCCCATGCGATCGTTCAGCCCCAGCTTGAAGGCGATAGCATCGGTGAGGGTGGTCTTTCCGCTTCCGCTATGTCCGAGAATGACGAAGTTCCGGACGTTTGACACAGATGTTTCACTCATACAAATTGATCCATACACTGGGGCGGCCCTCTAAAGGAGGGTCTCCTGGGTTAAAAAGCTCCGATCGAATATCACCCCCGTGATATTCCTAACTGGAACGTAGACAATCACTATGACAAATCGGTCATTCGGAAGCAAGGACGGAATTTGGATGGTTTTTGGCGAATGACGGCAATATCGGAGCGCGTTTGCCGTTCAAATTAGACGGGAGACAGGAGAAGACGATGAAGACAAAACACAAAGTGGGTCTGATTGTCGGAGCATTGGTCTGCGCGCTGACCGGTGCCGGGATGGAGCATCTCAGGCACCGTTTGTTGACGGCAACGCCGGTACCTGATAGCGCTGATGTCCAAGAAACCGTCCGCGCACCGCAAGCGCCGGTCCGCGTTGTGACCGTTCGTGACGAAAACGCGAAACGCGATGCCGATGCGTTACGTCGGCGCGTGAGTGAGCTGGAGAAGGCTTTGTCCGAGCGTGACACGGCGCGCGCACAGCAGCCGGAACAGCCGCAAAAGGTCGAGGCCGAGGCGAGCCGAGAGCGCGGTGAGGATCGTGGTCGGCGTCGCTCGTGGGAAGAGCGGATGGAAGAGATGCGGCGCGAGAATCCCGAGCAATATGCCGAGATGCAGCAGCGTCGTGAGGAGTTCCGCCAGAGTATGGAGCGGCGCGCGCGCGACCGCGAAGATTTTCTTGATGCGGTTGATGTCGCAGGAATGACGCCCGAGCAGCGACAGAACCATGAGCAACTGCTGGCCACCGTGGCACGCGTGAACACGCTGATGGCGGATATGATGGAAAACGGCCGTCCACGCGGCGAGATGGGCGAAGCAGCACGGAATGAGATGCGCGAGGCCATGATGGCGCTGGGGCCGCTCTACGACTCAGAACGCCGCTACTTGCTGGAGGCGACCGCAAAGTCGCTCGGGTACTCAGGCAGCGAGGTCCAAGCATTCACGGAGCACATCCAGATGATCTTTGAGCATACCTCCATGATGCCGCCGGGCGGTTTCGGGCCGCGCGGCGGTAGAGGCGGCCCGCCGCGCGGTGGCCGATAAACTCCTAAATCCCACATCCTAAATTCTCCTTCAAGGTGCGATTCAACCGCGTTGAATCGCACCTTGAAGATTTTGCCCCGTGTTGGCACAATGGTATCGGGTTTTTGTTGGGGTCTACGTGAGGTAACGGGGTGCTGCCTTATGGGCCATGGGTCCGCGCAAATTGAAAAGGGTTGTCAAAACGGCGATGTCGTCTACTATCTCGGCCGCGCATGCCGGCTCTGCGTGAAGCACTCGGTCTGGAAGCGGGTCACGCTGGAGTCGGATGTCCTGCATGTGACGCTGGCGCACGACACGGATGGCGCGCGCGTCAAACGACTGGTCGATGATTGGTTTGTGCAACAGGCGCGTGAAGAGTTGCCGCGCTATTTCGCCGAGGCCGTGGAACGGCACGGCTGGCGGTTGCGAAATGCGCGCGTGCCGCTCGTGATGCGTTCGCCTGACCAGCCGCAGGGCTTGCGCCTGACGGTGCGTCCGATGAAGTCACGCTGGGGGAGCTGTTCGGTGGACGGCCATGTGACATTGAATGCTGAGCTGGTGCGTCTGCCGCATCGGCTGATCGAATATGTGGCGGTGCATGAGCTGTGTCATCTGGTTCACCATAACCATTCGGCGGTGTTTTATTTTCAACTGGCGAGTTGTCTGCCGGATTGGCGGCAACGCCGCGCTGAACTGAAGACGATTGCGCTCGAGGAGGCGCGCTAAAACATGAAGACGGTGTTGCAGGTGCTGGAGGCGACAGAGGGCGGCACGCGCCGTCATCTGCGCGATTTGGTGGGGGCGCTCGATCCGTCGGAATTTCGCTGCGCCTTGGCTGTCGCGTGTCGGCGTGATCCCGATTTCCAGAACGATCTGATGGCTTGGCGCGCGCGCGGTCTGGATGTCACCGAACTGGCGATGCAGCGTGGCCTGTCACCGCTGGCCGACCTTGCCGCGCTCACGGGACTGGTTCGTTGCGTGCGGCGCGTCCGTCCGGATCTGATTCACGCGCACAGCGCCAAAGCCGGCGCGCTCGCGCGGGCCGCAGGATGCTTCTGCCGTGTGCCGGTTGTCTATACCCCTCACGCCTTTCCGTTTTTGATGGCGTGCGGGCCGCGCCAGCGCGGGTTTTATCGGTGGGTCGAGCGGCTGGCCTGCCGAAAGACGGCGACGATCATCGCAGTGTCCAGCGAAGAGGAGACCGCCGCGTTGGCGCTGGGCTATCCGCCTGAGCGGGTGGTGCGCATTCCCAACGGCGTGGCTCCCGTTGAAGCCGGGGAGATCATCATCCGCGACACGGCCTCGCTGCGGATCGGATTCATGGGGCGGCTGGCGTATCAGAAAGGGCCGGATCTTTTGCTGGAGGCAATGTGTGAGGTCGCCGTTCGTCTGCCGCATGTGCAAACGGTATTCTACGGCGATGGCGCGATGGCGGCAGAGCTACGCGCGCGCGCCGAGCAGACGCCGCTGGCCGGCCGTGTGAAGTTCGCCGGTCCGTCTGCGCAGTCGGATGCGGTCAAGCTGTTGCGCGAAATGGATATCGCCGTGTTGCCGTCGCGCTGGGAGGGATGCCCGTATGTCCTGCTGGAGGCGTTTCAGGCGGGCGTGCCGGTGGTGGCGGCAGAAGTGGGTGGCGTGACCGATCTGGTGCGGAACGGTGAGAACGGCCTGTGCGTGCCGCCCGAAGATCCTACGGCACTTGGCGACGCCTTGCTCACCCTGTTGCGCAATGCAGACCTGCGGCGTAAATTGGCCGAAGGGGGGCGCGCGACGCTTGCTTCATTTACCTTGGAGCAGATGGTCAGTCGCGTGGAGCAGGTGTATCGCGACGTGTGCGGCGCGCCGCCCAACGCGGCCGCAGCGCGGTGACAAGAGCCGCCGCGATCAGTAGCGAACCGGCCAACAGGCCGGGGACGCCGGCCGATTCCTTGAAGAGGCAGAGCGAGACCGCGACGCCCAGCGGAATCTTGAGGTTGTTCATGACAGCCAGCACACCACCCGGCACACGGCGCGCGCCGCGATTCCAGAAGAGATAACTCACGCCCGAAACCACTACGCCCAGATAGAGCAACACGGCGGCCTGGGACACCGTGGGCACGGGCGCGACCGTCAGGGCGTCGCGCAGGCCAAATGGCGCCAGAGCGGCAAAGCCCCCCAGATAGAGCCAGAAGCTGACGCGGTGATCCGGCGGCGGTTGCGGCATGCGGGCCATTACCTCGCGGTAGGCAATCTGCCCCAGGGCGAAGCAGAGATTGGAGGCTTCGACCAGCAGAAAGCCGATCAGCGGCGCTTCGGAGGAAACGCCGCGCCAGAGGATCACGCCCGCCCCGACCACGGCCAGCAGCGCAGCCGCCAAGTTGGTGAGGCAGAAGCGGCGAGCGACGATGTCGCTGGTCACCGCCACATAGACCGGTGTCATCACGGTGAAGAGCGCCACCTCGTGCGATTTCAAATAACGGAAGCTCGCCATGTACGTCAATGACATGAGACCGAATTGCAACGCGCCGACGGCCACAAGCGCCAAGCCGTTACGCAGCGACACGCGTGCGGCAAACGGCAGAAACAGCAATGCAGCAATCGCCAGACGGATCGCCGCCAGCCAAGCCGGTGGCAGCCCTGCCAGCAGGTTGCCGATGAGGCCGAACGAAAAGCTCCAGATTAAGGAGGCTGCGACGAGTAAGAACATGGGGATCGCAACATCTCGGGTTTTTGAATCCACAGATTACACAGATTTTTTGGGGTAGCGCACTTCCAGACAAACTAATGCACTAATGCACTAATTAACTTGGGTCGCGGGCTTTGCTCGCGTTAGAACTGATACTGAAACGCCGCTTGCACGGAGAGCCAGTCGCGGTCTTTATAGAGCTGGTCGAAATCCGTGTTCCGCCGCGGGCGTCGGTCGTACCGGCTGAAACAAGGGCCGATATCGAGTTTGATGGCGGAGCGGATGCCTTGCCGACGCACGCCCAGTCCGGTCTGATAGGTTTTGAGCGGCGGCGCGGCGGCGTCATTGGCAACGCCGATGTCGACTTCACTCGTGTCTTCATAGTAGCGCCCAAACACGCCGGCGAACCAGATACCGCGCCAGTCCCGTTCAATCGCCGCGCTGATCGATTTGGCGGAAAACTTCGGCCTTTCCCTCGCGTAACTGACAGTCATCCGCGCGACCCAATCTTCCGCAAGCGCGTAATTGGCTGAGCCTTGCAGGGTTGTGCGTGTCTCCCGATCTGTAGTCTCATCAACCCCGCCTTCCAGCAACGTGCGGAGACGGCGCGTCAGCACGTTTTCAAACGACAGACGGGCGCCGACCGTCTCATAGTCGTCGCGCAGTCTGACAAGCGGTGGTCCCCCTTGATATCCCGGCGAAACTTTGTCGTACTGATAGGAGACGCCCGCATCCATGAATCCGGCGTCGGGCAGGTATTCCCAGCGCAGGCTTGGCGACACGTTGCAGCCCCACGGATCGGCATCCCGGTATCCCAGGCGGTCCCTGAATTTGAGGCGGTTGTATTCATCCATCCACAATGCGCGATAGGTTGAAAAGCCGTCGTAGGCGCCCCCGTCCAACTTCAGCGTGAGGGCGTCGTTCAGATCGGCGCCGACGCTTCCCTGAACGGCATAGTAATCTTCAGTCAATCGTTTGCGCCGTGTGCCGTCAATGTGCGTGGTTCTGAAATCCATCCAGGTCGGCCGATACGAGACCGCCAGACTGAACTCAGAGGCCGGACGCTCCTGCCGGTACTCCGCCATGAAATCCGCGACGCGAATATCCGAGGCGAGCATTGCCGCCACATCCAGCGTGGTCTCGTGAGTGACAAGGTCTGTCGTTTCCAACGGCGGCAGGGCACCACCGGGCTCCTGCGCGGTCTCGGCCGGAGCGCCGGTTGGGGCGCGCGGCGGTTCAGGTTTTCCGGTGATCGCATCGATCGCGCCGCGCAATTTTCGCAAGCCTTCGTACTTTTCCTGACGCAGCACGACCCGGGGCGTTGCAGCGCTGGGGCCTTTGGCAGTGGCATCAACGAGCACCAGATAGGGCAGGCTGGTACCGCCATACGCCTCCAGCAGGGTGCCTTCAGGATCATCCAGTACCATGCCCAGTTCGGTTTTTCGCAGGAACGCCTCCATGTCTGACTCGTCGGAGATCTCGCTGTTTATCGCGATGACCTGCACAGCAATACCGTGCGGATTGCCCGCGCGGGCCGCATAGTATTCCTGAATACCGGTTTCAAGCTCCCACGAAACGCGGACACAATCCCCGCAGTTGGCATTGAAAAAATCGAGCACAACAATTTGCCCGCGAAAGTCATTGAGGCTGACCTCTTCTCCCGTCTCCAACTGCGGGCGGGTGAAAGGCGGGGCAATTTCCTGTGCGCACAGCATGTCCGTTTTTAGCAACGCCAACACCGATGCCACGAGCGTTATCGCAAGAGACTTTTGCAAAACCCTCTGCGCGCAGACGTGGCACGTGCATCCTGCCCGTGTTCCATGGGCGGGACGCCCATGCCACGAAGGAGTTCGCAAGAGCCGCGCAAAAAAACGTTTCATCACAAACCATCGCATGTCGGACTCCCCAATTTACAGACTGCACGCAGAACACGCGCCGCCGCTTGATTGACCGCCCACCGATGAGGCCGAGCTGGATTCAAACTGTGTGAGCAACCGGTTCAGCGGGTTAAACATCGGTGCTTTCTGGAATTGCATGTTGGGTTTAGAGACCAGCCGCTGCTGCTCAGCGGGCACATGCGCACATCCCGCCAGCATCAGGGTGACACCCATCAGCACTGCCACCGAACAGCAGATACGCCGGCGCGGGTCTTTGCCTCGTATTTCGGTTTTGTGCGTGTAATAATCAGCCATCGACAATTCTCCATGACACTTTCAACTGCGTCCAAAACAAAAAAACAATCATTTCATATTCTGTGTCATTCGTCCATGAGTTTGTTTGGGACCGCGCGATCGCGGTTGGTGAAATCCTTGTTTAAAAACGACACTTGTTCAAAGGGTCTGAACGTGGCAATATGGTGAACATGAATAGCTTGAACGTCCGGACGGAGCTTGTCGAGGCGATCCGGCTTGATCTCGTCGGATCCGTGAATTTTTCATATCACCCAGGGTAACCCATGACCATCTCCCACAAAAACATCCTCATCGCATGCATTTTTCTGGCTGTGTCGTGCTTGGTACCGGATGCGAGGGCGGCGACGCCTGAGGTCATGGTTTACGACAGCGCCCCTCCGGTAGCCTCGCGCCTGTCTCCGGCCAGTTCCAACATATTCGTTCTGCCGGGGGCATCACAGACCTTCACGGTGCGCGGAACGGATGTCAACGGCGACCTGCGCGGTGTGGAGTGGTATGTGAATGGCACACAACAGGTCAGCCGCTTGACGCTATCAGGCGGCGAGGCGAATGATGTCTGGAGTTATACGTTTCCGGAGGCGGGCACATACACGGTCGAGGCCCGTGTTTTCGATTCACTCGGTGCCTATTCCAGTCCGTCTGCCCAGTGGAGCGTGACCATTCAGCCGCGCTCGCGCGGCATGTATGTGGATAGGGTTAATCAGATTCTCAGTAACCCGGACTTGACGGTGGCTCTACTGGAGTATGCCAAGCGCAATGCCATCACGTACCTGGTGCTCTATGTGGGAGGCTACCCGCTGGGAGCGAGTATGGATGCTTTCGTGCAACTTGCAAAATCCACCTGCGGTGTAAAAGAGATTGGCTTTATTGGCGGCCGTACGGCGGACTTCGATGCCTTCCAAAGTTACAACAGTTCGTACGTAGGAAAGGCCGACGTCTTTAACCTTGAGTATGAGTTCTGGAATCACACACCACGCGATTTTGATCAATTCAAGACGCTGCTTCAACATATGCGGATAGCAAGCGCCCCCTCTTCCGCGAAGGTGGAGACCTATATCGGGTGGCCTACAGACGCTGAGATTGTGGAGCTGGCCGGACTCGTTGACCGGCTTTTGCTGCATTGTTATGTCCGCACCCCCTCAAACGCCTATAATTATGCCAAGTCCCGGCTGTATGCGCTCAGCGGGGGGCCATTGAATCTGACGATCTGGCCTATCTTTTCGGCGGAGTCTTCGAGCTATTATGCGGATCAGCCATTCATGGGCGATTGGCTGGTGTCGCATAGTTTCAACGAGGCCGAAGCGATCTTCATGGACGCCTACAATGACGACACGGATGCCCGCAAGTGTGAGGGTGGCGTATCTGGCTTTCAGTATTACTCGTACGACTACATCCGCAAAATCATCAAGGACAAGCGAGGGGTTTCGCTTTCGATCGCGACGGACCGATCTTGCGCACTTTCGACGGCCTCAAGATACTGACGCGGGCAAAGCCCGCAACCCGATTCGATTTCACACAAAGGTCACAAAGGCCACAAAGTTTTCCATTGTTGCGCGCCACTCAGATGCCACCCTCCAACCTTCGCGTCTTCGCGCCTTCGCGTGAAACAGCCGGACAGCGCTTTTACTCTCACGATCGCGAGCCGCTGCATGGTCGCAATATCGGGAAGCATGCTTGCGGGTATACGCTAAAAAAGATATAGTCTTTCCATTCATTTTTTGAGCAAGGCAAACTATTGTGATTGAATTTGATGTTGTAAAAGAACGTCTGGGGACGATGCACGAGGGGCTCGCGGAGATGCGCGGCTATCTGGACGTCGACAACCGTCGTACCATTCTTGGTGAACTCGAAGCGCGTGCGGCACAGCCTGATTTTTGGGATGACCAGAACGCCGCCAAGGAGGTTATCGGCAAGACGAATGCCCAACGCGCGTTTGTGAAGCCTTTTGATGAACTGACGCGCCTCATTGAGGATGGCGAGGTGATGCTCGAACTGGCGGAGGCGGAAGACGAGGGCGAGCAGCGGCAACAGGCCTTGGCTGACTTGGAGCAGACGCTTGACCGGGCCGACGTGATGATGGCGAAGTTGCGGATGCAGTCGCTGCTCGGCGGCAAGCTGGATGCCTGCAACGCCTATCTCACGCTCCATTCCGGCGCGGGCGGAACGGAGTCCTGCGACTGGGCCGATATGCTCTTCCGGATGTACCGGATGTACTGTGAGGACAATGGCTTCGAGGTCGAGGTGCTCGATTTTCAGCCGGGAGACGAGGCGGGGATCAAGTCGGTTACGTTCTTGGTCTCCGGGTCGTATGCCTATGGGTATCTGAAAGCGGAGCGCGGCGTACACCGTCTGGTGCGCATCAGCCCGTTCGACGCCAACAAACGGCGTCACACCTCTTTCGTGTCGCTGGATGTGGTCGCCGAACTGTCGGACGAGATCGAGGTGGAAATCCGGGACGAGGATCTGCGGATCGACACCTACCGGTCGGGCGGCGCGGGCGGCCAGCATGTGAACAAGACCGACTCGGCGGTGCGGTTGACCCACTTGGAGACCGGCATCGTGGTGGCCGTGCAATCGGAACGTTCGCAACACAAGAACAAGTCCAGGGCCATGAGCATGCTGAAGGCCAAGTTGTACGAGTATTACGAGGACAAGAAGCGCAAGGAGATGGAGCGCTTTTACGGTGAAAAGGGCGAGATCGCGTGGGGTAGCCAGATCCGCTCCTATGTCTTTCAGCCGTACACGATGGTGAAGGATCACCGCACGGATGAACAGACGTCAAACGTGCAGGCGGTGATGGACGGGCAGATCCAGCCATTCATTGAGGCGTATCTTAGGCAGAATGCCCAAAAGGCGTAATCACGACATGAGGAAAGGTGGCGTGCAAATGACGATTGAGCAGGCAAAGAAGGTGTTGGCGAAGGCGGACCAGACGCATGTGTTGCGTTTTTGGGATACGCTCAACGCCGCGGAGCGCGATGCGCTGCTGGCACAGATCAACGAGATCGATTTCAATGAAGTCGCCCGCATGCAGCGCATGCTGACCGACAAAAGCACTGCGGCTGCCGTGACCCCGCGTCCGGCACCGGTCACGAAGTGGACCCGCCGCAAGTACGATGAAGCGTTTGCTGTCGGCGAGGAGCAGTTGCGTAGGGGGCGTGTGGCGGTTCTGCTGGTGGCGGGCGGCCAGGGGTCGCGGCTGGGGTACGATGGGCCGAAGGGCGCGTACGGGATCGGTCCGGTCTCGGACATGCCGCTTTTCTACTTCCACGCGCGCAAGATCGTCAGGCTCATTCACCTGTACGGCAAACCCGTGCCGTTCTACATCATGACGAGCGACGTGAACGATGCCGCGACGCGCGCTTGTTTTGAGGATTACGACTACTTCGGGCTGAATCCGGAGGACGTGATTTTCTTCAAGCAGGGGGTGTGGCCTGCATTGGATGCCGAAGGGCGCTTGATACTCGAAGCGCCGGGGCGGATATTTGTCAGTCCGGACGGCCATGGCGGCACGTTGACCGCGCTCGCCAAAAATGGCTGTTTGGATGATATGACCGCGCGGGGCATCCGCAGCGTCTTCTATTTCCAGGTGGACAACCCGCTGGTGGATATCGCCGATCCTGCTTTCATTGGTCTTCACATGTTGCAGAGCGCCGAGTTGTCGTTGAAGCTCTGTCTCAAGAGTTCGCCGACGGAGAAGATGGGCCAGGTCACGTTGCTCGACAACGGACGCATCGGCATGATCGAGTATTCTGAGTTGACGCCGAAGCAGGCTGCGCGCTTCAAGTATGGCAGCCCGGCGATCCATGTTTTCTCGCTGGCGTTTCTGAAACGCATGGCGCGCAAAGACATGCCGCTGCATCTGGCGCACAAGAAAATTCCCTGCGTGAATGATGCGGGACGTCCGGTCACGCCGAAGGAGCCGAACGGCTACAAGTTTGAGAAGTTCATTTTCGATGTGCTGCCCGATGCGCGCAAGGTGGTCTGTCTGGCGTTCGACCGGGATGACGAGTTCTCGCCGGTCAAGAACGCGACCGGTGATGATTCGCCGGCGACGTGCCGCATGGCGTTGCAGGCGAAGTGGCGGCGTTGGCTCGCGGAAGCGGGCGTGACGGTGCCGGAGTCGATCCCAGTCGAGATTGATCCGGCCATCGCCAACGGTGCGGACGAATTGAAGCAGGGCCTGATTTTTGGATAGGAAGAAAGGGGTTTATGAGACCAGTTGTTTTGATTATTCGTGATGGATGGGGGATCAACCCCCGTGAAGAAGGAAATGCTGTTTTTGCCGCGCAGACGCCGGTCATCGACCGCCTGAAGGCGCGCTATCCGTGGACGCGCCTGGCGTGCAGCGGCGAGGCGGTGGGCCTGCCCGACGGTTATCAGGGCTCCAGCGAGGTTGGCCACCTTAACATGGGCGCGGGGCGCGTGGTGATCCAGGAGTTGAAGCGCATTGATGACGGCCTGAGCACCGGCGAGTTGTTCACCTCGCCGAAGTGGGAAGGGCTGATTGCAAATTGGAAGCAGAACAACAGCACGTTGCACTTCATGGGGCTGTTGCAGGATGAGGGCGTGCATGCGCATCAGGAGCATCTGTTCAAGCTGATGCGGCGCGCGCGCAGTGAGTTCCCCGAGGGACGCATCGTGATCCATCCGTTCCTGGATGGCCGCGATACGCCGCCACGCAGTACGCTGGAGTATATCGCGCGCTTGCAGCAGGAGATGGACGCGGTCGGCAATTGCGTCATTGGCACGGTTCAGGGGCGGTACTACGCCATGGATCGCTCCAAGAATTACGGGCTCACCGACATCGCCTATGCGTGTCTCGTCGGAGCGGAAGGCCGCGCGGCGGCGAGTGCTGTCGAGGCGGTGCAGGAGTCGTACGACAAAGATCAGACGCCGGACAAGACGCCGATGGTGGATGAGTACATCCCGCCGTACGTCATCGCCGGGTATGCGGGCATGAAGGACGGCGATTCGGTGATGCACGTCAACTACCGTCAGGATCGCGCGATCCAGTTGACGCAGGCGTTTGTCTGCGATGATTACCAAGGTACACGCAAGGTGCGGCCGCGCCTCACATACTTGGGGTTCACCCGCTATTGGGACGCGTTCAAAGATTATCTGTTGGGCGCCATGGGCGGGGACGGCGGGATGGACAACCTGCTGGGCGAGGTGATCTCGAAGGCGGGCTTGCGTCAGCTCCGGATCGCGGAGACGCAGAAGTTCCGCCACGTGACCAGTTTCTTCAACGGCAAATCCGTCCTGCCGTACGAGGGCGAAGAGCAGGTGGACGTGCCGAGCCGTTTCGATCCGGCGACCTTTGCGAGTCATCCTGAAATGGACGCCTACAACGTGACCGAGGAGCTGTTGCGCCGCTTGCAGGACAATCCCTATGCGTTTGTCGCCGTGAACTATGCCAACTGTGACATGGTCGGGCATACGGGCGATCCCGATGCGGCGCGACGGGCGGTCGAGGTGGTGGACGAATGTATCGGCAAGTTGCTGCCGCGTCTGTTTGAATTGGACGCGCACATTCTGATCACGGCGGACCACGGCAATGCGGAGCAGATGAAAGATTACGCGACCGGCATGGTGAAGACCAGCCACACGCTCAATGACGTCGAGTGCCTCTACGTTGCGAAGGATGCGCCCGGCGTGACGCTTGTCCCGTCCGGCAAGCTGTGTGACATCGCGCCGACCGTGCTGACATTGTTGGGGTTGGATGTTCCTTGTGAGATGACGGCACGTTCGCTCATTGCGGAACGGCCAGATTTGCCATGATTGACATGATTGGGATGCTGTACGCGGCGTGGCGGCAAAATTTGGAGTGCGGTGACAAGAGCCGCGCTGTGCGCGGGTCGCGGCACCGCTTTCTCTCCGCGCCGTACGCGGAGACACACTTAGTCTCAACACCCAGTCGATTGCCCCAGCGACGAAGTGTCTCGACGAGGTGTGTTGGACGAAGTGTAGGGACGAAGTGTGCCTTGCGCTTTCTGGTTTTATCCACAGATTTACGCAGATTTTTCTTTTTTGTCTTTGACCGCAGGATGGGAGGGACGAGCGTCTGCTCGTCCGCGGGTAAGCAGACGCTTGCCCCTCCCGGCGCTCCGCGCGCCTGGATGCCGTACACGTTCACAGCGCAGCGGTTCGCGTGCATGGGCAGTTCCGCCCATGAAACACGGGCAAGATGCCCGTGCCACACCTCTGCGCCTCTGCGTCTCTGCGTTAAAAAAACGCTCAACTTTTTGCGGGCGGGGACGCCCGCGCTCCCGACTGCGTACACACAAAACACGCACTCGACTCGCATGCTCCCTGTCGCTAACCGATTGTTTGTGAACCGCCTAACAAGAGAAGGGGGAAATTGTTGTGGTTAGACGGAGAATGTTCGCTATGTGGCTGGCCTGTTTCGGGCTTGCCTCGATGTCGGCATGGGGGGTGATCCAGTTTGACAACCGGTATTACAGCCCACGTAATCGCGAGAGGCCGATACGCAAGTCGACGTCGCTGATCATTCTGCATACCACGGAGGCACCCTCGCGTAGCGCGTTGCGAAAATTGAGCGACCTTGGCGAATGCCACTACTGTATCGATGAGGGGGGTCGCGTTTACCGCATCATCGACCATCGGCGCGAGGCCTACCACGCGGGGCGCAGCATGTGGAACGGCCGTCCCAACGTGGACGGGTTTTCAGTCGGTATCGAAGTGTGCGGTTATCACAACAAGCCGCTCAACGCCGCGCAATACCGTGCGCTGGCGGACTTGATCGGCGAGGTAAAGCACATTTACAAGATCCCGGACCACAACGTAATTACGCACGCACATGTCGCGTATGGCGCGCCGAACAAGTGGCACAAGCGCAGTCACCGGGGACGCAAACGTTGCGGTATGATGTTCGCGTTGCCGTCCGTGCGCAACCGGTTGAACCTAAAATCGCGGCCGGCCTCTGATCCGGATGTCAAAGCGCGTAGGCTGGTCGTCGGTGATACCTATCTGTCGCAGGTTCTGTACGGCAAAGGGCCTGCGGCTTTGGCGGCAAGGCCTGTCGCAATCGCTAAAGAGGAGGGCAACGTGATCGTCAAAGGCCGCAGTGCGTGGGACATCGCCCGCGATGCGTACAATGACAAGACGACGCTCTACACCTTCCCGAACGGCACCAAAAAATTCGGCAATCAGATCGCCGACTTCAAACAACTGCCGGTCGGCACGCGGATCACGGTGCGCGCCGATGTTCAGGAAAACCGGACCGAGACCTATCAGGTGGTGGGTGTCAATGGTAAGGCACAGGACATCGCGGGGGACGAGGCCCGACGCCCTACAACGATCTATGTCCGTCCGGATGGCAAGTATGTGCGCGGCAGCCAACTCAGTCTTGAAGAGATCAAAAAACTGCCCTACGGCACCAAGGTGTTGGTGGGGTATTCGGTGGGGGGGCCGGTTACGGCGAAACGTTTGGCGACCGCGATTTGCGGTAACCGGTGGCGTTCACCGGATACGTTTTTCCTGATTGAAGGCGTGCTGGTACCGGGCAACAAGGTGGACGACGCCAAGATCCCGTCCGGCACGATGATTTTCTTTAAGAGCTGAGCGGGAAGTTCATTAGTTAATTAGTGCATGAGTGCATGAGTTGGTACGGCAGGCTAACTCCTTGCCTATAACTTGAGCGTTAAAAGTTGAACGTTGTGAGTTAAAAGTTTTTTAACTCTGAACGCTGAACGTCGAACTCTGAACTCTGAAGGTGAAAACTCCTAACTCCTAAATCCTAAATCCTAAATAAACTCTTACCTCTTACCTCTTACCTATTACTTCTCACCTCCTCGCTGTCGCTCCGCGAGCGTCCGCATGACAGCGTCGTAAATAATCTGCGGTGCCGCCATGCGTCCTTTGCCGGAGGTGCCGCAGGCGAGGTCGCCGGTGTCGGCGTCGACGAATGTCGCGCCGCGTGATTCGAGAAGGCGCATGTTCGCCTGCGTGGCAGGGTGATCCCACATGCCGGTGTTCATGGCCGGCGCAATCACGAGCGGCGCCCGCGTCGCCAGCGCGGTCGAGGTCAGAAGGTCATCTGCCAGCCCGTGCGCCAGTTTGGCGATCACATTGGCCGTGCACGGTGCGACAACCAGCACTTCCGCGCGTTCTGCCAGCGAGATGTGTCCGGGCACCCACTCTTCGGGCGCGTCGAACAAGCCGGTCGGCACTGGGTTGCGCGAGAGCGTGCGGAAGGTCAGCGGCGATACAAACTGTGTGGCCGCATCGGTCATGAGCACATGCACGGTGTGCCCGCCCTTGACGAATAGACGCGTCAACTCACACGCTTTGTAAGCGGCGATCGATCCCGTGACACCCAGTAGGATAGTAGACATGTTGTGTGGCCTCCGTTAGCGCCTTACGGCTCGACAAGCATAATGAAAAACAAGTAGTTTCCTCACACGAAGTCACGAAGGTCACGAAGGGTAATGGAATGGGTTGCCATGAAAAAACCTTTGTGTCCTTTGTGCCTTTATGTGAGATTGAATTGGGTTGCGGGCTTCGCCCGCATGGGTCAGATCAGTTCGGCTTTGGTGTTGATGATGTCGCACAGACGGCGAAACGTGGTGTCCAGATCGTCGTTGGTGACGTGGAACATGTATTCGCTGGCGCGTGCCATCTCTTTTTGCGCATTGCGGATGCGCTTGTCAATCACCTCGTTGGAGTCGGTCGCGCGGCCTTCCAAGCGCGCCTTCAGTTCCGCCATTGAGGGCGGCGAGATGAAGATGTCGACGAAGCCCTGTTTCAGCGGGTCATCGTCCGGAAGACTGCGCACGGTGTCGCGAATTTGTGCGGCGCCTTCGACGTCGATATCGAGCAACATGCACTGTCCCTCGCGCAGCACGTCATAAACGGGCTGCTTGAGCGTGCCGTAATAGTTGTCGTGCACCAAGGCGTGCTCAAGGAATGCGCCTTCGTCGATCATGCGCTTAAAGCTTTCCTCCGGCAGGAAGTAGTAATCCTCGCCGTCCTCTTCATTCATGCGCGGCTCGCGCGTCGTGCAGGAGACGGAGTAGCAGAGTTCGGGATAGTGCTGCAACAACAGATCACACAGTGTGGTTTTTCCGGCGCCCGACGGGGCGGAAAGTATGATGAATAACGGCTTCATGTCACTCGTTTCCCATTTACATGCGATCAGTGCGACGAGGGAACGGCGTCGACCGCATTTTCAAATTCTGACTGTAACTCTGACGGCAACAACCGAGCGTGCTTTTTATGGACATCCCGGCTGAAAAGGCTGTAAAGAACCGGAACCAAGATCAGTGTCACAATCGTTGAGAACGAGAGTCCACCGATCACGGTCACGCCCATGGGCTTCCAGGTCTCTGAACCTTCTCCACCTGCCAGTGCGAGAGGCATCATACCAAAAACTGTCGTGA
>DUPH01000003.1 GCA_012838435.1 Lentisphaerota bacterium | reverse complement strand
TAATCCTGTCTTGATCTCTGCCTACGACTACGCCAACGACGCCGCCGGACGGCGCGTCTCGCGCAACGCCGACAGCTTCGGTTACAACGCGCGTTCTGAAGTCATCAGTGCGGTCATCGGCACGAACGACTACGGTTACGCGTACGATGCCATCGGCAACAGAATAGCAACCACAGAGAACACAAAGACCACAGAGTACCTCGCCAACGAACTGAACCAGTACACCCAAATCTCTGTGCCCTCTGTGTCCTCTGTGGTTAATCCAACCTACGACGCCGACGGCAACATGACGCGCCTCGGGGACTGGCACCATACGTGGGATGCGGAGAACAGGCTCGTCCGTTCCCAACCGTACGGCTTCGCCACCAACGGCGCGATCAGGCTGGAGTACGTCTACAACCACAAGAATTTGCGCGTCGCCAAAATCAAGAAACGGCTTTCAGGCAGGGGTGCGAGTTACCCATTTGACCCGTCGCAGCCGGGGACATGGGATGTCATGGAAACCCGCACGTTCATCTACGACGGCTGGAACCAGACCGCCGAGGTAGTTGTTGACGCGCAGTCCGGAACCACGAACGTGACCCGCTACCTCTGGGGGCCGGACGTGTCCGGCACATTGCAAGGCGCGGGCGGCGTCGGCGGATTGCTGGCGGTCATCCGCTCCGACGGCACGTTTTTCCCCTGCTACGATGCGAACGGAAACGTTACCGCTTATGTTGACGTTTACGGCAACATCCGCGCACATTACGAATACTCGCCCTTCGGCGAGATAGCCGCCCAGTCTGGTGACCTCGCGGACACCTTCACACACCGTTTCAGCACCAAGCCGTTCGATGCCGAAACCAGCCTCGTGATGTACCAACTTCCGGCCATACGCGCCCGGTCTCGGGCGATGGATGAGACGGGATCCTATCCACGAAAATGGGGGATTAAACTTATATTGGTTTGTGCAGAACGATCCTTTGCGCAAAACAGATAAATTGGGGTTAAAAACCTATAACGTGCCGGACTGCACATATGAGGTGCTCGCCGGACACGGTTTTTCTGATAAGACAATAAAAAAATATGGCGGCTTGATTCCGCCGGAAGTCAGGGAAAAAAGTCAAGTCCCTGCAGATATACGCCTGGGGAAGAATGCGGCAGCAACGGTTGTTGCCTGTAATGACCTCTGGTATGTATTGATCCGAGATGAGGATGGATGGGTGCTTACTGATGGCGGTATCGCCGACTATGATCGCTCAATGGAAGAAATGAAATTATTGTATACTGCAGATAGGATACAAATGGCCTATGACCGGGCCGTAGGTGCGGCTCGAGCCGCTATTGCAGAGGATAAATGCGCATGTAGGTCAGGGATTAGGGTCAAGGTAACTTGTTTCTTTACATGGCTACAATCTGTTACCTCTCACGTTTGATCGCCATGCTACACGTAAGAGACCCCGACCTCTTTTGCGACATGTGTTTCATGGTTAGGAATTGAGTAACTTTTTCATCCGAAACGCATGACCTTCGCACACCCCTGTCACTATCGATTACACGAGACAGTCGATTTCGATACCGATATGACGATGTGTTGTGCTATGCTTGTGCGCATACGGATATGACCCAGAAATCAAGTGAGAGCAACTATGCCTGTTTACGACTATGAGGCAACAAGCCCCAAGCAACAATGTCCCCGGTGCGCCAATGGCTTTGAGTATGTTCAGTCGATCCACGATCCGCGCCTGACCGCGTGCCCGGATTGCGGAGCGCCTGTGCGGCGCGTCATCACCGCGCCGGCTATCGGACGCTCCAAATCTAAACTCGATGACCGCGCGAAAGCCGCCGGCTTCACGAAACTGAAACGGCTGGGCAAGGGCGAGTACGAAAAAATGTATTGAGCCGAGGAGCGCCTGTGCAACGACTCATGCTCGAACGCCGTAGCAAAATCCTGCGGGCCATCCGTGATTTTTTCGATGCCCGTGGATTTATCGAAGTTGAAACGCCTGTCCGCATTCCCGCCCCGGCGCAGGAGACCCATATTGACGTGCCGCCCTCCGGTCGCGCCTGGCTGCGCGCCTCGCCCGAACTCCACATGAAAAGGCTGCTCGTCGACGGCTGTGAACGAATCTACCAGATCGGCCCCTGTTTCCGCAGCGGCGAGTGCGGCCGCAGACACAACCCGGAGTTCACGATGCTGGAGTGGTACCGCACGGACGCCGACTATCTCGACATCCTCGCCGATACCGAAGCGCTGGTCTGCGCCGTCTCCACAGCTCTTTTCGGGACGACAACGCTGTCCTACGGCGGCACGGCCATCCAACTGGCCGGCCCGTGGCCGCGCCTGACGGTGCGCGACGCGTATCGCCGCTGGGCCGGATGGGATCCGGCCGCACAGTGGGACGCGGACCGTTTCGACATGGACATGGTCACACGCATCGAGCCCGCTCTGCCGCGCGCAACGCCGTGCGTGCTGATCGACTACCCGGCGCCAGCAGCTTCACTCGCGCGGCTGAAGCCGGGCGATGCCAGCGTCGCGGAACGCTGGGAGGTTTATATCGGCGGGCTTGAAATCGCGAATGCTTACAGCGAGTTGTGCGACGCCGCCGCGCAACGCGCGCGCTTCGAAGAGGCCGCGCGCGAACGCCAAGCGTTGGGCAAAGAGGCCTATCCGCTGGACGAGCCCTTTTTGAACGCGCTCGAACGCGGCATGCCGCCCTGCGGCGGCATCGCGCTCGGCATCGACCGGCTGGTCATGCTGGCCTGCGATGCCGACGACATCGCGGATGTCCGTCCGTTCTGCCAACGTCAAAGCTCTGATGACGAGCGTTACATGTGGGATTGAAGTGCCCCTGCGTGGTCGCAATAAGAGAGGTTGACTAGCGACCCGCGACGTGCGACTTGCAGCCAGCCCTGCCCCCAAAAAATCTTGGCGTTCCTGGCGTCTTGACGGTTCAAAAAAACCGAGCCATGCCCTCCCCAAAAAACCTTCGTATCCTAAATTCAAACTCCGCCTGCCCTTTTTCGGAACAGCGGGCTCATGCGCTGCGCCATCGCCATAGCAGGTACAGCCAGTTGGCTACCGCTAGAACAACGACAACCAACAACAATGCTCTGCGTTCGCGCTCAGATGTCTTTAGTGTTAGGCATCTGCCGCAGAGTAGCAGCAGGCCGTGGATGGCACCAGCGGCCGCCCCCACCGTCAGCAGCGCGCTTACAAGCGGTTGCTGACGAAATGCGCCGATCACATCACCGGTCGCGAGTGCTGCAAACGCGCGCGTGCCACCACAGGTCAGGCAGGGCAGACCGGTCCAGCGGCGAAAGAGGCAAATTTGCACCCCGGCGGCATCCAGCGCGATCACGCCCAGCGCAATCAGCAGGACGGCCCCCAGGAACGTCAGCCACCGCGGAAGATCCTCCGGAGCCGCTTGCCGAAACTCAAGCCGCATGCCGTATTCTCCTTGCACCGCCACTCCAGCGTATGCTGCCCTGAAGCCACGTCATCCACCACAAAGCGTCCGCCTTCCACCTGTGCTGCCTTCACCTTCTTGCCATTCATCCGGAGCGTCGCGCCTTCACACCACGGCAATTCGACGCGGGCGGTCGTATTGACAGGTACCTCCAGCGTAACGGAGTACTGTGTCCCCGGCTTTTGGCGCACGCCCACCCGCACGGTGCCCCGTACGGTCGGCACATAGCCCTCGATCGCCTCCAGCGAGCCGACCTGCGGGCGGATCAGTATCTTACCGAACCCGGCCTCCAAAGGCCGCACCCCCATCACGTAACGCGGAATGATATTTACGGGCACCGCGCCCCAAGCGTGGTTCCAGTCCAGATTCGGCTTGTACATGATGTCCCAGGCCTCGAGCGTGATGGTCGAACCGGCCTTCATCATATTGACCCAACTACGAGGCTCATCGCGCGTCATCAGGTGAATCGCCGTGTCATCCTGATCAGCCTCGAAGAGCGCCTCGAGCAGATACTGCGCGCCGTACACGCTGCACGCCATGCCGCGCGAAACGACGAAGCGCGCCACCCGCCCGCGTTCAGCCTCTGGAACCAAGCCGAACGCCAAGGGCAGCATGTTGGCGTGCAGCGAAGCGTGGGTAGCGCCTTCGCCATCCACGTAGCAGCCACGCTCGGCATTGAAGAAGAGCGCGTTGAACGCCTTGACGGTCCGTTCGTATTTCGCTCGGTACGCCTCGGCATCCGCCGTCTTATCCAGCGCCGCGGCCATCTCCGCCATCTGACGCAGGTTCAGACAGTAGAAGGCGTTGACCACCGCATTGACCGGCTTGAACACAAACCCGTCGCGCTCGCCGACCGGCCAGTCCGTGATGTCGCGCAGACCGCTTTCCATCGGCGCGGAGGGGCCGCCGGTCACCAGTAGACCATCGCTTTCGCGCGCGCAGAACTCCAGCGTCTTTTTGGCTTTGAGACCGTCATACATACGCTCCAACGACTCCGTGTTGCCGGTGTACATCCAATCCGCCCACGCCATCATCACTGAGTGCTGCTTCCATTCAGTCGGCCACGTCGGATGCGCCATCAGGTACTCGTGGCTGTAGCGCGCCATCGTGAATTCGCGGTCGGTGCAGTAGTGGCAAAGCTGATTGATATAGGCATCGGCTTCATACGGAATGCGCTCACGGTCGCCGTCTATATACACGCCCGTGAAACTCGTGGCCTTGATGCTGTACTTGCAGAAATCGAACACGCGGTCGAGCACGTCATCGCTCGAAACAAAACGGGCCGCCTCCATGTCGAACGGATAGAACACCGCGATCTGGCGGATTGTGTCGGCTGTCACCGTGTACGGGCACTCCTCGATCTCGACATAGCGGAACGGCATCACCACACCGAACTCAGGCGGCAGCAAAATCGCCGCACCCTCTTTGCCACCGCTCGTGTTGCGTTTGTCGGCGATCAACGGCACGCGGTAGACATTCGGACTGGTCAACGCCCCATTCACCTTCGCATAGCGGATCGTCCCGCCCGGTTTGGCGTCCACGCCGTCGCCCTTCAGCTTTTCTCCGAGATGCAGCGTAAAAGGACCGCCTCGCGGCATATCGCGCGGCGGCACCAGTTCGACCCAGCCGAAGGCCGCCCGCCCGAAATCGACCAGCACGCGTCCCTGCGCGTTAGTGGTCACACGGACCGGCCTCACCCGCTCTTGCGCGAGCGGATACTGCAATGCCGAATCCCCATTCAATACTGGCGCGGTTTTAAAGGAGTAGGTGTGCGACCAAGGCCCCTCCTTGCCACGGCTGTCCCACACGCGTACCCGCCAGCACACCTCAGCGTCGGTAGGCAACGCCTTGCCCGCGTAGGTGATGTAAAGCGACTGACTCGAAGCGACCTTACCCGAGTCCCAGAGATCCGGTTGATCGGTCTTGAAAAACGTGGTTCCCGACGCCACCTGAATCTGGTACGCGCTTTGAAAATCACCGGGGCGCGCGTCTTTGAATCCCCAAGAGAACTCCGGTGTCGGATCGGTGACCGCCACCAGCCCCGGCTTGGCCAGCAGCTCGCACATCATCGCGTCCGGCGTCAACGCCATCGCGCCGACAGCCACCGACGCCGCCATTCCGCATACCCACAGCTTCATCCATCCTCGCATCGTTCAGACCTCCATTAACAATGTGACGCGCCGTACGCCATCACACGATATGACTGGGTTCTGATTTTCACACAATACCAAGGCGCGGACAAGCACAAGTTGAGGGATTGACATTACGCTGGACCATTCGCAACAGAAGTTTGTACGCTAGGCACGCTTAACGGAACCGATATGAGGAACGGGAGATGCAGATTAAACAATGGCACCAAATTCTAGCGGCTCTGACGATTGTCCTTGCGACTTTTTTGCTGATGTTGCCAGCACTGTCACATGCCGCACAAGCTCCCGGCTTTCCTCAGCGCGATGTAACGCCAGCCGAACTCCGACGCGCTTTCACAACGCCGCCACCGGGCTACGGACAGGTGCCGTTCTGGTGGTGGACGGGCGAGCCTCTGAACCGCGAACGATTGCTCTGGCAACTTGACGAACTACACAAGGCCGGTGTCTCGGGTGCCCAGATCAATTACTCACACACACGATCAGACGGCTGGCGTACAGAGAAGGTCGAGCCACCGATCTTTTCGGATGAATGGTGGGATATCTTTGCCTTCATGGCTGTTGAATCGGCCAAGCGCGGCATGGGTATCGGGATGAGCGGGTATACCTTGGATTGGCCCGGACGCGACAACCTTTTCCGTCAGCTCGGCATCACGACCGACGATCTACACGCGCATGGCTTAACCCTACGGACACGCGACATCCACACAGCGGACGACGCGCAACCACTCACCCCCTTGCCGCACGAAGCCGCCGCGATCTCCGTCACGGCCCTGCCGCTGCGCGATGGCCGTCCGTTTCCCGCCGACAAGCGTTCGCTCGATCCACGCGCCACCTCCTGGCCCCTGCCGAAAGGCGCGTGGCGTCTCCTCGCGGTTCTCGCCGAACGCCGCCCCGACACACTGGACCCGCTCAATCCGCTATCGGGCCAGCGTGTGATCGAGCGCTTCTTCAACCCCTTTCTGGCACGCACACCGCCCGAGGCCCGCAGCGCGTTGAACTACTTTTTTCAGGACGAACTGCGCCTTGCCGGCGACAAGCACCTCTGGAGCGATACGTTCGCCGCCGAGTTTCAGCAACGCAAAGGGTACGACGTGCGTCCCGTTCTCGCCGCGCTCTTCACGGACCTTGGACCGGAAACGCCCAAGGTGCGTTTGGATGTGAATGACGTCATGGTGTCGCTCAGCGAAACCTACTACTTCAAACCGATCTTCGAGTGGCATAACAGCCGCGGCATGATCTACGCATGTGACCCGGCCTCGCGCGGTCGCGACCCGATGGAGTTCGGCGACTACATGCGCGCCATGCGCTGGTACACCGCGCCGGGGTTCGACACGCCCGGCTCTAGCGCCGACCTGATCAAGAACAAGGTCGGCTCATCAATTGCCCACCTCTACGAACGGCCACGCGTGTGGGTCGAGGGCTACCACAGTCTCGGCTGGCAGGCATCGCCGACCGTGCTTTTCGATTCGAGCAACCGCAACTTCCTCTACGGCACCACACTGCTCAACCTGCACGGACTTTACTACACCACCTTCGGCGGCTGGTGGGAGTGGGCACCGCCCTGTTACCACTTCCGTATGCCCTACTGGCGTCACATGCCGGTGTTCTTCAAATACTTCGAGCGCCTCAGCTACCTGCTCAGTCAAGGCGATCACGTCGCGGATGTCGCGATCATCCAGCCGCACGAGCCCTTGGTGGTCGATCCGGCACGCGGTAAAGCGGCGCAGTCCTGCGCCTATGCCCTGGCCGCCGATCTGATCGCACAGCAGATCGACTTTGACTTCATCGATGCCGAATCGCTTGCGCGCGCTGAGATTGTGCCGCCGGGCGAGTCACGCACACGCCTCCGTCCAGATACACACGCACGCCTCTGCGTAGCCGGTGAAGCCTACCGTGCGCTGGTGCTGCCCGGCATGTTCGCGATCCGCCACGCATCCCTTGAGAAGGCGTTGGCCTTCCAGCAGGCTGGCGGACGCGTGATCGCGCTCGGGGAACTTCCCGAAGCCACTGACCGCGCGGGCAACGACGACCCGCAAACCGCCGCCCTCGTCAAGCGGCTGTTCGCCCCGGACTCCGGCGCCCTTCATTGGACCCCGCCCGCCGAATCGGACGCCCGCCCCCCACGCACCTACGCCAAACACTTTACCGGACGTTGGGTCTGGACGCGCAAGCCCACGCCGCAGGCGGTTTTCAAGCATGTCTGGAACGGTGCGGCAGGCGAGTATCAAGCGGCGATGCTGTGCGACAATAGCGGCACGCTCTATCTCAACGGCCGCACGCTGGCCACATGGTCCAGCTACCGTGAACCGTGGACCGGCACGGTGTCGCTCGCGCCCGGCGACGTGCTCGCCGCCGCAGTCAGCGACGGCCCCGGAGAAACCGGCAACAAAACCGCTGGCCTCTTTTTCGCGCTGGTCCGTGACGGTGCAACCTGTTTCTCGGCGGAGCAGTTCCACGTGCGTCCCGGCCGCGCGTCGACCGAGTGGCTCGCCAGCCGCGATCTGGACGGGCTCGAACCGCCCGATCCTTCCAATGTACACGCGGTACACCAAGGTGAGCCGCCCGCACCGCAACCCGCTGCGGCGCACGCCATCCGCGCCCTGATCGGCACCCCCGATTTCAGCGGACCCGCCGGAGCAAAAGCCCTGCACCGCCGCATCGGCCGTATCGATGTCTACTTCATCATGGACCTGCGCGAACCCGCCGTCTGTACGTTCCGCGCGCACGGCACCCCCGAGCGCTGGAATGCGTGGACCGGCGAACAAACCCCCATCGCCGGTGCCATCGCCCACACAAACGGCACGACCTCCGTGCATCTCGACGCCGACGGCTCGCCACTGCTGCTGGCCTTCACCGACGCACCGCCTCCGCCCGTTGCCGTCCCGCCCGCGCCGCAAACCTCCCGTACGCTTGCGCTCGATGGCGAATGGGACTTCACGCTCATCCCCACCTGTGATAACCGATGGGGCGATTTCCGCTTGCCGGCCTTCGACGGTTTGATCGGCGCTGAAGCGCGACATCTTACTTGGGATGTTCCCGGCATGCCGTCGCGCATGACCTACTCGCACGGCCCGCAATTCCGCGCCTTCGGGCCACTCCCGCCCGGAGCGGAGACCGACGCGCTGGTGCAGGCACTGGCCTCCGCCACATCACTTGCGCCCGGCACAACCGTCACCGTGAACGGCCGCGCCTACACATGGAAGCCGTTCTGTTTCTCATGGCGCGAAGGCGTCGAGAACCACCCCGCTTATCAGAACTGGCATCATGGACTCAACCGCAAAGTCGGCGATGAGTTTTTTGTACTCGGCAATTACGACCGCAATCTTTACGACGTGAAAATGCCGGACGACGCCGTACCGGAAACGCGTGTGTATCAGACCACTGTCTTCGCCGCCGAACCTTGCCGCGCGGAGATCGTATCCAGCGGCGTCGCGCCGAGCGCTGTCTGGCTCGGAGGCGTGCGGCATGCCCCGGGCGACACCGTGGCATTGCGTGCCGGACGCACACCGCTACTGGTGCGTTACGATGCCTTCGGGCGTGCGGCGCTCGTTCTGTACCGCGCGGACATCGACACCGACCACTCTGCTCATCCGCTGGCCATGCGCTGGTTCGGCGACTCGGCGGTCTTGCCCTTCGACTGCTTTGACGGCGGTTTGACGCAAGCCACCTACTCCTTCCAAGCGCCACCCGCGCTCGCTGCCGCTGAAGTGACGCTGCACGGCGATCTGCTCGCCGCAACCTTTGACGATCAAGAAGCCATCATCACATTGCTCCGCGACCTCAACAGCGTGCGCGTATACCGCGTGACGCCCAGCGGACAAACGGCCCAGTCCCCCAATCCCCGGCCTGTCGTCGTGCGCCTTGCCGTCAAGCACGCGCCCGGCTACACCGGCGGCGCGGCCTTCCCTGAACCAGTGCGGTTGACATGCGGTACCGGAAAAATGACGGCTGGTGACTGGGCGCGTGTCGATGCGCTGAGCTGCTATTCCGGCGGCGCGGTCTATGCGCGGCAGGTAACGCTCACGCAGAGTGATACAAAAGGCCCCGTCGTGCTTGATCTCGGCGGCGTCGGCGCCACCTGCGAAGTCGCCGTCAACGGCGAACCCGTACGCGTGCTGGTCTGTCCGCCGTGGCGGGTGGACCTCACCGGTCGCGTGAAAGCCGGCGACAACCAGTTGGCTATCACGGTCTACAACACCCTCAATAACCACTACCAAACCATCCCGACCCGTTACCGCAAGCCGACCGCGCAAGAACCCTCCGGCCTGCTCGGCCCTGTTAGACTGCTGCTTCCTTAAAGTTAGAGCAGGAAAATAGTTGCGTTGTAACGCATGCCGGTCTAAGCTATCACCATGAAAAACCTCAATGCTTCATATCTCGCGCCGCGCTTGGGCACCATGGAACAGCTCGCGTCGATCCGCCGCTTGGTTTCGGACGACGGCAAAGGACGCGGCATGCGTATTCTGGAGGTCAACACCGGCAGCGGGTTGATCTTTACCGTGTATCCCGATCGCGGCATGGACATCGGCGCGGCAACGTTTTGCGACATCCCGCTGGCTTGGTTGTCGCGTAACGGCGAGGTCGGTCCGGCCTTCTATGACCGCACCGGAATCGAATGGCTGCGCACATGGCCGGGCGGACTGCTCACCGGCTGCGGCCTTAGCAACGTGGGCGGACCGAACGCCTCCGGCGGCGACGATCACGGCTTGCACGGCCGCCTCAGTCATCTGCCGGCGGAAGCGGTCAATACCGACGCGTCATGGACAGAGGACGGACGCTACACGCTCAGCATCAGCGGCCGTGTCCGCCAGAGCAAGGTCTTTTTTGAAAATCTCGTGCTGACGCGCCGCATCACGGCGACCCTCGGCGAGAGTGCGATTACCGTGTGCGACACCATTGAGAATCGCGGCTACGCTGAAGTTCCGCTGATGCTGCTCTACCACATGAATCTGGGCTGGCCGCTGGTCGATGACGGCGCGCGGCTCGAAATGCCCCGCCATAAAGTCGTCCCGCAAAATGACCACGCCGCGTCTGGTCTCGCCGAATGGGCCGAGATCACCGCCCCGATTCCCGGTTTCGCCGAGCAGGTCTACTACCACACCCTGCCCAAAAACCGTCAGGGCCTCGCGTCGGCCCGGCTCGTGAATGAAAACCTCGGGCTGACATTTTGCGTGACGTACCGCGTCGCGGAACTCCCCTACCTGATTCAATGGAAGATGATGGGACAAGGGGAATATGTGGTGGGACTCGAACCGGCCAACTGCTTCCCGGAAGGCCAGGCGCAGAACGCGGAACGCGGAACGCTCCGCATGATCGCTCCCGGCGAGCGGGTCGAAACCTACCTGCGCCTGTCGGTCGAGGTACACGAGTAACGCACAGCGCAACACGCCCATGTTTCTGCCCTGCACAACCGCCGAAATCGAGCGACTGGGTTGGGATGCGCTGGATGTTATCTTGGTGTCGGGTGACGCCTACATCGACTCGCCCTTCTGCGGGATTGCCGTCATCGGGCGAACGCTACTGGCGGCGGGCTTTCGCACCGCCATCATTGCCCAGCCCGATGTCGCGAGCCTCGATGACATCCGCCGTCTCGGCGAGCCGCGCCTCTTCTGGGGAGTTTCCGGTGGTTGTGTCGACTCGATGGTCGCCAACTACACGGCGACTGGCAAGAAGCGGCGACAGGACGACTTCACGCCCGGCGGCGTCAATAACGTGCGTCCTGACCGCGCGGTCATTGCGTATTGCAATCTGATCCGACGCGCATTCAAACCCTGCCGCCCCATCGTTATCGGTGGCATCGAGGCCAGCCTGCGGCGCATCGCGCACTACGATTACTGGTCCGACTCCGTGCGCCGCCCCGTGCTCTTCGACGCCAAGGCCGACATCTTGGTTTACGGCATGGGCGAGCGCACCATGACCCTGCTGGCACATGCGCTGCGCGACGGACACGATTGGCGCCGTCTGCGCAGCATCTGCTACGCGCAGCCTGCAAACTCCGACTCGTTGCCGGCCGATGCGTTGCATCTGCCCGACTACGCCTCGGTGGCCGCAGCCACACCGGCAGGCCGCGCGGCCTTTCTTGAGATGTTTCGTCTCTTTGCCGCCAATCAGGATCCGCATACCGCGCGCCCCCTCTTACAGCAGATCGACACACGCTGTCTGGTGCACATGCCGCCGGACACGCCGCTCTCGACTGCCGAATTGGATGCCGTGCATGCGTTGCCCTTCACGCTCGACGTGCATCCCATCCACGCGGCCAAAGGCAAAGTCCGTGCGCTGGACACCATCCGCTTCTCGCTGGCGACGCACCGTGGCTGTTATGGTGAGTGCAACTTCTGTGCGATTGCCATCCACCAGGGCCGACAGGTCGTCAGCCGCTCCGAAGACTCGATCGTGGAAGAAGCGCGCCGCCTGACGCGCCACCCCGCCTTCACCGGCATCATCCAAGACGTGGGCGGCCCCACTGCCAACATGTACGGCTTTGAGTGCGAGCGCAAAACCAAACAGGGTGCCTGCGCATCCAAGCGTTGCCTCTTCCCGACCTGCTGTCCGGCACTCAAGCCCGACCACAGCGCACAGATTTCCCTGCTCAGACGCCTGCGCCGCCTGCCTGGCGTACGTAAAGTGTTTGTGGCGTCCGGCATTCGCCCCGACCTGATCGCGGCCGATCCGAATCACGGCGCGGCTTACATCGACGAACTGGTCGCGCACCACGTCTCAGGCCAACTCAAGCTCGCGCCCGAGCACGCCGATCCCCGCGTCCTGCGCGCGATGGGCAAGCCCGGCCAAGAGTCACTGTTGGATTTCGTGAAGCTGTTCCGTGCGGCGAATGAGCGTCATCACCTCAAGCAATTTCTGACCTACTACTTCATCGCGGCGCACCCCGGTTGCGGCGATGCCGAGATGCTCGCGCTCAAACAGTTCGCCTCACGGCACCTGCGCCTTGCACCCGAGCAAGTCCAGATCTTCACGCCGACCCCGTCCACGTGGTCGACCGCGATGTACTACACTGGGATCAACCCCTTCACCGGCCAACCGATTACCGTCACACGCGGGTTACGCGCCAAGCAAGCGCAGAAAGATATCCTCACCGCTGTGCGCGGATTTAGGAGTTAGGAGTTAGGAGTTTTTATCCCTTCCGTGTTCCGTGGTTAAACAATCGATCCCGATAGCGATCCCGATTGGGATGAAACCATGAAACCTGAAACTAAAGGGTGTTGAAGGTTCAACTGCTCTTTTCAGGTTCAACATGTCAGGTTCAACATTGCCTTCGACGCGCGCTTATGTAACACTGTTCCCAACCTTGAGGCTACGTGGCCTGATCGTCTCACACGTGTGTTTTTCAACTTTTCAGGAGACCCGACATGACATTGACCGCAAAAAGTTTGGCCGCTTTGATTTTCGCCGCAGCCTGTTGCGCATCGGCCAACGACGGATGGACCCCGCTATTCAACGGCAAGGACCTGGATGGCTGGACACCCAAAATCAAGGGTTACCCAGCAGGCGAAAATTTCGCTAATACGTTCCGTGTCGAGGACGGCCTGATCAAGGTGCGTTACGACGAATATGGCGGTGCGTTCAAAAACCGCTTCGGACACCTTTTCTACAAAACCCCGTTCACCAACTACATCCTGCGCATCGAATACCGCTTTGTCGGCGAGCAACTGCCCGACGGTCCGGGATGGGCCAAGCGCAACAGCGGCGTGATGGTCCACGGCCAGTCGCCGGAGTCGATGCGCAAAGATCAGGATTTCCCGGTTTCGATTGAGGTCCAATTCCTCGGCGGTCTCGGCTCCGGCAACCGGACAACCGCCAACCTCTGCACACCGGGCACGAATGTCGAGCGGGACGGCGCACTCTACACGCCTCACGGACTCAGCTCGACATCGAAGACCTATCACGGCGATCAGTGGGTCACCGTGGAGGTCGAAGCGCGCGGTAGCCAGACCATCATCCACCGCATCGACGGCGTGACGGTCCTCCAATATGACAAGCCGCAGTACGATCCGAAAGACGGCGATGCCAAACGTTTGATTGAAGCGAACGGCGGTAATGTGCTGATCGAGGGCGGCAGTATCTCGCTTCAGTCGGAAAGCCACCCGGTCGATTTCCGCAAAGTGGAGATCAAGCCGCTGAAACCGTAAGTGCGGTTCATCGTTGATTTCTGAAAGGAACTCCCCATGACTATGAAACCTGCTTTCGCATTCACGGCCGCGCTGATGTTGGCGTGCGCCTGCCGACTCCACGCTATCGAAGCGCGTGATTTCTCCGCCCAGACCCACTGGGTACTGATGCTGGATCTGAAAGCGGTGCAGGCCTCGCCGCTGTTCTCTTTTGTGCGCGATCAGATCGACGCCGACAAGCGTCAGGAGGCTGAGCGCAAACTCGCGGCTATCGAAGCGATGTTCGGCGTGAACCTGAAAAAGGATATCGACCATATCGTGATCGCAGGCGACGGCGATGCATCAAAAGGCGGCGTCGCCTATATCTATGGCCGATTTGACGCGCAGCGCCTAACGACCATCCTTGCGGGAGCCGATGACTATTCCACTTCCAACTATCACGGCACTGTGATCCAGCGTTGGCACGATAAGGCCGACAAAAAAACGAAACACGCAGCATTTGCCAAGCCGGGGCTCGCGCTCTTTTCCGATCAAGCCGGTCCGCTGGTGAAAGCGCTTGATGTGCTGGCCGCGCGCCGTCCCAGCCTTCCCGCCAACACGCCCTTGCGCGCGGCATTCACGCCTTCGCCCGGCGACGTGCTGACCCTTCACGCTTCGGACTTGGCGGATATCGTGGGCACACAGCCCACCGCCCAGGCCTTACGTCAGGCCAAGTCGCTCAGCTTGCGGATCGGAACGCCGAACGCTGAGACCCTCAAGACCGCGCTCGCGGTCACCGCGGCGGATGAACAAACGGCGCAACAGGTGTATCAGGCGTTGATGGGCCTCCGTGCCCTCGCCATGTTGCGCGCCGCCGAAGAGCCGGAAGCGGCGGGACTGGCCTCGCAGATCGGCATCACCTGTGAAGGCAGTGCGGTGCGCATGGACTTCGGCATCACCAAGGCCCAGCTTCAAACCGTGCTGCAAAACCGCAAGGAACGGCTCACGGCACCACCCGCGCCAGCCGGTAACGCGCCGTAGCAAGCACACGGAGTAAGAAGTAACAGGTAATGAGTAGTAAGTGCCTATAAAAACCGGTACGAGACGTTCGTAATTTATCGCATGAACAACTGCGTTGAGAAAAGGGCGTGCGTATACAGGCCGAGCGACATGGCCTGCAGAACGGCCTCGGGTCCGGGCGGCGGGAAGTATCCCGCGACACCGTGGCGGCGGGCGAGGTAGCTTCGGACAGTCCGACGGACAGCCTCATCGGGCGAC
>DUPH01000340.1 GCA_012838435.1 Lentisphaerota bacterium | reverse complement strand
GGTTTCTGGTTTCAAGGTTTCATGGTTTCATCCAAATCGGGATCGGGATCGCTATCGGGATCGATTGTTTAACCACGGAACACACCGAACACACGGAAAGGCATGGCTCTGTTTCCGTGTGTTTAGTGTGTAATCTGTGGATTCAAAAAGCGTTGTTCACAGGATACCTGAGTAGCGGATACGATCTTCTTCGGCTTGGGCGAATTTTTCTTGGTCGATCAGTTTTCTTTTAGCGCGGCGCTCTGCCAGCACACGCATGGGATCATCGCCCAGTACGTCCGCTAGGGCGTCAGACGATCGCCGCTGCGGGGCTTCGATCTCGCCGTTCAATTCTGCTTCGGCGCAGAATGGGAAGATCAATGCGGCTTCCGGACAGATCCGGGCACAGGCCGGGCAGCCCGTCTTGCAGTTGAGCGGTGCCGCAACGCGCACGCGTTCCGCTGCGGTTGCGCGAGGCTCCCGCGCATAGACTGAGAAGAGGCAGTAGTCGTGGCAGGTGCCGCAGCCGCTGCACCGGGTACGGTCGATGACCGGATACCACGGTACCCCATACTCACGTTTGAGCGCTTCCCGATCAAACGGCAGGGCGAGCCACTCGATGTCCAGATCATCACAGGCCACGCCGACGAAGGTCAGCAGCGCCCGTACCGTGCGCGGCCGTGATGCGGCTACCACAAATGAGGTCTCATTCGCAAAACATGCGGCAATCACGCCATCATCAGGATGCAGCGCGTGTTCTGCCAGATTGTCAAGGCGCATGACCGCATCGGCGGACACGTTGCAGTGCGCTGCCAGCATGGCGACACCATCCGCCAGCAGGCGGTCACGCGCACCCAGTGTGACGAGAATGGCTCTTGGCATACAATTCCCTCCCAACCGCGCCCGGCGGCCTGAGGTTAACGGATCTTGATGAGAATGACGAAGAGGAGCGGCGTCAGGAAGGATTGAATCAAGACGAACCGCATCAGGACTTGGGCGTTGCTCCAGTGCATGTTCTTGCGGCAGTGGTCGTGCAACGGGAAGCGTACGCTGTGCAACGCCTTGATCATCCTGTTCTGGCGCGATGCTTCTTCGGGTGGCAGGGTGTGCGGCGGACGCACGTCGAAGCCGATACGGCGGAAGATGCGCAGCAGGACGAGCTTGACGAGACCGGTGCCGCCATTCACGAGAACGACGGGCGAGACGACCACAATCAAGAACGGGTTACCGGCCGCCAGAACGGCCACGCCGACCAGCATGCCCAGCAGACGTGAGCCGGCATCGCCCATCAGCACGCGGCTCGGCTCGGCATTGTGCCACAGATAACCGGCGAGCGAGCCGGCCATCGTCGCCACCAGAATCGCCCAGCGCGCGCCATCCGGATTGTGCGGAATCAGGAGGTAGTCGGCGATCGGCCGGTAACCGACCACGCCGTACAACAGGCCTGCCAGTGAGAACAGGGAGAGCAGCGTTAGCGATCCCGCGAGCCCGTCCACGCCGTCAGAGCAGTTGGTGGCGTTCATCGTAAGCCAAAGCAGAATCGCCGCGCCCGGCACGTAGTAGTGCAGCGGTATGTCAATTGCGTGTGTGACGAAGGGCAGCCACACGTAAGAGCCATGCCCCATGTAGAGGCAGTAGGCCGCGCCCAGCGCCACCACCAAGTCGAGAAGGCCTTTTTTCAGCTCTCCCCACGGTAAGACACTGCGGTCGTCCAGGTAACCGAACAACATGCTGAGATAGAGACACAATACGGTGCCGAACTCCCAAGGGCCGAAGGGCACGAAGAGTATGATGATCGGTATCAGCAGCAGTGACATCAACATACCGGCTCCGGTCGGTTTGCCGGCCGAGGCCTTGCCGCCGTCTCCGGCCAAAGTCTTGCAACGGTCGGTGGGCAAAAGGTACCACAGCCGCGGCAGGAAACTCCAGACCACGAGGCCGCCTATCAAGGTGCCAGCCGCCAGCAACATCAGATGCGATGAGAGCAGGCGGAAAGGTCCCCACACTTTCGTCAAATAGGGTGCGATCCAGTACAACATCGTCCGCTCCTTATTCCGCTTGGCGCAAGGTTTGAACCGCGTTCGCCATGGCCGCGATATGGGCAGGCGTCGTACCGCAACAGCCGCCGATGATTGTCGCACCGGCTTTGATCAGTGCCCCGACCTTCGATGCCATTTCTTCCGGTGATTCGAGAAAGACCGTCTCGCCATTCACGAGCGTCGGCATGCCGGCATTCGGCATTGCGATCAGGGGCGCGCTCGTGACGCTGCGCAGCCGCTGGATGATCGATATCATCGCATCCGGTCCGGTACCGCAGTTGGCGCCGATGATATGCGCACCTGCGGCTAGCGCCTGCTCGGCGAATTGTTCCGGTGTCACGCCCATCATCGATGCGAAGCTACCATCCGGCAGCGGCTCGAAGGTAAAACTGGCCAGACAAGTCAGCGCGGTGGTCTCGCGCACGGCGCGCACGGCGACGCAACACTCCTCAATCGCCATCATGGTCTCGACGATCACAGCGTCTGCGCCGCCCTCTTCGAAGGCGCGCGCCTGCTCGGCAAAGGCCGCGTAAAAACTCTCTTCAGTCTCGTCGCCATAGGGCTCCATGAAAAGGCCAGTCGGCCCCATGCTCGCCATCACGTACTGGCTGTCGCCGGCCACTTCGCGGGCCAGTGCCACACCGGCGCGATTGATCTCTGCCGCCCGATCAGCCAGCCCGTAGTGCGACAGTTTATAGCGGCTGCCGCCGAATGTGTTGGTCTCCACGATCTGGCTGCCCGCCTCGCGGTACGCGGCATACACCGCGCGCACCTGATCTGGCCGTTCCACACACCAGAGTTCCGGACATTCGCCGGGAGCCAGTCCGCGTCTCTGCAACTCCGTGCCCATCCCGCCGTCCGCCACCAAATATTCAGAACCCGCTCGTTCCTCAAGTCGCTTCATCATTACTTATCCCCCGCATCATAGCATCGTGCCAGACTACGCCCCAACGACACGCGGGGCGAAGACACCCTTCAAAACGCTTCCCATAATATCATCCTAGAGACGCGGGATAAAGCCGCAAAGCAAAAACAAAAAAAGGTGCCGCGCTTGCGCACGGCACCTTTAAAATGAGAGTGCTGATCCGTCACTTATTTGGTGAGCACAGCATCTTTGGCGGCTTTCGCCAGACGGAACTTGACGACCGTCTTTGCCGGGATCTTAATCGCTTCCCCTGTGGCGGGGTTGCGGCCTTTGCGCGCGGGGCGCTTGACCTTGATCAACTTGCCCAGGCCCGGGAGCATGATGCCCTTCGGATCCTTCGCGCCAGCGTAGGCGATTGAGAGCAGCGTGTCATAGATCGCGCTAGCCTGCTTCTTGGTGATCTCACCAGCCTCAGCGAGGGCGGTCATGATTTCGCTTTTTGTTCTCGGCGTTGCCTTCTTAGCCATAAGTTTACTCCTTGTTTTCGCAGGGGAACCAACCCCACAACGCAACAAACCATAGTCTTTTTTTCTGAATAATCAATCCCAAAAACAAAGAAAGTAATAAGTAATGGGTAAAAAGTAATAAGCGGAACTCCTAAATCCTAAATCTTAACTCCTACTTGCCAGTTATGCGCGCGGGTGGAATCGGGCGTGTGTCGCACGTGCTTGACCGTCGTCGACATGCGTGTAGACCTGCGTGGTGGCGATGTCGGCATGGCCGAGCATCTCTTGTATCGCGCGAATTTGCGCACCGTGTGCAAGCAGATGACTGGCAAAGCAGTGGCGCAAAACATGGGGCGAGACGGAACGCGCGAGCGCCGCTTCTCCCGCGCGTTTACGTAGCATCGCGAAGATGCCCTGACGCGTGAATGGCGCACCGCGCACCGTCAGATACAACGTGCTTTGCGTCGTGTTGCCCCGCGCCAATCGCGGGCGGGATTCGGCCAGATAACGGCGCAGCCATGCTTCGGCCACCGCGCCCAAAGGAACCAAACGCTGCTTGTTGCCTTTACCGACACACGCGATCACGGCATCATCGAGCCGCACATCGCTGAGCCGCAGCGACGCCACTTCGGACACACGCAACCCGCACGCATAAAAAAGTTCGAGCATGCTACGGTCGCGCACGGTCAGCGGCGCGTCGCCGTCGATCGCGGCCAGCAGGCTCGCGACTTCCTCTTCGCTCAGAGTGCGCGGGAGCGTACGTCCTTTCGGTGGCGCGTTCATCAAGGCCGCGATGTCCGCTGGAATGACACCTTCATCGGCAAGAAAGGCAAACAGCACTTTGATGGCGACCAGACGCCGTGCGCGCGTCGACGCGCGAAACCCTTGCTTCCGTTGCTGGTCTAGAAAAGCGGCCACATGACTGCGCGTGACCGCCGCGAATGTGGTTGCCTTTCCGCCCTTTTCCAGAAACGCGATGAAGGATGCTAAGTCCGTGGCATACGCCGCGCGCGTGTTTTCGGAGAGTCCGCGCTCATACGCGATGTGATCCAGAAATTGTTCGACCTGCGCGCGCATGCCGTGTCACGTTACCGTGCGGGCGCGGGCGGAATGGCTTTGATGTCGTTCGCGTCGTACCCGGCTTCAGCGATCGCGATTTCGATATTTTTGTGAGCAACCACCATGGACTCATATCGTACCTTGATCGTGCGTCCGGCCGTATCGAACTCCAGTTTCTCCATGTTGATGCCGCCGAGATGCGACAAGGCCGAGCGGATCTTTTGCACATCCGCGTCGCTAGCCATTGCCGGTACCCGGACCTCCATCTCACGAACGTCCGACACACGGCAACCCGCCGCGAGCCCGAACAACATCACCAGCAAGATAAAGATGTTTTTCATGGAGGGATGATACTGAAACCCATGTGCCATGCGCAAATGGAAATTGAAACCCGACTTGCGGCGCGGCCCGCTATTCGCTATGGTGTGGAGGTGGTGTGGGTCACACTACGGGGAGGAAGTGCCATGCAGTATCGCATCGGGGGAGTCGTATGCGTTGTCATTTGGGGATTGGCCGCGCTGTTCGCGTGGGGTGAGTCGGGGATTACACCGGACGGTCTGGCTCTGGCTGCAGTCCTGATGGGCCGCGACGCGACGGAGGCTGAACGCCAAACCCCGCAGGCACTCTGGCGCGCCGTCGAAGCGCACGACGAGGTGCTGGCCGACTGGCTGTGTCAAGACCTTACGATCACGGGGCCGAAACTCTTGGAGAGTGTCGATGGGCGCACACGTTTTTTGTTGGCCGTCGCTGCTGCCACCGGTAAGCCGTCCGAGGAAGTTGGGTCGGCCGATTACGGAGCTGCACTCGCTGCCTACCGCTCCGCTTGCAAGCAGCGCCGCGCCCGTCGCTTGGCCCGCGTCAAGGCTGAGTTCCCGCGTCTGGTCTATGCGCGCCATTTTGTGATGGGCGGTTCGCACTATGCCTATACCGAGGCGCTCTCCGACGCTCAGGCGGAGCGCAATTTCCGGGCAGGCGGCCAGCTCTGCCTCGCAGAATGGCGTGATGGCCTTTGGCATGAGACGGTGCTCACCGAGACGAAGGAGGGGGTGATCCGTGATGCGGATGTGGATTATGACGGTCGCGCCATTCTCTTTTCTCTCAAACGCTCTGACCGAGGCGATGATTACCACCTGTACGAGATGGACGCCGCCACGCGCGAGATCCGTCCGCTGACTGAAGGACTCGGAATCGCCGATTACGAAGGATGCTATCTGCCGGACGGCCGCATTCTCTTCAACTCCACGCGCTGCATGCAGATCGTCGACTGCTGGTGGACCGAGGTCAGCAACCTCTACCGTTGCGATCGCGACGGCCAGAATATCCTGCGGCTGACCTTTGACCAAGTCCACCTGAACTATCCCTCGGTCACCTCGGACGGCCGCGTGCTCTACACGCGCTGGGAGTACAACGACCGCTCGCAGATGTATCCCCAACCACTCTTTCAGATGCAGCTCGACGGCACGCAACAGAGCGCGGTCTACGGTGAAAACTCTTGGTTCCCGACCACCATTATCCATGCGCGCGGTGTTCCGGGCAGCAGCAAGATTTTTGCGATTGCCACCGGCCACCACTCGCGCCAGCCTGGAGAGTTGATCCTGATCGACCCGACGCGCGGGCGTCAAGAGGCGGAGGGCGTCACGCGCGTCGCGCCGGTGCGCCCCACGAAGTCGGTGATCATCGATGCTTACGGACAGGAGGCCGATCTCTTCGCCTATCCCTATCCGATCGACGAACGTACGTTGCTGGTGACCTACAATCCCGACGGCTGGACGCGGGTCGATGGCAAGCGCCATGAGAACCGCATGACCGGCTTCGGTATATACTGGATGGACATCGATGGTCAGCGCGAGCTGCTGGTTTCGCGTCGCGGACTGGCCTGCGGTCGTTCGGTACCGTTGCGTCCACGTCCGCGCCCGCCAGCGCGCCCGAGCTTCGTGGATTATGCCCGGCCGACCGGCACTTTCTACGTACAGGATGTTTATGCAGGCCCGGCCATGGAGGGCGTGGCGCGCGGCACGGTCAGGACATTGCGTGTCATCGGCCTCGACTACCGTGCCGCGGGCATCGGTAGCAACGGCAACGGCGGACCGGGGGGCGGGGCGTTGATCTCGACACCGCCCTCCGTGGGCAACGGCGCCTGGGACCCCAAAATTTTGATCGGTGATGCTCCGGTGTATGCGGACGGCTCGGTTTTCTTCACGACTGAAGCGCGTACCCCGCTCTACTTTATGCTGCTCGACGACAAAGGGCGCATGGTGCAGACGATGCGAAGTTGGACCTCGTTGCAACCGGGCGAGAACGCCTCGTGCGTGGGCTGTCACGAATCCAAAAACAGCGTGCCGCTTGCCTCAGCGCGTCCGACACGCGCGCTCGCCGCTGGTCCCCGTCAGTTGGCGCCGATCTTTGGACCGCGCCGCGGTTTCAGTTTCCTGAAAGAGATTCAGCCGATCCTCAACACCCATTGTGCCGGCTGTCACGACGGTCGGCCCGATCGACCTGACTTGACCGCGACGGTCGTTACCGATCCCGCTGCCAAGCGTCATTGGACGCGCGCCTACCTCACGCTGACGCACGCCCGGCCCGATCAGAAGGAGCCGCCCGCGCGTTGGCGCGGCGTCCCCGATCATGCGATACTCAACTGGGTCTCGGCTGCATCGGCGCCGCCCATCCAGCCGCCGCGCTCGGCAGGCTCGGCCACCAGCAAGCTCTTCAACGAGAGGCTGGACAAAGGACACTGCAAGACCTTGAAGCCGGACGATCTCGCGCGCCTCGCGCTCTGGGTCGATCTCGGCGTGCCCTTCTGCGCGGACTATACCGAAGCCGCCGCCTGGTCTCCAGAGGAGTGGGAGAAGCACCGCCGCGCTATGGCCAAGCGCGAAGCCGCCGACGCCGTGGATCGCGCCACGCTGCACGCGCTGGCGAAAGAGAGAGACAACTAAGGGACAGGTATTTCTGAAAGGGCGTGACATAGAAACCTAAAAAGAGCAGTTGAACCGTCAACTCTCTTTGGTTTCTGGTTTCAAGGTTTCAAGGTTTCATGGTTTCAAGGTTTCATCCAAATCGGGATCGGGATCGCTATCGGGATCGATTGTTTAACCACGGAACACACCGAACACACGGAAAGGCATGGCTCTGTTTCCGTGTGTTTAG
>DUPH01000339.1 GCA_012838435.1 Lentisphaerota bacterium | reverse complement strand
GCGTTGCGTGAAGGACGTTTTGGCAGGATTACGTCAGCGGGCGTCTATATTCCATGGTGGCGAGCCGATGCCTATTACCACGATTCCGCTTGGCACGGAACGCAGGCATTGGATGGGGGAGGTGCTTTGATGAACCAAGGCATCCACATGATTGACATATTATGCGACCTTCTGCCGCCAATCGAGGAAGTCTGCGGCATGACGGCCGCGATCGGTCACACTGGGCTGGAGGTGGAGGATGTAGCTTGTGCGGCGTTACGCTTCAAAGGCGGCGCGTTGGGGATCATCCATGGCAGCACTGCAACCTGGCCGGGTTATCCAAAGCGTCTCGAGATTTCAGGCACGCGCGGAACGGCCGTATTTCTGGATGACCGGTTAACGGTCTTCGATTTTGCCGAACCGCGTCCAGACGATCAGCGGATCGTCAGCACCGGTGCTGCACCGGCCTGTGGTGCCGCTGATCCAACCGCGGCAATGACGGACGACCTGCATGCCGCTTGTTTCCGTGATTTCGTGCAGGCGGTGGAGACGCGTACGCCGTTCCGTATCGATGGTGTGTCTGCGCGGCGTTCCGTGGCGACAATTCTCGCGATTTACGAATCAGCTCGGACCGGTAGAACAGTGCAAGTTGAGGGCTGAAAGCCGCTCGCCAATAACGTCGCATAATATATGTTATGTCAAATAGTGGACGGGTGTGCTCCGAACGGAGACCCGGGCAGACCTCGACCAAAGTCGGTGTGCGCCAAAGGAAAGGAAAGTCACGGCACTGCTTCGGTTTGACCGCTTGGATGCGACAGGTGTTGTCCGGTTGCAGGAAGATACACGCGCCGTCTTCGCGTTCGATGAGCGAAAGATCGTGGCGGTTCCACGTCAGGCGCGTGTATGCCTCGGTAAATGCGTAAACATCGAGGTTGAGAAATGCCGCAATGGCTTCAGGTTCGCTGGGTTGCAGGATGACGTAACCCGGTGCCCGGCAGCAGGCACCGCACTGTCGGCAACGGAAGCTCGCAGGATCAACCAACATGGCGCGCTCAGCCTTCCGCAATGGTTGCGCGCACGATCTCTGCGACCGCCTCCTTGCTGGCCGGCACCACACGCACGCGCGTCGGCATATCGGCAAGCGCGTCGATCAGCGGGTGGCGCGCTAGATCCAGACCTGTGGCTTGTATAATCGCTTGGCCGAATTTCGCGGGATGCGCAGTAGCTAGGCAGATCAGCGGGATCTCCTCCTGCAGATATCGCAGCCCCACCCCTACCCCAACCGCCGTGTGGGGATCAAGCAGGTAACCGCACGCTTCCCAGTACGCCTTAATGACCTTTAGCGTCATTTCGGTGTCGCCGCGACCTGAACTGAAACACGCGTCCGGAGCGACGTCCGGCGTCAGCGTGCCCGTCTCTTTGAACGTCGCCATCCAGTGCGACAGCCGGGCTGGATCTCTCCCCGCAAGGTCATAGAGATAACGCTCGAAATTGCTGGCAACCTGGATGTCCATCGATGGGCTGAGTGTCGGGACGACCTCTCCCATGCTGTAAACGCCGGTATTGAAATAACGCCAGAGGATGTCGTTCTCATTGGTCGCCAGCACCAGTCGGTCAATGGGCAAGCCCATGCAGCGAGCCATATAGCCGGCGAAAATGTCACCAAAGTTTCCGGTCGGCACGCTAAAACGCACTTGCGCTGCGCCAGTGGTATCTTGCACACGGAATGCGGCATAGAAATAGTAGACAATCTGCGCCAGCACGCGGGCCCAGTTGATCGAGTTGACCGCTCCCAACCGGCAGGCATCGCGGAACTGCAGATCGTTAAAAAGGTCCTTGACGATGTTCTGGCAGTCGTCAAAGGTCCCCTCCACGGCCAGATTGCAGACGTTGTCATCCAACACAGTGGTCATCTGGCGTTCCTGCACCGGGCTCACACGTCCGTGCGGATGCATGACAAAGATGCGGATACGCTCGCGGCCACGCATACCGTAAATCGCGGCGCTGCCGGTATCGCCGCTCGTCGCGGCGACAATGTTCATCTCCCCACCGGTCTCCCCCAAGACATACTCGAACAGGTTGCCAAGGAATTGCAGCGCCACATCCTTAAAGGCGAGCGTCGGCCCGTGAAACAGCTCGAGCAGGTGGACCGGCCCGACCTTGACCACGGGCGTGATCTCAGGGTGCCGGAACGTCGCATAACTACGCGCCACGATATCGCGCAACACATCATCCGGAATGTCGTCGGCAAAAAGCCGAATGATCTCGAACGCCAGATCCTGATAACTCAGTGCGCGCCACCCTGATAGCCTATCACGGACATCTGGGACCGTCGCCGGCAAATACAAACCGCCGTCACGGGCGAGGCCCGTCATTATGGTTTGCTTGAACGTCAGCGGTTCGCCACCGCCGCGCGTGCTTACATAACGCATGTTATTCAAAAAACTCCGGAAGCAGACCCTTGATGATGTCAGCATCGATATCGAAAAGGCGCGCCGCCTCGGTCGCTAACGTCTTGGCGCGCTCCTTGGCCGATGGAAACTCCTTGTAGAAGAAATTCATGCAAAGCGCGGCGTTGGTCATGACGCGTGTCCGCTCACGCAAGCTCAGCTTCTTGGTGTTTTCCGGATTCGCAGCAAGCTCATTGATCAACTCGCCGACAATGTCGAGGCGCTCTTTATACACATCGACCCAAGGAATTTTACGGCCGCCAACCGTGAGGCTTCTGGCATCTGCACTGTCAACCGACCATCCACGCGCTGATTTGAAGCCCGGCACGGCTGAGACCAAATACTCGTGGAAATCCTTGATGCGGGTGACACGGTCAATCGCCACAGAGGCCGTATCTTGTGCTTCTGGGGTTTCCAAGTTTTCTTTGAGTTCTCTCAACGCACGGAAGACTTCGCGGAACTTCAATTGCCTAAGCTCCTCGACACTTGCCTCCTCTGCTTCGACGACCCGCGCTCGTTCCTCGGCCACTTTTTTCTCATACGCCTCTTTCTCTTGGCGCTTTTTCTCTGCCTCTTCCTCAGCCTGTTTCTGTTTTTCGGCTTCGATGGCTTCTCGGCGCTTGATTTCGATCAAGGACGCGACCTCGGTCTTAACACTTTCCAAAGTACGCCGGAGTTGCGACACCTTACGCGGGGCTTCAGTAAAGGCAGACTCGTTACCGAGGCTGTTGATATACCTGACCAACTCATTATTAAGGTTGGCGATCGCTTCCGTGTCCTGTTTGGTGACCTGCGTAAACTGCTCGGCCTCCTTTGCCTTTTGCTCGATTTCCTGTAGTTTCCTTTCGGCCAGCGCGGCCGCGCTCTTTATCGAGTAAGCATCGAGATACATACCGCGTACGATGGCGATCACGGGATGAGCATCATCTTGAGCAGTTTCTGCCGCAGCAGGCTGAGCCGGCGGCTGTGCGGCCTGCACCGGCGCGTTTGTTAGCATCGCCGCCATGCCTTCCGCAATGCCCTTGGCCATACCCTCCGCCATCGTCTCCATGAGTGTCGCCAGTTTGTTCGTTAACGATGCCATCTGGTCGGCCGGCAATGCCTTGGTGATCTCGTCCAGCTTGGCCATCACTTGGTCGGGCGGCAATTTGTCGAGTCCTTCGAGCATCTTGGCCGCCTCGGGCGGCAACAGCTTGGTAAGTTCCGCAAGCTGGGCCGGGTCCAGCGGGATGGCGTCAGCGGGTACCGCCGCTTGTCCACCGTCGGCCGCAACAGCGATGGCGCTGTCGTCCGGCTCTGGCGGCACCATGAGTGCGCGAGCCTCCTCGCCCAAAGCCTTGACGACCTCATCCGCCGCTTCTTTCGGGTAGCCCATGGCTTCTGGAACGAACCCCTGCATCCTCTCGACCAAAACTTTTGCATTGGCCACAGCCGTGGCGATGGAAGTTCTCGCCTTATCTTGGGTCGCTACAAGTTGCGCCTGCTCGGCATTCGCTTTTTTGCGTTCCGAGTGCTTCATCACGCCGAACACAATAAGGCCCAGCACCACCACCAACGCAACAACACCACCGATGATCAATCCCATCATCCGGCAGCCGCGCTTTCCGGCCTCTTCTTCCGTTTCTTGTACCTCTTCAATGGCCTCCACCGGCGTCATATCTGCAGGCACTTCGTCCACGTTGCCGGTCATGCTCCCCGTTGCAGCAAGCATACCGGTTGCGGACACTTTGCCGGTCACGCCACGCTTGCCCTTGAGCACGATCCGCTTGCTGCTTTTTTCCATCTTTACCGGGCCGGCTTTGGACAGATAACGCTTCATATCGCCCAGTAGCGAACCGTATGTGGGGAAACGTGTTTGGGGTTCGACCTCCAGCATGCGCGCAATGATGGCCTCAACCTCTTTCGGAATCCCATCGCGAATCTCGCTCATCGGTTTGGGCGGACCTTCGAAACGGGCTTTGACCACAGCCGTGGCATCGACGCCTTCAAAAGGCGGCACTCCTGTGATCGCATGGTAGAGCGTTCCGCCAAGGCTGTAGATATCGGAGCGGTAGTCGCTCTTTTGACGGCGCACCTTTTCGGGCGCAATGTAATACGGAGTCCCCCACACTTCGTTTCCGGGGCCGCTTTGCATGGCCGAAAGACCGAAGTCCACCAGCTTGGCGTTCTTGTCAGTATCGAACAAAATATTCTCAGGCTTCACATCGCCATGCACCATGCCGGCATCGGCGGCCATACTCAGGCCCTCGGCGATTTGCGCGCCGACATGAATCACCACAGTCGGATCGAGCGGCCCCTGCTCGGCCATCATCTTGTCTAGGCTACCACCGGAAACCAGTTCCATCGCAATGTAGGGCTGTCCCTTTTCTTGGCCGAACGAATAGATCTGGGCGATGTGCCGATGGTTCAAACGCGCGGCAGCCTGGGCTTCACGCTGGAATGTCTCGACAAACTGCGGGTCGTCGCCGAGGCTCTTGAGCATGACTTTAATCGCCACTTCGCGGTTCAGGCCCTCGTCGCGCGCCCGATAGACACCGCCCATTCCACCCGCTCCCAACAGTTGCAAGAGCATGAAGGTGCCAAAACGGGCCGGAACCTGAAATTCAAACTGGCAGGTCGGACACTGCACGACGCTGAAGGGCGGCAGCCCTTTCACACCCAGCATTGCCCCGCATTTCGGACATGCCGCTGAAGCCACCGGATCTGTTAAAATGTTGGAATCGTTGTGAACGTCGTCCATCATCCTCACTCCATACTAGTACTTACCAAGAAATACGTCGTCCATATTGCCGAAAAATCGGGTCCTTGTCGATGTCAATGTGATCAACCACCGCGCCTCTGACCACTTACCACATCTGTCACACTTTCACCATGCTCTTCAGTTCGTCGACACGTACCTGAATATCCGGTGTCGACAGTTTCTGGAAACGTTCGAGGCTGAAGCCCTCTACGCCAAATGAGGCTACCGCGCTGGCATGCACAAGCGCCTTGCGCAAGATGCCGTCCGAAACGCGTCCTGCCCGCGCCAGATACCCCATGAAGGTGCCCGCATAGGAATCCCCCGCGCCGGTCGGGTCCACCAATTTGCGCACCGGGTAAGCCGGCACAATGAACACGCCGTCCTTTGAAAACAGCAGAGCACCATGCTCGCCCTTTTTGATCACCGCATAACTCGGTCCCATCTTGAGGATCGCTTCGGCGCATTCTCTCAGATTCCACTTGCCGGTTAGTTGGCGCGCCTCGCCATCGTTCACCGTGAGCAGATTCACCCGCCGGATCACCTTCAGCAAGGCCGGACGTGCGGTCTCGATCCACAAGTTCATCGTGTCCAGCGCTACAAACTTCGCCCCATCCGCCTGTTTTAGCACATGCATCTGCAGCTCGGGCTGAATGTTGCCCAGCAGCACGAACGGCGCTGTACGGTAAGCCGCCGGCAGTTCAGGCATGAACGACGCAAAGACCCCCAGTTCGGTCTTCAATGTAGTCCGCTCGATCATGTTGTCGTCATACTCACACGCCCAACGGAATGTGCTGCCCTGCTGACGCTGTACACCGGTGAGGTCAATGCCGAACGCTTGCCAGCGGCGATCAAACGCGGCCGGAAAATCGGACCCCACCACCCCCACCGCGCCTGTCTTTGTGAAAAAGGAAGCCGCCACCGTGCTGTAAGGCACCGAGCCGCCCAACAGATTTTTGCGATCAGCAGTGCGGGTTTTGATGTCGTCGATTCCGATCGAGCCTACGATCCATAGTTTTACCGAAGCCTTTTCCTTGCTCATGATACCGTTTTCTCCTGATGCGCGTTTAAAACATGCAATAACCCGTCCAGCGCAAGCAGATAACCCGCGCCACCGAACCCCATTACCTGGCCCGCGCAGACCGGGGCCGTCAGACTGATATGACGGAACCCTTCGCGCTTATGTGTGTTCGAAAGATGCACTTCAACGGTGGGCAAACCGCTGGCCGCGATCGCATCGCGCACCGCCACACTGGTGTGCGTGTAAGCTGCCGGATTGATCAAAATACCATCATACACGCCGCGTGCCTTACCGATCGCCGACACAAGTTCGCCTTCGACATCGCTCTGCACGGCGTCGAGCGTCACGCCCTTCGCCGCCGCGGCGGCCTTCACGCGCGCCACGATCTGCTCCAATGTCTCGTGGCCGTAGATGGATGGCTCGCGCGTGCCGAGCAGTTTTAGATTAGGCCCATTAATCAGCAAAATCCTCACGTTCTTCTTCCTCCTCCTCCTCGGCGCGTTCATCGCGAATCGCCCTATCCTTAACGGTCACACGGTCGGCCGCCACGGTGAGATAGCGTCCATCCGTCGTGCGTACGGTGATTCGTCCGCGCATCACATCGCGTCCTATCACTACGCCCTCGGCTTCCTCATGCTCCTCGCAACGCACCAGGCTGCCGTGATCAGGCAGCAACTCACCAGCAACGCGGTACTGCTCATACTCAAAACGCAGACAGCATTTCAGCCGTCCGCACGTCCCGTTGATCGACCCAGGATTTAACGACATCTCCTGCGTTTTGGCCATCCGCACGTTGACCGACTGAAACTGACGTTGCCATGTGCAGCAGCACACCGCACGTCCACACGTCCCCAAGCAACCGATAAGGGCCGCCTCGTCGCGCACCCCCACCTGCCAGAGATCCACTTGCGTTTTAAAATCACGCTGGACCTGCCCGACAAAACGCCGCAAGTCCACGGGCACCTGCGCCGTGTAACGGATAAAGAAACGACCGCCGCCGTATGAAAAGCGTGCGTGCAACACCTTGACATGGCCTTTCTCGTGGCGCGCCGACAACATGAAGGCCTGCTTGGCTTTCTCCGCGCGCTCCGCCTGTTCGGCCTCACGCGCCAACTCGTTTTCCGAACACTTCCGCACCACACGGTAGGCCGGCGTCCTGTCCTCCTCCCCTACCCCCTCGCTTATCCCGTACAGATAAAGCACCGTTCCGATATCCAGCCCGTAATCCAATTCAACCAGACAGCGGTCGCCGGGCAGCAACGTCAATGCTTCCGGCACACGGCATTGAAAAACGCCGTTTTCAGGCATCCGTACACGTGCGACCGCTACCATCGCCCCTCCATTAGGCCACCCCATGATTGATGCGATCCAGCGTATAGGCCAGCACGTTCTCTTCGGAGAGATTGCGTTCCATCTGCCGCGCCAACTCCTCGACCGCCGCCACATTGTAGAGCGCCTGCGCCAAGGTCAACCGTGCGCCGCGCTCCTTGAGCACCGCGAGTTGTGATGCATGGTAGACCAGCTCGTCGGCACCGCCCGACGTGATCAACATCAGGTCCCGAAACCAGCGCATCACCGTCAGCAAAAAGTCGGTCCGCATCTCCAGATAACGGGCTCTAACACGCGCTTCGAACACGTCCTGGTCTTCCTCTTCCACCACCGCGCTCGCCGCGTCCTCCTCCTTGACCAACTGCTCGGCCTTCTCCTTCATCTCTGCCAGAATCGCAAAGAGCATGCCGGCCATCACCTGTCTCTCGATCGGCGATCTCAGCAGCGGGCTCGCCAACGTCTCGATCACCCTGCCGCGCCACGGCTCGTCCAGCTCGCGCACCGCGTTTAGATCGACACGCTGGCACCGCGACACGATCGTCGGCAGCAATTGCTGCGGTGCGTCGGTCAACAGCAAAAACAGCGTCCGTTGCGGCGGCTCCTCGAGTGTTTTCAGGAAGACGTTGGCCGAAGCTTCATTCAAACGGTCTACGCCGACCAGCACACCGGCTTTCCAGCCGTCGCGGAATGCGGTTTGTGTGATCTCGTTGATCAAATTTTCACGAATCTGGTCTATGCCAATGATCCGCGATTTTTTCTCGGGGAAAATCCAGTGGATATCCGGCTCGCTCCGTTCGACGACCCGCCTGCATCCGTCGCAAGTCCCGCACGGCTTCTCTTCCGATTGGCAGAACAGCGCCTGCAGAATGCGCACCGCCAGATCCATGGCAATCCCGCGCACCGGCCCCACTATCAGGTATGCGTTGGCCGGACGTCCCGAATCCAGCGCACGCTTCACCATCTTGAAGGTGTCGTCATTCGGCATCTTCCGCTCCCTTGCTTGCAGGTGTGGCACGGGCATCTTGCCCGTGTTTCATGGGCGGGACGCCCATGCCACAAGGGAGGGTGCCGACACCACCTTTGAAAAAACGGCGGTCAATCGCCGCCAGAATCTCCGCCGCGACCTCATCGGGCTCGCGCTCCGTCGTCAAAACCACAAAACGCTCAGGCTCCGTTGCCGCCAGTTCCAGAAAACCGGCGCGCAGCCGCGCATGAAAGGCATCCGCCTCGCGCTCGATGCGATCCGGCGCCGCTGCGTTCTCCACCTGCCGCGTGCGCAGGCGCTGACGGCTTGTCTCCGGTGTCACATCCAACAGCACGGTCAAATCGGGCGTTCGCTCGCGGGTGGCAAACGCATCGATTGCGCGGAGCTGCGCCAGATCAAACCCGCGCCCGTATCCCTGATACGCCAGCGTGGAGTCGCTGAAACGGTCGCACAGCACCCACTCGCCGCGCGCCAAAGCAGGCTCAATCACGCGCGCGACATGCTGCGCCCGGCTGGCGAGGAACAACAAAACTTCCGCCTGCGGCACCGGCGCTTCACCCGAGCCGTCGTGTTGCAGCAGACGCCGGATCGCCTCGCACAGCGGCGTGCCGCCCGGCTCGCGCGTCAACGTCACCGTGATACCGCGCTCGCGCAGCCGCTCGGCCAGCAGCCGGATGTGCGTGCTCTTGCCGCTGGCCTCGGGGCCCTCAAAGGTAATGAAAACGCCACGATTCATGTTACAGCTTCTTTAGTTTCTGGCCCTCTTTGGAATCGCGGACCTCCCATCCCTTGGCGGCCAGCTCGTCACGCAGACGGTCGGACTCCGCCCACTCTTTGGCGGCACGCGCCGCCGCGCGCGCCTCGACCAGCGCCGTGATCTCGGCGGGTACCGCATCCGTACGCGCGGCCCGGCCGAACCGGATCACGCCCAGTACGCTGTCCATGCGGTCGAAAAGCGTCAGCAACGCCGCCGCGTCGGTAGCACTCAGCTTGCCGTCACGCAGCGCGCTGTTGCTGCCGCGCACCAACGCGAACAGCGCGGCAAACGCCTCCGGGATATTGAGGTCGTCGTTGACCGCCGCCGTGAACGCATCGCGCGCCTCGGACGCCCAGACCGGCACGCTGTCGGCAGGCGCGGCACCGTCCGCGTACTCTTCAAGCGCGTCCACACACTCGTCGATACGGGCCAACGCGGTGCGCGCCGCCTCCAGCGCGTCAAAGGTAAAGTTGAGCGGCTGACGGTAGTGGCCGTTGATCAACACCATGCGGATCTCACGCCCGCTCCAGCCTTTCTCGATCAGGTCGCGCAAGGTGAAAAAGTTACCGAGCGATTTCGACATCTTCTCGCCGTTGACGCGCAGATGCGCGCAGTGCATCCAGTAGGTCACAAACGGTTTGCCGGTCGCACCTTCAGACTGCGCGATCTCGTTCTCGTGATGCGGAAAGAGATTGTCGATGCCGCCGGTGTGCAGGTCGAAGGTTTCGCCCAGATAGTGCATAGACATCGCCGAGCACTCCAGGTGCCAGCCCGGCCGCCCCCTACCCCACGGCGAATCCCATGCCACCTCGCCATCGCCCTCGTCCCAGGCCTTCCACAGCGCAAAGTCGCCGTAGCTCTCCTTCTCATACTCATCCTGCGCCACGCGCGCACCGGCCCGCAGATTTTGGCGGTCGAGACGCGCCAGTTTGCCGTAGCCCGGCAGCTTGTCCACGCTGAAGTAGACCGAGCCGTCCTCAGAGGTGTAGGCCAGTCCGCGCTCGAAGAGCTTGGCGATCAGCGCGATCATCTCGGGAATGTGGTCGGTCGCCGCCGGATAGTGCTCGGCCGGTTGAATGTTCAACGCCTTGAGGTCATCGAAAAACGCATCGATATAGGGCTTGGTGAAACTTTTCAGCGGTACGCCTTTTTCCTGTGCGCCGCAGATCGTCTTGTCATCGATATCCGTCAGATTCATCACCTGTGTCACCCGCAGGCCATTGTAAAGGATGACGCGCCGCAGGATATCCTCAAAGGTGTAGGCGCGGAAATTGCCGATATGCGCAAAGTTGTAGACGGTCGGCCCGCATGTGTAAAACTTCACATGGCCGGGCTCGATCGGTCGCAACTCCTCTTTGGTGCGCGACAGGCTGTTGTAAATGTGCATAGTTATTGATCTCCTGAAAGTGAAAGGTTGGCGGCAGAGGCACGGCAGACCGTCGCCACCGCCATGGCGGCGATGCCCTCACGGCGGCCGACGGCATCCATGCCCTCATTGCTCTTGGCTTTGACAGACACACGCGACGGCTCAAGCCCCATCACCTCGGCCAGTCGCGTCCGCATCGAAGGGATGTAGGGCGCCAGGCGCGGCGCTTCAGTCACGACCGTGGCATCCGTATTCAGAATGCGCCAGCCCGCCTGCGTTAAACGCTCCGTCACCTGGCGCAGCAACACCGTGCTGTCGGCATCTTCCCACTGCGGATCGCGGTCGGGGAAGTGAGTGCCTATATCGCCGTCAGCGACCGCACCGAGCAAGGCATCGCACAGCGCATGGACCAGCACGTCAGCATCAGAGTGCCCGAGCAGCCCGCACGTATGCGGAATCTCGACCCCTCCGATAACCAGACGACGCCCTTCGGCCAGCCGATGCGAGTCATACCCTATTCCCGTCCGAATCATGGAAGGATACTATACCCGATTTAGACGTGGCCAACAACGCTTTAGGTGCAAGGAGTTTCCCCAAAAAATCTGGTCATTCCAGAAAGACCAGTCCGAGCGGGTTTGATTCGGGGTCTGGCGGCTTGTAGCCGTTCCATTTTCTGTGGCGCAGAGCCGTCCGAGGCCGTCGAACAGCCAGTCTCCGTCGCCTCCTCGGTCGATGACGTAGACGCCGCGCTTCTTCGCGCGGGAGCTGATCCGGTCGATGACGCCGAGCACCTCACCGTTCTGGCTGATGAAGCCCTCCGCCTCGCTCGACCACAGCCGCATGTGCAACGGCGTGATCCGGCGGCCGCCGCTCTCGCAGGCGACCGCCAGGCAGGCGCTGTATCCGTTGCCGATCTCGCCCGTGCACGCACGCGAGAATTGATTTCATTCTTAGTGTGTACCCTCCGGCCTCAAATTCGACCAGCATTTGAACTCTCTCTCCGAAAGCAATTTGCTCACTGCGGTCAGCAGTTTTTTGAAGGCAGGGCCTGGATCTGCGCCCTTCCCGTGTGGATAAGCGTTTGCTCCTTCACTCTCAACGGCCTTCGAGCCATACTTCACTATGACATGCCATTCCGTACCATCCAGTACGTTCGGGTCCACGTAGTTTGTCTTCCAGTTCCAGGCCCCGATCTGATCGCGCGAGGTTCTGAACGCTCTCCATTCGGAATCGGTCGGTGAGACTATCTCCGGCTTTGTCTCCAAGAGCGAGCAGAGACATACTTCCGCCGGATCGATATGCCAAGACACCGTTTGTAAGCGTGACGCTGTACGATGGACCATCAAAACCGCCGACGGCAATGTCGAGCATTTGCGGGCGCTCATTGGCCCATATTCCGCCGGACGGGCAAAGCATCAAGGCCAAGAGTATCAACCCCATCTTCATGTTTATCTCTCAACAGTGTCGTTCGATCCACCTCACAAGGGCGAATAGCCCCCCCCCTCATCCGATCAAAATCGTATTCGTTCTGATTGTTGGGGTCAAGTGTCGCTTTTCAGTTAATCAACTCGCGCAGTTGATGTTGTTATCAACACGAAGCTCCCATGAATCCATAGTTCGTCGCAAGCCAAAGGACAAGTGCCGTCCAGAGTTGAACGAGAATCACGCAAACCAATACGACGACGATAAGAGCGCGCCTTGGCACCGAGTCTCTCCGGATAGTAGAGACCAAGGCAACGACCGACGGGATGACTGCCAGGAGCGCAGGGCTGAGCGCCAACATGATAGTCGGCTTTCGGCCCCTGACCAATAGATGGAAAACCAGAGCATAGATTAGGACGATCACCGGAAGTGCCGCAGCCGCAGCGACATAGAAACGGTGTGGAATCTGACGTGATCATGGGACGAGGAGCAGAAGGGAAAAGATACCGCAAAGCACGAAGCCGCCTAAAAGAAAAACAACCAGTCCGACATCGGAGGAGATGCAGACATCAAGGACGCTGTACACCGCTTTCTCGAATGAGTTCATGTTGCACACCAAACTGATGGAGCAAGATCGTATTCATTCTGATTGCCAGGGTCAAGCGTCGCTTTCATAGAGCCAATCCCCTACGTCTCTGTGTCAAAAAAGAGTCCTCCCAAAAACGCCCCACTCCACTTCCACACCTTGAAAGGTGTGGAAAAGTAGCCAGAGAGAAAATGGAAGCCGATAGTACGGAAAATAGTAGTAAATAAAGGGTTTTTAATGTTTTCGCCCCTGTGTCAACCGCCGTTCTTTTATCTCCACACCTTTCAATATGTGGAAAATACCAGCCCTCTCTCCAGGCTTGAGGTATAGCAGTGTTTCGTTACGCGAAACACCTCCTCCGTTCATAGAAATACAAAACCGTAATGTCCCATCTTGCGGCACCACGAGATCAAGCGCATTGGTGTTTATGAATGTACTACATTTTCATTTTCTCTTACTCAATGTCAGTGGTGAGGAACGGCACGTCAGCGTGTACCTTCCGGCAGCTTGTTGGCCTCTTCCTTGTTCTTCCACGGAATCCGAAGTTCGCCTCGGTTCACGTTGATCAGATTTTTACCGAAAGACCTGTGGTCAAATCTGGTGTCGTAGGCCAGTACGACACCGGTCGGCTCAATCGCTTTGAGCGTATATCTTCCGCTGGAATGATGATCCGGGCGACCCCTGAATGATTCGCCAACCCCCAAGACAAAATCGCCGGTCCATCTGGGATATTTCAGGTTTGGATAGTTTGTGTTAGGCGTGGTCTCCACCATTATGCCGTAACTGTTTTCGGGAAAGACAAAGTGCACGGCACTCCCCTGACGGGTCATCTCGCGCAGGCAATTCCTCATGTAAGTTGCGGTCGCAGCCGCAAAAGGCGAATCCTTTTCATTGTTGATCCTCGTGACGGGAAACAAAGAAAATGTCCGAAGAAGCGCACACGCGCTCATCAGAAACGCTGCCATCAGGATGATCTTCTGTCACTACCATCCCATAGGGCAGACCGGCAACACCGGTCCCCATGATTGGCACTTATTATGCTGGGGGGGCGAAAACCGTCAACCCCGAAATTTCGCAAAAAAGTGTCGGCTTCGGAGGCGATTGCCTGTAGCCTACAGGCGCATGAAAGAGCTGATACCCCAATTGCTCGGGGCCACGCCCCCGAAGCCGACGAAGACAGAATACACCGTGCTGCGGCAGCTCGTCCAATGGATTCCTCCCGGGATGATCCAGCGGCTCGCCGACGGGCACAAGCTCGACATCCGCAAGTGGTCGGCCGTGAGCCACGTTGTCGCGCTGATGTACGGGC
>DUPH01000338.1 GCA_012838435.1 Lentisphaerota bacterium | reverse complement strand
GGTCGGTCAATGTCTTGGTCAAGTGCGGGCCGACCATCAACAAGCCGTCCGGCCGTTCGCGGTAGGCCATTTTTTCAAAGACGGGTGCCGTGCAGGCATACAGCTCTGCGCCCAACTCCCGGCAGCGCTGCAAGAGGTCAGGCTCATTGAGGTGCTTGAGCCAAAGCGCCTCGCAGTAAAACAGCGCGTGCGGTCGGTAGCCGTTGTCGAGTGCGCGGCGGCACTCGCGATAGCCCTCGATGAGCATCTGCCCGGCCTCATCGCGATGCGACCGCTGGCGCAGCCGGATCGTGTGCTTGACCTTCGGGTTGGCAAGAGAGGTAATCGTCAGGTCGGGCATGACAAGCGGCTTGGGGCTCCTTCCGGACACTGGCTTACATCGCCAGCCGCCGTGAGTTGGTCGGAGCGCTGCGCGATATTCTCGAGGTGACGCACGATGTTCTCGATGGCGGCAACCACCTCAACGAAGATCAGGCCGCGCTCCGGCGTGCAGAGCCCATCCTGAAGACGCTGAACATGGTTCTGCATGGAGACGTGGGCGAGCCCTTCAAGATCTTCGACCGCAGAGCCCACGGACTTGCCCAGAAAGCGTCCATCCTGCAGGCTTTCATGGGTGAGGCGGGCGACGGCAGTGGCTTTTTCAAGCAATCGCTCAAGTTCTTGAAGGGCGTCCTTCGAAAAGCTTTTCGCGGCTGACTGGGCCTGGGCCTCCTCGGCGCGGCGCGCAATCAACAGGGCGAGGTCAGAAATGCGCTCGGCATCGTTCACGCAGTGCATCAACACTGGAATCGCGGCGGCTTGCAACTCGGACAGATCCTTACGCGTGAGTTGGACGAGGTAATCCATGATATCGGCTTGGTTATTGTCCACTTGGTCTTCTATCGCCTCAATATCGGAAACTTTGACCGGTTTTCCATCCTTGTAGCCGCGCAGGGCCAGCATTGCCGCGCGCCAAGCGGTATCGGCCATGTCGGCAAGTGCGCGCATGGCGCAGAAGAGCGCGAGCGAGGGAGTGTTGAGCAAATTCCTTTCGAGATGCACGGTCGCAGTCGTGGCTTTCTTGGCCGGGATCAGACGTTCACAGAGCCATGCGAGACCACCGATGAAGGGAGTCATGATAAAGACGTTCGTCACGTTGAACAGGGTGTGCGCCATGGCGATATGGCGCCCGACGTTTTCGCCGATAAAGACATTGCCGGTGGTCACGCTGTTCACGAGGTAAAGGAAGCAGGGCACGCCGCGGAATGGCACATAGAAAAGAACAACCATGATGCAGGTGCCGAATACGTTGAACATGCAGTGGGCCGCCGCGGTCTGGCGCGCGGTACGGTTAGCGTTGAGCGAGGCCAGAATAGCAGTGATCGTGGTTCCAATGTTGTCGCCCAGTACGATCGGTACGGCCGTCCAGAAGTTGAGCAGGCCGCTGTTCGCAAGTGCGATGGCCAGACCGATCGTGGCGGAGCTGCTCTGCACGATCATGGTTGTCAGGGTACCGATACCGATCGCGCCCAGCACCTTGCCGAGCGACATCGGCTGGCCTAGCTGCGGTGTGCAGTCAAACATCTGGAAAATATGGACGAAACTGGGGAAGGAGCTGACACTCTCCAGTTCGCTGGACATCATATTCATGCCAAAGAAGAGCAGGCCGAAGCCGAGCAGGGTGCGCGCACTGCCTTGCCAGGCGGCACGGCGCGCGAGCAGTAGCCCGATCATACCTATGATGATGGCGGGCAGCGCCAGTCCGTCGAGCTTGAAGGAGACCATCTGGCCGGTGACGGTGGTACCGATGTTGGCTCCGAAAACCACACCGATGGCCTGTTTCAGCGAAAGCAGGCCGGCATTGACGAAGCCGACCGTCATGATCGTGGTCGCGCTGGAGGACTGAATCAGCGAGGTGACGATCGTGCCGGCAAGAATCGCGGCGACGCGGTTGCGCGTGACATACGCGAGTACCGCCTTCATGCGGTCGCCGGCAACCTGATGCAACCCCTCACTCATCAGCGTCATGCCGAAGATGAAGAGCGCCAGACCGCCGAGTACGCCGATCAAGGTGCGCATGACGCACATCGAGAGGACTTCAATGGTGAAGGGGCGGGTATGCAGGCCGCGTTCGCTATCGGCGACTTCAGCGCGGATCTCATATCGACCCGTGGCCTTTGGATCGGTTTTGAGCGTGATCTCGGCGACACCGGCGGCATCGGTCTTGACGCTGCTTTTCGAGAGCTTACCCGCCTTGCTCGGCTGGCGTGCGAGGGTGAAGTAAACCGGGGCACCGGCGATAGGCGTACCGTCCGGCGCGGTAAGCGTGACGCGCATCGGCTTGGGCAGCGGCTTGCCCGCAGATATCTCCTGCTGGTTGTTTTCCAATGCGACGCCGGTTAGGAAACGCACGCGGCGACGAATCTCCGGTGCGTCGGCGCAGATGATATCCAAGTACTGGTCGCCGAACCCTTTGCCTAGCTCAACGTTGAAATTGCACGTGCCGCCCGCGTCGGTGACGCTCTCTGCGGGGATTGCACGAATACCGCTGGCGGGGTCGATCGGCGTCACAGTCAGGCGCTTGCCCGCGATCGGATGCGTAGTGCCTTTGCCACCGAGCAGGCCCGGCACGGCATGGCTCAGAAGTTCCACGCGGATCGCGTTGGTTTGAACCGAACCGGGCGGTGCGAGTTGGGTTTCGGGCGTGAAGAGTACCAGTTTTTCGGGTTTCAGCCCTTTAGGTACCCGGTCGCAACCAACTAACAGGGCACCGGTCAGCAACAGCGGAAGGAAAATGAACAACGCAGTTTTCAGGTGTTTCATAGAGGTGTCATAAAATAAACGGGTACGCGTCAGTCGCCGACCGGCTCGCCAAACGCTAACACTTTCCAAACGCCGACATCATATCAGATCATGTGCCCGTAAAAAAACCCCAAAGTTGACTCACTCTCATCCTTCCGATTTTGTTTGCGCTCCGAGTTTTTCGGCTGGTGTCCGGATGATTTCAACTATGTTTTCCAACGCGAACAGGATGATGAGCACGCCCGCGATCGGCATCGAGATGTAAACCAGACCCCGCTTGATCGGCAGGGCAGGCAACTGTTGTCCCATCTGTCCCATCGCCAGCCCCCAGCCGCCGACTACGAACACGATGAGAGCCAGAGCAAGAATCACCCCTTGCACGACGACACTCATCGTCTTGCGCGCTTCGGGGTGCAGTTTGGACACGAAGTAGTCAACACCGAGATGCGCCTTCGCGCCGAATGCCAGCGCGGACCCTATCATGGATATCCAAACCAGCAGTACACGGGCCAACTCGTCCGTGTAGTGCGCCTGACGTCCCAAGCAGAAACGGGTGAAGACCCCCCACAACACTGTCAGCGTCATGACGGCAACCAGCACTATCAGCAGGATCTCCAGCGTTCTGACGAAGCCATTTCTTACCTTTTGCCATAGCCCGCTCATTCCAGCATCCTCCTTCTTCGGAGTCCGTTTTTTCAACGTCGGTTTCACGCCCCGCCTACGCTTGCTCCCGCTGACGCAGCATCGCTGCGGCAATCGCGATGGCGATTTCGGCGTCAGGCGAAGCGTCGCCCTTCTGCGCTTTTTGCGCCTTCGCTTTCGGCTGTTCATCCGGCAGGATGTGGTTGAATCGGGGAATGATCTTGGAACTAAGCGTCAAGATCACAACCAGCAGTCCGAGAAACCCCACGACTGTGCCCACGCCTACGACCATCAGAATAAGTCCCTGCAACATGCTTGCCTCCTTTAGTAGTTCGGTTATTTTGTGAGTACAGGTATGAGAATGCGGATCGCCAGCCAGACGGCAACGCATCCTGTTACCAACAACAGTGTGTATTTCCGCCAGTCGGCCATCGTCGCGGGAGCGCTATTCTCCCCATTCGCTCCGTTAAATCGGCGAATGTCGATGTAGCGGGCAGCTATCAGAGATACCAACACCAGCAGGCAGCCGGCGTCCAGAAAAGAAGGGAATCGCAGACGATTCAGAAAAAGATAGGCAAGCAATGTAAACAATATCGCATTGCCTAGAAACATCCAGTAGACACGAATGAGGCAACCTGCCTCACTGCTGTGCTCGGGAATTGGCTGGTCTTGCATAACGCACCATCCATCTTGTTTGCGCCAAAACGCGCAGTTCAATGGATGGCGGCCCGACCATCTCGTTAACCTGCGGGGGCTCGTTGTTCCCCCGCACCCGGATAAGACGCAACCTGAAGCTGCGAATGAATGAGCGCAATTTAACAGATTCACAACCCGAACTGCAAGCGCATATTTATTTTTCTTTTGCCTGAATGGCGTCAATGTGCCACACTTAAACCATCCTGAAGGGCGGTAAGGTACCGTTACAGGCTAAAGAAAAGGGTTAAAAAATGAAAAAATTGATGATGTTGAGTGTGTTGGCGGTGGTTGTTGTTTCGATGTCAGGTTGTGGTGTGGTTCCGATGAAAGGCACCAGCATGGCAGCCATCACGATCGACCACGTAGCTTCTGATCCTGTGGTTGACAACAGTGTGAAGCCCGCGAAGAAGGGTATTGCTTCGTCAAAGGCCATTCTGCTGTTCAATACGGGCGATGCGTCGATCGGTACGGCGATGCGCGAGGGCGGCATCTCGAAAATCCATCGCGTGGACTATGATGTGACGAACATCCTGTTTCTCTACAACGAGATCAAGACGATCGTCTACGGCGAATAATTCCGTGCTGCGCACGGAGTTAGGAATTGGCATTTAGGATTTAGGAGTTAGCCAGTCTCGCCAGGCTTGCGCCGCGGCGCGGAGCGCCCGTCCGCGGTGCGAGATGGCGTTCTTGGTGGCGCTGTCGAGTTCGGCAAACGTTTTTTCAAAGCCGTCCGGCACAAAGAGCGGGTCGTAACCGAAGCCGTTCGCGCCGCGTGCCTCTGAGATGATCGTGCCCTCGCAGCGTCCTTCGACCGTCCACTCCCGCCCGTCCGGCGCACACAGCGCAATCGCGCAGCGGAAACGCGCCCGGCGGTTGGTCGCGTCCGCCAGATTGCGGAGCAGCTTGGCGTTGTTGGCGGCATCGTTATGCGGCTCGCCCGCATAGCGCGCCGAGTGGACGCCCGGCGCGTTGCCGAGCGCCTCGACCTCAAGCCCAGAATCGTCCGCCAGCGTCCAGAGCCCGGATGCCGCGCACAGCTCGCGCGCCTTTTTGAGCGCGTTGCCTTCAAACGTGTCGGCGTCCTCGACAACATCCTCCGGCAATCCCGGCACCTCATCGGCGGCGACCAGTCTCAACGATGGCAAAGCGAAGATCTGCCGGATCTCTTCGAGTTTGTGTCGGTTGTGCGTTGCAATCAGTACAATCATTTTGTTCTCCTAAGCTCAGTACACGTTAAGATCTCTTGCCTGCAGGTGTGGCACGGGCATCTTGCCCGTGTTTCATGGGCGGACGCCCATGCCACGAGGGGAGGCAAAATACGCGCTAGCGTCCGGCCAGCGCATCGACCGTTACATGCTCCCACTCCGGAAGCGCCAGAAGGTGCTCGAACAACACGGCGCAGGCGATCGCATCGAACAGTGCATCGTGCGCGCCGCGTCCGGGGCACAACGCCTCGATGCGCGGAAGCAAGCCCAATGCGGTCGTCACTTCGTCCAGCGCCTTCGAGGCGAGCGACGGATAGGCGCGCCGCACAAGCGCCAACGTATCCACCCAAGGCCCAAAGCGGTGTAGCGGCGCGAGCCGCGCCAGCACGCTGCGTTCGGTTCCGATATTATGGGCGACCAGCGGAACCCCGACCACCCACTCCGCCAGTTCAGGCCACAGGTCGCCCGGCTGGGGCGCGACGGTGAGCTGCTCCCGCATCAACGCATGGCGGCCCGGCGCATGCGGATTGAAGGGGCGGTCGCCCACGCGCAGCAAGCTTTCGAAGCGCTCGTCCGCGCAGACCGCACCCGCGCGCAGACGCACGATGCCCACCTGCCAAGGCTCCACCGGATAACCCGACACAGCCCCCGTCGTCTCAAAATCGATGGCCGCGAAACAGGCCTGCCGAGCTTGTATGAAACGCGGACACTCGCTCAATGCATGTTACCGATCTGCGCGTGAATACATCCCGACACCCAAGACCACGTTGCCAAAAGGGCGACCGCCCATATCCACATCTGTCTCGTCATGGTTTTTTCTCTTTGTCTTCATCCTGTCTGTTCAACAACTTGCGCAGATCACGGGTGCCGGCATGTTGCGGCACTTCCTTGATGGCCTCGTCTAGATAGCTTTCAGCCTGAACATGATCGCCGCGCTGATGCGCCAGATAGCCGAGGTAAAAAAGGATGCGTCCCTGTAGGAAGCGGGCGTCCTCGCCGGCTTCGCCGGGCTCCGGCTTGCACTTCGCGTGAGCCGCCGCGAACGCCCGTTCCGCGCGGGCTGAGTCTTTCAGCGAGTGCAGCGCCAACTGGCCGAGCGAAAACTCAAGTTCGGCCGATGTTGGATTGAGGCGGACGCCCTCTTCCAGCAGCGCCAGGGCGTCATGCGGTCGCTCCAGCATGTGCGACAGCACGTATGCTGAACTCTCATAGGCCTGAATGTTGCGCGGCGATGTACGGCATGCGGCCCAGAGCCAAGGCACCAGTTCGCGTGCGTCTTCGCCTTCGGTGTGGCGATGCTCCTGCACATGCACGCGGCGATTGATCCACCTCCAGGGATCGAGCGGCGCAGACGCCGCATCATGTTCGTGGTGATCGTGGTCGTGATCGTGGCCGTGTGCATGCGCGTGTCTGCCCTCTGTGGGGGAGTGGTGTTCCGACTCCTTTTGGGATGCGCTGGACAGGCTGTGGTCGCACTCCGCATGGCGCACCCCGCCGTGAAAATAATCGTCGGCCTTTTCGAGCAAGGCGAAACTGATCTCCTGCCGCGCATCGCCCAGCAGCATCGCCACGACATTCTCGCCGGGCACCTGCGGCATCCGTCCGGCGAAGAGGTGCGGCAAGAGCTGGCCGTACGCGAATGTCACGATCGCGCCTACAGCGACAAGGGCATGTTGGAAGTGCTGCGTCACGTTTCAATTCCTCAGAGGCGTTTACGCCGGAATGCCCGTCCGGCAAGGGCCAGACAGAGCCCTGCGTAGCCGAGGGCATACACAAGAACCGCCAGACAGACGCGCCACTCCACGCAGGGCCACGCATGCACCAGCCGTTGCCGTAAGTCAAAAAATTCAACGTGCGGCGCGAACCAGTGAATCGCATACAGGATCCAGCGTCCCGCTCCTGTCTGCGCCGCGGCCAATGCGGGCAGGCGCTGTCCGAAGACCAGCATGCCGACTATCGTCAACGCGCACAACGTTAACGCGGCGGAGGGCGTCATCACCAGCGACCCCAGCAACGTCAGCGCCGTAATGATGATCAAAAAACCGACATGCAGCAGCGCGGCCTGAAACAGGATCGGCGTAAACCATTCGCCCTGACGCACGCCGACCAGCACGGCATAGGCCAGATAAAACACCAGCAACGCAGAGACCGAGGCCGTCAACGCACCCAGATATTTGCCGAATACTACTGTGCCTCGCGCCACCGGCTTGGCCAGCAGCGGATAGATCGTGCGGCTCTCAAACTCAGGCGGAAAGAGACGCGCCGAAACGCCCAGTCCAATAATGATCGAGAAGAGCCAGATCAACAGCATCGCCAGTTCGGAAACGTAGCGGCTGGCACCGCTCACGCCGAACGGCGCAAAAAACGCTGTCGGCAGCAGGATGACGATCGCCAGCAGAAAGACCACGATCAGGTCTTTGCGCCGGTACAGTTCCAAGACCGAAAGTTTTGCGAGCGCCGCTACTTGCAACAGCCACTGTTTCACGCCAGCACCTCCTTCTTCGCTGTATCGGTGTCGAGCACGTTGAGGAAGATACGCTCCAGATTCCGCTCGCCGTCACCGGCGATTGCCTGCATCGCGCCGCAGACTACCAGCTCGCCCTGCTTCAGGATCGCCACGCGGTCGCAGATCAACTCCGCCTCGGTCAACTCATGCGACGAGAAGAAAACGGTCTTGCCCTGTTCGCGCAATTCAAGGATCAAGTCGCGGAAATGGATGCGCGCCAGCGGATCGAGTCCGGTCAACGGCTCGTCGAGAATCAGCAGTTCCGGATCATGCAGCAGCGCTTGCACGATGCCTGCGCGTTGCAGCATGCCCTTCGAGTAGGTTTTTAGTAACCGCCCCGCCGCCGCACCGAGTCCCACACGTTCGATGAGGTCACTGGCTCGCGCGCGGATCGCCGCGCGCGACATCCCGCAGAGACCGCCATAAAAAAACAGCAGCTCATGTAAGTTAAGATAGGGGTAATAAGCGGCTGTCTCCGGCATGAAGCCGATGCGGCTACGCGTCGACGCTTCTTGCGGATCGCCACCCAGCACACGGATGCTGCCCTCGTCCGGTGGCATCAACCCCAGCAGCATCTTGATCGTCGTGGTTTTTCCCGCGCCGTTTGTGCCTAGAAAACCCAGTATCTCTCCGGATTGAACGTCCAGCGTGAGTCGGCTGACCGCCTGTGTGCTCCCGAAACGCTTCGAGACATCCTGAATAACGACTGCATCCATACCCACCCGTCCTTTGTTGGTCTAAAGGTACTGCGTTCCTCGCGGTAAATCCAGTTGAAAATCAGTAGAGTGAATGATGATCCGACTGATTCGACCGATCCGACGGACCAATCCCCGAAGACAAGCCAGCCGAAAAAGGCCGCGCAGCAAAGCCGACGTCCAATAGGAGGGAGCGGTAATCGGTTAGTGACAGGGGGGGCAATTCAAGTGCGAGAGATAGCGTCTGTTTTCCCTTGTATTGCCTCTCTGACGCTTCGCAAGTCCGGCGTTTTTCTCTCGTCCCCCAGGGTCACATATTCGAATATGTGACCCTGGGGTTTACCGTGGGAAGTAATCGCAATTCGCCAATGCAGTATTGGGTTTCATTGGGTATGGCGGGTGTCTACGTGTCACATGTTCGAATACGTGTGTGGCGCCAGATGCGCGGTGCTGAGGCGGATGACACAGTCGATATCGTCATGAAGAAGCCGCGTAACGAAGACGCCTGCCAGCGCTCAACCGCTCTTCTGAGGAGAAAGGAGGCTTGAATGCAGAGGGGGACATGTGTGAGCGTGCGCCTTGGCATGGTTGAAGGAGGAGATGCACATGCAATGTCCGGTCTGCAAGAAAAAGACGATGGTTCCGATTGGCCTTGCTGCCGATCTAATGGGGTTGGCCTGTATCGAATGTTCCGGTGTCTGGCTTGATCGCACCGAATATGATGCATGGCGCTTGAAGCATCCGGGCGAATTGCCCGAAACGGACACGCCAGTGCAATTGGCTGTCTCTGAAACGAACAAGGCGAAGATATGCCCGCGGTGTGGGTATCTATTGCTCCCCTACCGGGTCGGGCACGGCTTGTCGTTCTCTATAGACTGCTGTAAAGCCTGCGGCGGCGTGTGGTGTGATCGTGGGGAATGGGATGCGATCAAGGCCAAGAATCTGCACGGCAATCTGCACGACATCGTATCGCACCACTGGCAGGCCACCATCCGCCAAGCCGACGTGCAGGAATCAATTGAACAGACCTACGCTCGCCATCTTGGGCCGGATTATGAAAAGGCGAAAGAGATCAAAGCTTGGGTGAACGCTCAACCTCAGCGGGCTTTTCTCCTAGCTTATCTGGCAGATGCAAAGTGCGAGGGACCTTGTTGAAAAACCGTGCGGTCCTCCGCGATCAAGCCTCTGTGAACCGCTCGCGCACGGACCAAAGCCCGATCGCGGGGTTGCTGATGTAGAAAATCTCCTCGCCGTCGGCCATGACGTTGACGCCGTCTTTTAAGGTTTCTGGGTTGTAGCGCGCCGTCGCCTCTTTGATGTCGGCATATTTGAAGCCGACACCCTCGATCTCCTCACGCGTCAGATGCCCCGGCGCGTAGGTGATGGTGAAGCGGCCTTCGGATGAGCCGTGGATCAGGTGCGCTGCTGCGCCCAGATTCTCCTGTAGGTCGGTGTTGGCCTCGACCGCCTCCAGCGTTCGCGGCGTACCGAAATAACCGTACTTGCGGATCAGCGCGTCGATCTGGGTATCCTCGCCGAACTCTTTCACGCCCGGCGCGAGAATCAGCAGTTCGCCGTCGTCGGCCATCGCCATGCGCGTGCGGTAGATCGCCTTGTTACCCAGCCAGGTGCTCTTGAACTCGGCGGGATCAAGGTAGACCACGCACTTTTTGAAGGGTTCCGCCACCATCTCGAAATTGACCTCGAGCGCGAGTGCCGCAGCGCGGTTGAATACCTCGATGTCGTCGCCGACATAGAGCCCGCGCACTGCCATGCCGCCGTCGTCGGCGCGTCCCACGACCGTCTGCACGTAAACGGTCTGCGGCATCAGGTGACCGAAGTGGTCGGAACCGTAGTTGAAGAGCCGGCGCACCGGAGTATCGGCCCGCCCCATCATGCGCTCCATGCCGTAAACCGCGCCCACGAAGTGGCTGCGGTTGATCGCCACGGAACCGCCGGTGCCGACGAAAAGATTCTTATTGTAGTTGGCCATGCCGACTACCTCATGCGGCACCACTTGGCCGATCGAAAGGATCAGGTCGAAGCCGCCTTCAACCAGCAATCGGTTGACCTGAACCGGCCAATCGAAGTTCAAATGGCCCTCGGTGAGTTCGCTCACGTACTCCGGCGGCACGGTACCCAGCGTTATCACATCGTTGCGCCAGTCATGATCCTTGAAGAGTTCGAGCGGCATGTCGCCGAACATTTCGCGGATCTGCGCTTCGGTCATCGGCGAATGGGTGCCGAGCGCCGGTAGCGCGGCAGCGAGCCGTTCGCCGTAATACTCCCATACGTATTGGGTCAGGATGCCGGCCTGTGAATGAAAACGGGTGAAGTCGGGCGGCAGCACCAACACGCGCTCGCGCGGCCCCAACGCATCCAGCGCGGCAAACAACGTCTCCTTCATCTGCGGTCGGTCGAGCGTCTCATGCGCCGAGCCGCGGGCAACATACATCATGGCAAATCCTTTCTTGAGGCTCTAGCAAGACCCTCGTCTTAACAATCTCGCCTCCAGTTTCGCATATCGTTTGCCTCAAATCAAGACGGTGCAATCGGTTGGTGCCTTATTGGCCGACAAGGCCAATAAAAAAAGTTGTTTCACCACGAAGACACGAAGGACGCGAAGGTTTTTTAGGAGGCAGTGCTCGGCAAGGATCAAGGGAACCACAGATGCACGGAGGCACAGAGAGTCTTTTATTATTGTTTCCCCGCTTCGTGTTCTTCGGTTAGTGACAGGGGGGGTGGTGTTCTGGTTTTTTCTCACACGAAGGCACGAAGAGCACGAAGGTTTTTTGAGGGGCGTTGCTTGCGTCTAAATACCTGTCTCTTTGTTGCGCCCTCCGCGCTGTGCGCGGAAGGCGGCTCGTGGGGACACTCGCCCTCCAGTGCTGCGGTCTGGGATCGCGGAGCGCCGGGAGGGGCAAGCGTCTGCTTGCCCGCGGACGAGCAGACGCTCGTCCCTCCCCGGCGGCGGTCACGCCGCCACCCCGTAAAAAAATCTCTGCGCCTCTGTGTCTCTGCGTTAACTCTCAACTCTCAACGCTTAGCGGGCGGGGACGCCCGCTCCCGACTGCGTATACACAAACCGCGCACTAAACTCGCGTGCCCCCTGTCACTAACCGATCACGAGTTGAGCGCGTTTTTCGCTTCACGTGTCTGGGGAATACGTGTTACCTTACACACTGAGCGGACGCGGTTTGCGATGGACGGGTAACGCGGATCATATAGGGAACGGAAGAAACCGCTCAACAACTTGTTGTACAAAAGCGGCTTGGGGGCGTAGTTTGACATTGGACGACAACCCGTTCGCAGGAGAAAAAATGAACGAAACAGACATGATCAGAAAACACATCAGGATACTGTACGGTCTCTTCGGCGTCCTCACGGTGGCCTTCCTCATCCTCGCGGTTGCTGTCTGGAGCAGGTCTCCCGAGGCGATGTTGAAAAACGAACTTCGCGACATCTCCTTCCAGATGTCGCGGTTCCCGGTTCCCGCGCACGAGTACGCGGCGCTTCAGAGGCTTGGTGAGCAATCTCTGGAAGAACGCATTGCTGAGGCAAAAGCAATCGTCGTGTGCAAACACACGAGTCATTGAGGAAGGATCAAGTGCGAGGTGACCGAAATCCTGAAGTGCGATGATGACTTTAACCTTCCGTATCAGGTCGGGAATCCAATATCGAGTCACGAACGGAAAATTGAGAAGGAAGATCGGGCTACTCCGAGCGAAGGCATGATCTCATTCCTTACCGGGTCAATCTTTAGTCCTTCCTCAGCCCTTGTTATTCACGATGGTAAGGTGACCGATGTTCATGCCGATTCGTCCCGCCCTGCAAGCGATCCGTACGTGATACGGGAGTTCACGGTTGAGCAAGTCAAAGAGATGATCGAATCTGTGAACAAACGGCCGAGGGACGGGAGCCTTGATGGTCAGGCTCACCCCTGACCACATGGCGCAGAAACATACTGATTGCAAGACAGTGTGGCGCGGCGCACGGAAAAGCGGTATACTCCCCTTTTCTTTTTTCAGCCGTACGGCCTTCTCTGCCGCGTGCGGCGACTGCGCAGATTGTCAGGAGAGTTTATGGTCGCGAAAAAACGTAGAATGGTTGTTACCTCTGCCCTGCCGTACGCCAACGGCGATATCCATCTCGGGCATCTCGTCGAATATATCCAGACCGACTTCTGGGTGCGCTTCCAAAAGATGCGCGGCCACGATTGCGTCTATGTCTGCGCGGATGATACCCACGGTACGCCGATCATGGTGCGCGCGCGTGCAAAGGGCATCACGCCCGAAGAGTTGATCGCTCACAGCCATGAGCTGCACACGCAGGATTTTGCCGATTTTGAAATCCACTTCGACAACTATTACTCGACCCATAGTCCCGAGAACCGCGATCTCTGCAACGAGATCTACCGCGCCATGCAGCAGAGCGGGGCGATCTCCGTCCAGAAGCTGCCGCAACTCTACTGCGAACATGATGCCATGTTCCTGCCCGACCGTTTTGTCGTCGGGACCTGCCCGAAATGCAACGCCGAAAACCAATACGGCGATTCCTGTGACGCGTGCAGCCAGACCTATCCCGCCGAAGAGTTGAAGGACGCGCGTTGCACCCTCTGTGGTCGGGTCCCGGTAACCCGCGACAGCGAACACCTCTTTTTCGAACTGGAGCCGTTCCACGATTTCCTCAAGGCGTGGATTCCCACCCGTACCGCGCCGGATGTGGCCAACAAGTTGTTGGAGTGGTTCAATGAGCCGTTGCGCGCTTGGTGCATTTCGCGTGACGCTCCTTACTTCGGCTTCGAAATCCCCGACTATCCCGGCAAGTACTTCTATGTCTGGGTCGACGCGCCGATCGGCTACATGGCCTCGTTGAAAAAGTGGTGCGCCGACCACGGCGAATCGTTTGACGCCTGGTGGCAGAACCCCGAGGCCGAGTTGTATCACTTCATCGGCAAAGACATCGTGCGCTTCCACTGCCTCTTCTGGCCGGCGATGCTGCATACCGCCAACTACAAAACCCCCAGCCAGGTCTTTGTACACGGCTTCCTGACGGTCAACGGCGAGAAGATGAGCAAATCCAAAGGCACCTTTATCAAGGCGCGCACCTACCTCGACCACCTGCGTCCGCAAGACCTGCGCTTTTACTACGCCTGCAAGCTCAACGGCACGACCGATGACATGGACCTCAACCTCAGCGACTTCGTCAGCCGCGTCAACTCCGACCTTGTCGGCAAGATCACCAACCTCGCTTCGCGCGGCGCACAGATGCTGCACAAAAGTTTGGGCGGCCGCACCGGCGCGATGGATGACGAGGGCAGGGCGCTCTACCGCAAGGCACTGGACGCGGCGGAGAGCGTCGCCGGTTTCTACGAGGCGCGCGACTTCAGCAAGGTCATGGTCGCTGTGCGCGATCTGGCCGATCTGGCCAACCAGTACTTCGACGCCAAAGCCCCCTGGGCGCTCGTCAAGAGCGACCCCGAGGCGGCACGCAGCGTGATGACCTCGGTGCTCAACATCTTCCGCGTGCTCGCCATCTACCTGCAGCCGATTCTGCCCGCCTACGCCGCCAAGACCGCGAAGCTCTTCAACGAAGCGCCGTATGTCTGGTCGGACATTGAGAAGGCCGTGGAGAATTGCGCCATCCAGCCGTACGAATATCTGGCGACACGCGTCGAGCAAGCGGCCGTGGACGCGATGGTCGCGGCCAGCAAGTCCGAGGAGCAGGCGCCCGCGCCACCCGCAAAGGCGAAGCCTGCGGCAGCGTTTCCGCCCGTCAAGGAGACTATCGATTACGACACCTTCGCCAAGGCGGATCTGCGCGTGGCTAAAGTGCTTGAGGCCGAGTGCGTGGAAGGCGCGGACAAGCTGCTGCGCCTGTTGCTTGACATCGGCGAGTCCAAGCCGCGTCAAGTCTTTGCCGGCATCCGCAAGGCCTACGATCCGGCCACGCTGGTCGGGCGTCAGGTGGTGATGGTCGCCAATCTCGCGCCCCGCAAGATGCGGTTCGGCGTCTCGGAAGGCATGATCCTCGCGGCTGGCAATCCGGATGGCGCGCTCTTCGTGGTCGCGCCCGACAGCGGTGCGCTGCCCGGGTCTGTGGTCAAATGATACGGCCGGAGCGGCAATCGGCTAGTGACAAGGATGCGTTTCTGGCGAAAAGGGGAGCCAAGAGTCGGGAGCGCGGGCGTCCTCGCCCGCAACAGCGTGTCTTGCAAAAGGCTGACGCGCATACATGCTCGGTTTTTTATTTTTGACAGGATTAACATGATTAACATGATTTGGAGGGCGAGTGTCCCCACGAGCCGCCTTCCGCTGTGCGGAAGGATGGTTTCTCAGATTTCTTCAGTGCGGAGCACCGGGAGGGGCAAGCGTCTGCTTGCCCGCGGACGAGCAGACGCTCGTCCCTTCTTTCGGCAGCGGTCACGACGCCAGCCTGTAAAAATCTCTGCGTCTCTGCGTCTCTGCGTTAAAAAAACGCTCAACGCTCAACTTTCAACTTTCAACGCTCAATTTTCTGCGGGCGGGGACGCCCGCGCTCCCGACTGCGCACGCCGCACAAACCACGCACTCGGCTCGCGTACCCCCTGTCACCAACCGTTTTGCGCTCGGAGGCGTCTGCCGTGAGCCCGTGGATCGGCGTGTTGCGTCTCTGGGCGCTGACGGCGTCGGTGGTGCCGGTGGCGGCCGGCGCCGCGCTTGCGGCCAGGGACGGTCGTTTTTCTTGGCTGATGCTGGCGTTGACCATGACGTCCGGCGTTTGTCTGCAACTAGCGACCAACCTGCTCAACACCTATGGCGACTTTTGCTCGGGCGTGGACACCGCTGAGCGACCGCCGAACGCGCCGCAACTGGTTTTTGGACATCTGCGGCCCGCCCATGTCAAGGCTGCCGGGCTGCTGGCACTGGCGTGCGGCGCGGGCGCGGGCATCGCCGCAGCCGCATTAAGCGACTGGCGATTGCTGTGGTTTGCTGCGGCCGGGGTTTTAGGCGCGGGTTTCTATACCACCGGGATATGCTATAAATATCTGGGCGTAGGCGTGCCCCTTGTCGCCCTGCTCATGGGCGTCTTGATGGTGACGGCCAGCTACTTCGCGCAAACCCTTTCAATATCGCTGCAAAGCTTCATCGTCTCCCTGCCATTGGCCTGCCTTGTCGCGGCGATCATGCATGGCGAAGACCTGCGCGACATGGCGTCCGACCGTGAGGCGGGCATCCGCACCACAGCCCTGATTCTCGGGCCTGCGGCAGCCCGCGCGCTCTTTGTCGCCCTGCATATCACGCCTTATCTGATCATCGTCATCGCCGTGGCGACACACATGCTGCCGAAGTTGACGCTCATCACCCTTCTGGGGTTGCCGCTGAGCATCTATTTGTCGCATGCGTGTCTCAAAGGCAAGACCGCGATACTGGAAGGCAAGACCGCCGCAACACATCTGCTTTTCGGCGTGCTACTTGTGGCAGCCTTGTTAGCCGTCTAAATACCTGTCCCCTTGTCGTCAAAATACCTGTCCCCTTGTCGTCATTTTTACCACAGAGGCACAGGGGCACAGAGTTTTTTTGGGGGCAGTGCTGGCCGCAAGTCGCAGGTCGCAAGTCGCGAGTCAACCTCTCTTGTTGCGACCACGCATTGCGACCACGCAGTGGCTCGCAACCGTGAGAGTAAAAGCGTTGCTCGGGTTTTTGGAACCACAGAGGACACAGAGGTTTTTTGGAGAGCATTGCTCGGATTTATTTAACGCAAAGGCGCAGAGACGCAGAGTTTTTTTGGGGCGACGTATCGTTTAAAAGTAGCCCCAAAGGGGCTGTGGTAGCCGCGCCGCACACGGATTCGCGTCATTCGCGTCATTCGCGGTTTGAAAAAGCCGAGCCATGCCTTTTCGAGTTTTTCGAGTATTTCGTGGTAAAAGAATTTGGGTTGCAGGCTCCGCCCGCGTTAGTCGCTATTGCCCTGCTAAATACCTGTCCCTTAGTTGTCAT
>DUPH01000337.1 GCA_012838435.1 Lentisphaerota bacterium | reverse complement strand
GTTGGAGACTGTGGCTGACGCGCCGTCGGTGGGGGCGTTCGCGTGGCCTTTGCCGTGTGCGCTGGTGGTCGGTAACGAACGTTTCGGACTCGACCCTGACGTCGTGCAGGCTTGTGACGCGGTTGTACGTATTCCTTTGGCCGGCCGCAAAAATTCGTTGAACGTGGTGAGTGCGCTGGCGGTGGCGCTCTTTGCTATCAGAAGCGGGAAAGTTCATTAGTGCATTAGTTCGTTAGTGCCTTACGGCTCGACAAGCACGATAAAAAACAAGTTGTTCCCTCACATGAAGGCACAAAGGGCACTAAGGTTTTCTTGGGGGCAGCGCACTTCCAGACAAACTAATGTACTAACGCACTAATTAACTAATTAAATTGGGTTGCGGGCTCCGCCCGCATATGGCATCCTGAGATTACATCAACGCGCTTCCCTTGTGTGACGGACAGCAGGTGTAAAAAGATCGCGTTGACGATGCGGCAGCCGCGTTCGATGTGCAGCGAATGTCGTGGAGCGGCTGCTTGTTCGAAGGATGTGAGTCTATGTCGACAAAAAGAATAGCTGTGTTCGCGGTGGTAGGCGTGGCCGTGTGCGCGCTGGCCTTCTTTTGGCTACGCGAGCGACAGAAACCGGTTCCGGTGTCCGACGACGACCCTCGTAAAGAGACGGTCGATACGCGGCGGGCCCCAACCAACGTTCAGCCCAAGCGTGTCGCCGGAGGGGCGGGGTCTGCTACGGGGGGAGCGACTGTCGACCGAACGGCGTCGGCACAACCGGCCTCCGAGAAAGACACAAGCGATGCGCGTACTTCCAAAAGCAAAAAGGGGGCGCGGGGGGGCGGTGCGGCTCTTGTAGAGCCTAGGCCTGACGACTCGCTGTTGGCCGAGATTGACGATCTGCTGGACGATGATGATTACGACACGTTGCTGGAGCATGCGGCGGTACTGGTCAAGCATCCCAATCCAGAGGTCAGAAGCAAGGTGGCGTTCGGTCTGCACTGGGCGGGGCTGAGAGGGTTGGCGGATCTCACCACCATGCTTGGCGATCCCGACCCGGAGGTGGCACAGGAGGCTCTGGATTATTGGAAGACGGCGCTTTCAGATATCGAAAGTTCGCATGACAAAGCGGCTTTGCTGGATGCGGCGTACACCGTATCCGGAGACTTCACGTCGGATGCACTGGTAGAAGACCTATTGTCCGAAATGATGTTCGTTGACGACGAGTTGGTGGTGGCCGCGCACCTGATAGAGATGGCCAAGCAGTCCAAAAACCCTTCGCATCACGAGAAGTTCATCGAAACCATGGACTCGATTTCGATGCCCGATGAAGAGTCGGTAAACATCCAGCAAGCAATCAAAAATCTGCGCGACTGGGAGCGTCAGGAAAAACGGGAACGCGCCGAGGAGGCGGCTGCGGAAAAAGAGATGGAACGCATGCAGATGCAGAAACCGGTGTCCGCACCTAAACAACCCGGTGCCGGACAAGCACCTGCGGAACCGGCCGCCCCGCCAGTTCCGCCTGCGTCGCCCGCTCCGTAAGACTACCATCAATTCTTGCCGATCGCTCGTTTGAGATAGGGCATGTACTGACGGGTATAGACCACGATCGACCAGAAGTTGACAAAGATCAGGAACGCCTCAATCACGTAAACCAACGCCTGCGGTAAGAACCACGGGTGTAGAGAGACGTAGACGTAGATGATACAGGCGGAGGGGAAGCTGATCGCCGTGCGGAACTTGCCGAGCCAGTTGGCGCCGCAGTTTGCGTTATAGAGCGAACCCACCGAGCGCAGGAAGGTCACCCACTGGTCGCGCAGGATGTAGAGCACGGTGAAAATCAGCATGACCAAGGCGTGGATCGCCTCGTCCGGCTGGCGGCCCAGTAGCCAGAGCAAAGTGGGGAAAACCACCAGATAGAAGACCTTATCCATCAACGGATCGGCCATCGCCCCGAACTTGCTGACTACGTTCCACTTGCGCGCCAGTTTGCCGTCGTAGAGGTCGGTCAGCGAGGCGATCACCAATGAGGCGGTCGCCGAGATCGCGAGCCAGCGTGACGGCCAATAGGCGTCAATCACGGCCAACACCATAAACAGTACGACAAACGGTACACGCCCAAAGGTGATCGCGTTCACGATCAGCCGTTTTGATTGTTCATCCATGACCATATCAAAGCAGATCAGGCGCGGTTTGTGAATCATTTTC
>DUPH01000336.1 GCA_012838435.1 Lentisphaerota bacterium | reverse complement strand
AGGGTCAAGCGTCTGCTTGACCGGCCGCGCTGTGCGCGGCGAAAGGAGCACGGACATTCCTGTCCGTGCCACGGGTTGGAAAACCCGTGCCCCTATTTTAATGCCAAGTTATAGGCAAGGAGTTTTCACCTTCAGAGTTCAGAGTTCGACGTTCAGCGTTCTGAGTTAAAAAACATTCAACTTCTAACTTTCAACTTTCTGCGGGCGCTCCCGACTGCGCACACACAAACCACGCACTAAACTCGCAAGCCCCTGTCACTAACCGATTACGCGAAAATCAGATAAAAATTTGGTAAAGACTTCCGCTGCGCACTCAGGTATACTGGCATCACATTCTGTCATTATCATTCTAACTTAGGAGGTTTGATATCATGCAGACGACATTCCGTTTCTCATTTGGCCCTTGGAACATTCACGAAGGCGCTGATCCCTTCGGTCCGCCCGTGCGCGACTCAATGTCATTCGCTCAGAAGCTGAAGCTGTTCAAACCGCTGGGCTTCGATGGCGTCCAATTTCACGATGACGACGCCGTGCCCGACCTGAATGACCTCGACTCCACCGCGCTCGCGAAAAAGGCCAAAGAGGTGAAGAGTATGCTGGACGGCGAAGGGCTGGTCGCCGAATTCGTGGCCCCCCGGCTCTGGGAAGACCCGCGCACGATCGACGGCGGCTACACCGCCAACGATCCTGCCTGCCGCACCTACGCCATCGAGCGCAGTCTGCGGGCCATCGACATTGCCCATGCGCTGGACACCAAGCTGATCGTGCTCTGGCTGGCCCGCGAAGGCACCTACGTGCGCGAATCCAAGGACAGCAAGCGCTCGACCGAGTATCTCGTCGAGGCCATCAACCGCATGCTGGCCCATGACTCCTCCATCCGCATTGCGATTGAGCCCAAGCCCAACGAGCCTGTCGATCAGGCCTACATCCCCACCACCGGTCACGCGATCGCTCTGGGGCACCTCTGCTCCGATCCCGCGCGCGTCGGCGTAAATATCGAGAGCGCGCACGCGATTCTCGCCGGGCTTGATCCCTCGGACGAGATGGGCTTTGCGCTGGCACACAAAAAACTCTTCTCGGTGCATCTGAACGACCAGAACGGCATCAAGTTCGACGCGGACCGCAGCTTCGGCAGCATCGACCTGCGGCGCGCGTTCAATCAAGTGCGCATTCTCGATCGCCACGCCTACGGCAGCAGCGGAGAGTTTGTCGGGCTCGACATCAAAGCCATGCGCACGCAAAAATTCGATGTCAGCACCAAGCACCTCTCCAACAGCCGCACGGTTTTCCTGAATCTGCTCGAGGTCTCGCGCGGGCTGGATCAGAAGGCGATCGACGCCCTCATCGCCGCGCGCGACTATGAAGAACTCGACCTGCTGATCATCAACGCACTGATGGGGAAATAGCGCGGATGCGGGCAACGCCCGCATCCCAAGTTAATGAGTTAATTAGAAAAGCAGCCGCAGATTCACGCCGCCCCACACGATCTCGTCCGGCGAACAGGCGCTGCGGTCGAGCCCCCAGGCTCCACCGATCAGACCGGTATAGGCCAGCGTCGCGCCGGCCGAGAAGTTCTCGGTGACGGCATACGACAAAAAGAGCGAGGTCTGATAATCGGCAAAGCCTTCGCCGGGCGACTTGTAGCGGACCGCGTTGTAGCGGCTGGTGCCGGCACCGAGTAGCACGCACCCGCCGGCGCGTAGCCGCTCAGTGATCGGTACCGATTTGTCTAGCGCGGCGCGGATATAGAGGTCTTTGAGCGGATTGTCCTCAAGGAAACTGCCGCCCACATCACGGTAATCGTAGTAGACACTGAGCGAAGGCGTCACGACTGGGTTTTTGTAGGCCACCGTCGTGAAGAGTTCATACGTGCTGTTGCTGTTCTT
>DUPH01000335.1 GCA_012838435.1 Lentisphaerota bacterium | reverse complement strand
TGGAGGTTCAGGTGGCGCAGTTCTACGACGTGTCGTTCGAGCAAGGGAATGAAGCGGCTCAGCAAATCAATGTCGGTATCGACCAGCGCCTGAATACCGGGACGCTGGATCTTCACGACCACCGCTTCGCCGGTAGCGGCCAGGCGCGCCGCATGTACTTGAGAAAGCGATGCCGCGCCCAGGGGAGTTTCCGAAAAATAAGAGAAAATCGTGTTGAGCGGCTGCCTGTACTCGCTCTCCACCACCGCAATAGCGTCGGCCAGCGGCATGGCCTCGACACCGTCTTGCAGCCGCGCCAACTCGTCAGCGACACCATCCGGCAACAGGTCGCGCCGCGTGCTGAGCACTTGACCGAACTTGATAAAGGTGGGGCCCAGACGCTCGCATGCCGTACGTAAAGCAGAGCCGAGACAGACGGCGGTATCAACCGAAACGCCGGTTTTTTTCATCTCGCGGTACAGTCGCACCCGGGCGCGCATATAGGTAAAGGCACAGCCCAAGGCAACCGCGACAATGCGCCGTAGCCGTTTCATATTCCTGTATGGCTGAAGTCTGCCTAGACGAGTTAACCGCATCGGTGAAACATTGACATAACACAGCGCCCAAGACAAGGAGGATTTAGGATTGGGGGATTTAGGATTTACTTCCGCCATGATTCGCTTTTTGTGGTGTGGCATTCTGGAGAATTCCGCTATGCTTCACGTGTTATGGGCAAGACTCTGCATGCATGTTTCGACCTTCCATCCCGCCAGTCCCCCCTACTCTTCTTGGCACCGATGGCCGGTTATACCAACGCTCCGATGCGCCGCCTCTGTCATCAGCACGGTGCCGCGCTGACGTATACCGAAATGACGAGTGATCTTGGCCTGCTACACACCTCTGACAAGACCTGGCATCTGCTGGAAACCTTTGACGACGAAGGACCGGTCATCGCCCATCTCTATGGTTCCGACCCTGCGTCGTTGGCAGAGGCCGCCGCCCGTGTCGAGCAGAGCGGACGCTTTGTCGGCATCGACCTCAACGCCGGCTGCCCGGTCCACAAAATCACCGCGAACGGTGCCGGCGCCGCCCTGATCCATGACCCCCGCCGCATCCATGCCATTCTCTCCGCGATGCGACGCGCCATCCGTTTGCCGCTGACCCTCAAGACGCGTCTTGGGCCGTCCCCTGACCGTGTAGCCATCTTTGAAACTCTCGACGCCGCCGAACAAGCTGGTGCCGACGCCCTCACGCTACATGGACGCTTCACCTCGCAGGGCCACGGCGGTCCCGTGCATCTCGACCTGCTGGCCGAAGTGAAACGACGCGCGACACTCCCAGTCATCGGCAATGGCGGCGTGGCCTCCCCGTACGATGCGTGGCGCATGTTTCACGAAACCGGCGTGGACGCCATCATGATCGCCCGCGCCGCACTCGGCAATCCCTGGATCTTTGAAGACACGCTGGCGGCGTTTGCTTCCGGCGCAGAACCTCCGGCGCCCGCCTTTGCCGGCGCGCGTCCGCGCCGCGACCTCACCGTGATCCGCGACACGTTCGAAGCGCATATCGCGGCCGAAATCGCGTTGTTCGAACGCATCCAAGCGCGCTCTGGCCTGCCTGTCGATGCCGCACAGTTGGAGGAAACGCTGGCCACAACCTTCCGTTGCCACCTCTTCCGCTACCTGCACGGACTCAAAGGCTCGTCCTACGTGCGCGGACGCCTGCATGAACTAAACACCCTCGACGCGATCCACGCCGCCGTCGCGGGTTGCCTCGAACGCGAAGCCGCCTACCGCGCGGCCGCGCTGCCGCGCGGAGTTAGGATTTAGGATTTAGGAGTTAGGAGTTTTTTAACTCAGAACGCTGAACGTCGAACTCTAAACTCTGAAGTCGAAAACTCCTTGCCTATAACTTGGCATTAAAATAGGGGCACGGGTTTTCCAACCCGTGGCACGGACAGGAATGTCCGTGCTCCTTTCGCCGCGCACAGCGCGGCCGGTCAAGCAGACGCTTGACCCT
>DUPH01000036.1 GCA_012838435.1 Lentisphaerota bacterium | reverse complement strand
GGGTTTCTGGTTTCAAGGTTTCTGGGTTTCTGGTTTCAAGGTTTCTGGGTTTCTGGTTTCAAGGTTTCTGGGTTTCTGGTTTCAAGGTTTCTGGGTTTCTGGTTTCAAGGGTTGGGGTTACGGGGCTTTTTGGGCGGCTCGGTTGGCCATCACCGCCGCCTTACCGCGGCGCATGTGTTGAACCAGCGGACGGCGCGCAGGACAAACAAACGCGCACGCCCCGCATTCGATACAGTCCATCAGCGCGACCCGCTCGGCGCTTTCGATGTCGTCCGCCTCAATGCACTGGCTTAGCTCGGCGGGACACAGGCGCATCGGACAGGCATCCACGCAACGCCCGCATGAGATGCAGGCCTGCGAAGTGAAAGCGGTGATTTTCTTTGGTGAAAGCAACAGCAGGCCGGAAGCAGTTTTACCGGTGGGAATCGCGAGACTACCAACCGCGAAACCCATCATCGTTCCGCCCGAAAGCACTTTGGCCGCGCGACCGGTGATGCCGCCGCACGCCTCCACAAGGTCACTGTACAGCGTACCGCAGGGCGCGAGCAGATTCGACGGCTGCGCAATGGCGTCGCCGCTGACCGTGATCACGCGGCGCACCAGCGGCATGCCGTTGACGACAGCGTCAAACACCGCGAAGGCGGTGCTGACATTCTCCACGACACAGCCGACATCCATCGGCAGCCCGCCGCGCGGCACTTCGCGCCCGGTGACCGAATAGATCTGCTGCTTCTCGGCACCCTGAGGATAGCTGGTGGGCAGCACGACGACAGCCACATCGCCGGCCGTATCACGAAAGGCCGTCTCGATAGCGGCAATGGCTTCCGGCTTGTTGTCTTCGATCGCAACACGCAGACTGCGCGCGCCTAAGATGTGTCGGATGATCTCTGCACCGATACGGATCTCGGCGGCATGCTCCACCATCAGCCGATGGTCGGCGGTCAGGTACGGCTCACACTCCGCGCCATTGAGGATCACGGTGTCGATCGGCTTGTCGCTGGGCGGCGCGAGTTTAACGCGCGTGGGGAAGCCCGCGCCTCCCATGCCGACGATGCCGGCCGCGCCGATGTGTTCGACCAACTGCTTGGCGTTGGTGAAACGCCACTCGGGGAAGGTCGGCATCGGCTGCCAGGTCTGTTCCGCTGCAGTTTCAATCACGATGGCGGCGCAGGCGCGACCTGCGGCGGTGAGCGTCTCTTCGAGGGCGACCACCTTGCCTGCGGCTGGCGCGTGGATCGGCGCGGAGATAAATCCGCCGGCCTCGGCGATCAGCTGCCCCCCCGTGACCGTATCGCCGACCTTGACAACCGGCTTGGCGGGCGCGCCGAGATGTTGCGACATCGGTACGGTCAGGCGCGCGGGTAACGGCAACTCACGGATCGGCTCAGAAGCGGTGAGCGTTTTGTTGTATTCGGGGTGGACGCCGCCCCGGAGGGCATGTGGAGATCGGATGGTAACCATGGGAAAGAAAAACGGGTTAGGATTCAGGGTTTGGGGGTTGGGACGCGGAAGCGTCCTTGCGGATGCAGTGGGCAGGACACTTAGCCACGGTCTCTTCGTTGGTCAAAGGCTTGGCGTAATCAACCACCGCGAGGAAACCGTCCATGCTGATCGCGTCATCGGCCAGCTTGGTGCACATCCGGCAACCGATGCAACCTGTGCCGCAGACCTTTTTCACGGCGGGGCCCTTGTCTTTCGAACTGCACAGCACATGAATCTCGGCCGCCGCCGGAACAAGTTTGATCAGCTTGCGGGGACAGGCCGCGACACACTTACCGCAGGCGATACAAAGTGCTTTATCGACCTTGGCGATACCATTCTCGATACGGATCGCGTTCACGGGACAAACCCGGGCACAGGAGCCGTAGCCCAGACAGCCGTAGGTGCAAGCCTTGTCACCGCCCGCCGTGGCCTGCGCGGACGCACAATCGACGATGCCATTGTAGGCGGAGCGCCGGAGCGCTTCGGTGTCGTCGCCGCAACAGAGTACAATCGCGACGCGCCGTTCCACCTCGGCTGCGGCACGCCCGAGAAAAGCGGCGATCTCTTGCGCGCAGGCAGTCCCACCGGGCGCACAGAGATTGCACGCCACATTGTCGGCCACAATCGCACGCGCATAATCGGCGCAACCCGCATATCCGCATCCGCCACAGTTCGCACCGGGCAACATTTCGGTTACTTTGTCGATGCGCGGGTCTTGCGGCACGCTCCAGTGTTTCTCTGCCAAGGCCAAAGCCGCCGCACTGGCCAGGCCGATACCGCCGATGCAAAGAGTAGATGTTGTAATCAGATCCATGAGAAGATGTGCTACGAATGAAGAAGGGTTATCTGACCAGACCGCTGAAGCCCATGAAAGCCAGACTCAGCAAACCAGCGGTCACCAGCGAAAGCGCCACGCCCTGAAAGCAACGGGGCGGGACGGCGCGCTCGATTTTCTCGCGAAGACCGGCGAAAATCAGCAGGGCGAACGAGAAGCCGACTGCGGCGGAAAAGCCGAACAGCACCGATTTAAAAAAGCCATATCCCTCTTGCATGTTCAGCACCGCGACACCGAGAACCGCGCAGTTCGTGGTAATCAGCGGCAAGAAAATGCCGAGCGCGGCGTGCAGCGACGGCGTGAAACGTTTCATCACGATATCAATGAGTTGCACCAGCGCGGCGATCACCAAGATAAACGAGAGGGTCTGGAGAAACTTGTCAAGCCCCAGCGGCACGAGCAGGTAGGTTTGCAGGCACCAGGTGGCCGCCGAGGCGATGGTAATCACAAAGATCACCGCGCCTGACATACCAAGCGCGGTCGAGATTTTTTTTGAGACGCCCAGAAACGGGCAAATCCCGAGAAATCGACTCAGCACGAAGTTGTTGACAAGAATCGCACTGATCATCAATAACACGTATTCCATACCAGAACCTCACAGGGGCACAAACAAAAGTTCGTGAAAGGGTACCGGATTTGCTGCGGCGTTTCAAGCCGAACTAGAAAAAGGAGTTTCCCCAAAAAATCTGGTCATTCCAGAAAGACCAGTCCGAGCGGGTTTGATTCGGGGTCTGGCGGCTTGTAGCCGTACCATTTCCCGTGGCGCGTGAAGAGCCTCCCGAGGCCGTCG
>DUPH01000334.1 GCA_012838435.1 Lentisphaerota bacterium | reverse complement strand
CTCGGTCTGACAGTGCGCATCACACGCAGCAAAAACCGGTATCTTCTCGCCGTTTTCGTCGACCCGCACGAACGTGATGTCGGTACTGAAGATCACGTCCTCCACGCTCTGATGCAATTCGCGTCGCGAAACATGGACTTCGTATGTGACCGAAGTACGGCCAACCCGCTGGCGAACGATCTCAAAGCGCAGGATCGACCCGCCGGAGACACTTTTCTTGAACTCGACACGGTCCATGCCGATCGTGACAAAACGCGCCCCAGGGTAATCAAGGCTGACCGCCATCCACGCTATCTCGTCCACCCACTTCAGCAGATTGCCGCCGAACAACGCACCGTATTGGTTCATGTGTTCAGGCATCACGAGCTTGTAAGAGATCATGGCGGTCACTTCAATTCAGATTCATAGGGGATCGGCACGCCGTAACGCGTGTGGACTTTCAACATTTCGGCCATCACTTGCTGGCGCGCCTCACGCGAATATTCCGCCACGAGGTGATACATCTTCTGGTTCGCCCAGCGCTGCTTCAAGGCGGCTGATCCGAGTTTAGCATGGCGCGACATGCTAAGCCGGAAGATCGAATCATAACCTTTGTCCGATGCCAGACCGCGCACCTGAAAGATTAATTCCTCCGTAGTGTCCGGACAGACGCCGCACAGTTCCAATTGGCGGCCCTTGTAGAGGTTGGGCGTGTTTTTGGGGTACACCTCGCATTTCGACGCTGAGTCAAAAACCACCGTGATATCCCCCATGACGGGATAGCGCAGCCCATCATAGACCGGCTGGAACGCTGCCGGCAGATCCCAGCGGTTACCTTGGTACATGATGGTTGACGTACCGCGATTGCAATAAGTGAGCATATCAAGCAAATAGACGTTGGCCTTGCTCTGGACACCGAACATATAGACCGAGATCATACCGCTGTTGATTTTGGAAAATTCACCGATGATTTTGGCGCTCTCCGTGAGACCAGCGGTCGGCCTGCCGTCCGTGACAACCACCGCGATCATCGGACGCCGAGGATCGCGCGGTAGCCGTATCAGCGAGCGCAGCGAACCGAAGAGGTCTGTCTGACCGAAGGCGCGCATACCATCCACAAACGCCGACGCCTTGACAAGGTTTTCGGTTGAAGCGACAGCCCACTCTTTAAAGCAGGCATCGAATGTGTCGCGGAATGCGACCACATTGAAGCGATCACCTGGATTAAGGGTCCGGAGCGCCGCCGCCATACCGCGCCGACAGAAGACCATGCGCTCCTCGGTCATTGAGGCCGAAACATCCTGCACGAAGACAATGTCTTTGGCAATGACCGGCACCTGTTTATCGGTACGCGGTTGAATTCCGATGCGGAAATAAACCTGACCCGGCTCGGCAGGATCGCGGAAGGTCTCCAGACCGACAGCCAGCAGGTCATCTATCGGCACGTAGTCGATCGTCTCCCGCAACGCCGCGATCTGCGCTTGGGCCTCGCGCGCTCTCAGCTCTTCCGCACTGACCTCTTGCCCGGCCGGTGTCTGCCGGGCCGCCTCTTCAAGCTGCTGTCTGACGCGCTCTTGCTGCGCCTGCGTAAGCTTTTCACCGTCGGGGCTTCCAGTGATCGTATCATCGCCAGCCTTCTTGCCAGCGGTCGCACCGTCAGTGGTCGTGCCGTCGGTAGCTCTCTTGCCAGTGGCCGCACCATCGGCCGCCGCCGCCCCAGTAGCTGTCGTTCCATCGGCGATCGCACTGTCGGTGCCCTTCTTTCCAGCGGTTGTGCCCTTGACTACGGTGCCGTCGGCGGTCACGCCCGTCTTCTCACCGGGCCGCACTCCGAAACGTGCCTCGGTTGTGTCAGTGCTGACTTTAGGCGCGGTCTCGGGCACTTCCGCAATCGGTGGTTTGAAGGTTCCCTTAGTGATATCCGTATCGAATATTTCAGCCGCCTCTGCAAGTTTAGGCGGTTCGGGGTCTCTGCCGAAACGGCGACCGGCCAGATCGATTGACGGTACGATGTCCGGTGCTTTGGGCACCCGCTCGATCATCGGAATTTCGCGTCGTGGCAAAGCAGCCACATCATCCTGTACGGTGCGGTCGAAAATCTGCGCGATCTCTTGGCGCGGCATCCACGGTGTGGTGTCGATCTGCTCGGGGACCACCTGTTTCAACACGGGCACGCCCGGCATCAACGCTTCACGCGGAATCGGTGGCGGCACAGTGAGCACGGGAGTCGCGCTCTGGCTGAGTTCGTCCACCCGCTCGCCGGCTTCAATCGGCCCGCGGCTCGGCGCTTCGCGCTCACCCATTATTCTCTCAGCGATACGCATTGGATCGGCATGCATCATCTCCACGCGCATCGGCGGCACGCGGTCGCCATCGAACCATTCACGTGATTTCTGGCGCAGACCGCTCGCAACGCTGCCCAACGCCCAGTCCGCGAACAGATACATGCAGACCACATGGATGACCGCGGACAACAAAACGGCCACGCAGGCCAACATCACGCGATGCTCGCTCTGTCTCTGTTGCTGTCCAAAGCCGTGCGGTATCATGCTCCACCCTTCCCCTCACGAGACTGCGTCTCCGTCTGCGTCGATCCCTGGCGCGACAGCGGCGAATCCGGATAACGCGCCTTCAATTCTTCACGCATCGCCTGCGCCTCTTGCCCGCGTCCCAGCTTATCGAGCAGGGTCGCAGCCTTGTGCAGCGCCTCCGGCACAAGCGTGGCATCGTTGAACAGGATGCCGACGCTCATGTAGTAGCGTAGCGCGGCATCTTCATCGCCCTTCGCTTCAGCGTTGCGCGCAAGCCCCATGTAGGCATGCACCCGCAACCCCAGCAACTCCGGTGTGGACGCACGCGCGGCAGCGTCATTGAAATAATTCGCGGCCTCATCAAAATGGCCGCCCTGCATCAGCATTTCGCCCAGCCGCAGTGCCGCCTCGGCACCGTAAGCGGTTGATGCACCAGAGGCCAGCGCCTCCTTGAACGCGTGGATCGCGGGATCGCGTTCTTCCTTGGCCCGATGAATCCTACCGAGCAGGGTCCAAGCAGTCTGCACCCATCCCTTATCAGGCTTGAGCGACAGCAGGGTGTTCGCCGCCTTAGCTGCAGCATCCAACCGTTTTTGCCCCAACTGAAACTCCGCGAGCCATGCCAGACGGTCAGGACCGAGCCTTTCGGTAATCGGCGCGTCCAGCAACGTCTGGAAGATCTCAGCGGCCTCTTCGTTACGTCCGTCTTCCTGTAGCAAGAGACCCAAATCCAGCATCGCCTCGCGTTCGAACTCCTTCGGCGGCGAAGCGGCCAGACAGGCGCGGAACAACTTTTCCGCCTCCGCCCGCTCACCGGTCTGACGGGCCACCGCAGCGCGCCAATAGAGCACCTCAGCCTTGCGCGCATCATTCGGGAAACGGCGCGTGCGCTCATCCAGCGTCGCACCGGCCGCGCGCGGATTCTTGGCGCGCAACTCTTCCATCGCCTTCTGGTAAAGCGTCTCAGCCACCTCTTCGCTCTCCGGATACTGCGTCAGCAGCGCAGTCCAATCGCGCAAAGCGGCATCGCTCTGGCCAAGACGCGAACGGCAAACCCCGGCGGCGTAGAGCGCCTTCGATGCCAGCGGGTCTTTGGGAAAACGCTCGGCTACCTGCTGGAACCAAGCAGCCGCCGACTCCCACGTCTCCTGTTTCTGCAACAGCCAGCCCAGACGGTAGAGCGCATCCTTGACGAGCGGGCTCTCAGGGCACTTATCCACCAACATGCGATAGTTCTGCACGGCAGCTTCGACCTTCTGCACGGCAACCGCTGACTCCGCGCTCATCCAGTAGATATTGTCGGCATACTCCGGAAGCGGCGAGACAATCTGCGCAGCAGCGTCCAAAACCTCTTGGTATTTGCCGTCACTGTAAAGCGTTGAGAGCCGTTCATACTGGGCCGGCGGTGCCAGCTTGCCTTTCGGGAATTCGGTCAACTGCCGGGTATACATCGCCACCGCATCAGCGCGTTGTTCAAGCTGGCGCAGACAGTTCGCCTTGACATAGAGAATCTCTTCGCGGTCCGGATGCTGCGCGTGACCGATCAAGCGGTCCAGCAACTCGGAGCCCTCTTTGTAGCGGCCCGCATGGTAGTTGGCCCATGCGGCGGGCAGGGCGCTCTCAGTCACGCGCGGCGAATTCGGGAACTTGGTGCGCAGTGCCAAGAAGAGGTTGGCACTCTCCTCGTGACGGCCGTCCAGCAACGAGACCTGCGCCGCGAAATACGAAGCCTCCTCGACCACCTTGACATCCTTGGCCTTGTGTGCCAGATCCAAATAGATACCCAAAGCACGGCGGCGATCCTCCGCCGTGTTGCGCCGCGTCAGCAACCAAGCCTTGCGCAGTCCAGCATACATCCCGTAATCGGTATCCACATACTCTTTGACCAGCACCTCATAACGCGCCAGCGCCTCATCCGGGCGCTTCAGTTTCTCAAGCGTCTCGCCACCGTGGTAGAGCGCGGCCGCGCGCACCTCGGCAGGCATGGAGGCTTCCGACAACTTGGTGAACTCGGCAACGGCCTCATCAAGCGAAGCGCCGCCGGACTCCATCAGGATCAAAGCGCGTTGCAACCGGGCGCGCAACGTGTTGCGGCTTTCCGGGAAGGACTCGATCAGGCGTTTGTAAGCGGCCTCGGCCTCGGGGAGTTTCTTCAGGCGGCGGCAACACTCACCCAAGCGGAAGAGCACATCATCAAGCGCCGGCACGTCCGGCGTCTCGGCCAGTGTTGCATACTCGCGCGCCGCCAGATCAAAGAGGCTGCGACGGAAGAGCCCGTCCGCCAACTGCATGCGGTCGGTCACGTCCACGGAATCGGAGGCCGCCACAGCATTCAGACCGGCCAACAATATTCCCGCGCATAAGTATATGACACTCCTCATCATTGTTTCTCCGTCGCGTCGCTCTTCTCCTCGGTCGTCGCCATTGAAAAGTTCCAGATGTCGGCCTTGCGGCAGGTGTCGATCACTTTGATCACATCCTCATAGAGCGTCGCCTTGTCGGCGCGTATCACGACCGGCTGCCCCGGGAAGTAACGTGCCAGACGGTCGAGGCGCGTCCTAAGCGCATCGAGAGTCAGGTCCTGCTGGTTGACGGAAACGCGTCCGTCTTTGGTGATGTTGATGATGATCTCACCGGGCAAACGGTCCGGCACCTTACCGCTCTGGGCCGAGGGCAGGCTGATATTGATCTCGTACTCCCATTGCGAAAAGACCGAGGTCGTAATGAAGAAAAAGAGCAACAGGAAGATGATGTCCATCATGGACGTCAACTGGACCGCCGGGAGCACACCCCGTCGAGTTTTGCGAAAAGTCATGGTTGGTGCACCTCCTCTCGGTTACCGGTCAGTGTAAGCGGAGCCCTTTGCTCCTGCGGCCACACCGATGATCGCGTTCATGATCTCGGCCGAAGCGCTCTCAAGGTTGGCGATCTGGCGGCTTGCACGACGACGGAACCAAGCGTAGAAAGCCATGCAGGGAATCGCGACAATCAGACCGAAAATCGTCGTGACAATCGCCTGCGACACGCCCGCCGCGAGCACCACCGGCTTGGCGCTGGCAATGTCGCTCGCTACCGATCCAAAGGCAGTGAGCATGCCCAGCACCGTGCCCAGCAGTCCCAGCAGCGGCGCGATTGTCGCCACGTCCAGCAGGAACTCGGTCTGCCCCTGAATCGCGTCAGCCTGGCGCGCACCCTCCGATTCGGCCGCCCCCCGCAGCAACGACACGTCGCACTGCGGCACGTTACGCAGGCAATCAAGCATGGACAGCACAACCGACGCCAACGGACAGGGATGGCGCTCGCAGAGTCGGCGCACCTCATTTATGTCGTTGGAGCGGATGCGCGCAAGCAGGTCCACCATCAGTTCACGCGGCGTCACCACGTTGGTGCGTAGGACGGCCATGAAATAGAAGACCATCGCCAGAGCGAACACCGAGATCGCGGCGAGCACCCACATGATCCAGCCGCCGTATCCCCAGGCCTGCTTGAGCGACATGCCATATTCATTAACCGCAGGCGACGCCGCGGCCGCAGCCGCCTCCTGAGCCACCGCGCACGCCGCCGTGCCCAGGAACATTCCAACGCCTGCCACCACCTGTTGCATCCTCATGCTCGTCATCCTTTCTCCGTCTTCCTCTTCACAAACCCCGTCACTCTCACGCTACCGGAAACGCCACGCCCAGTAGCTTGGCGAAGGCCGCATGCGCGTGCCTGCGCCGTTCGCGCACCCACCGGCGTACCTCGCCGGCACGTGTGCGGTAAAAATCGAAATCGAGACCCGCCGTGCCGCCTTCGTGCGTCTTGGCGGCCACCGCCTGATCAGGATCGGCCGCTTCCAACTCATCGAGATGCGACCGTACATGTTGGTAGGCGTCTCGGAACGGCATGCCACCGGCCACCAGTTCCAGCGCACGGTCAGTCGCAAACACGCCCGGCGCGAATCCCGCGCGCAGCCGCTCGGGCCGCACCTTGAGCGCGGCGACCATCAACGCCATGATACGCAGCGACGCACGTGTCACGCGCAGTCCCTCCATGTACAGTTCCTTGGTCTCCTGCAGGTCGCGGTTGTAACCGCCCGGCAGTGCCTTCAAAATGGTATTCGCCGCCGTACCGTAACCCAGCACCATCGCAGCCTTGGCGCGAATCAGTTCCAGCACATCCGGATTGTACTTCTGCGGCATGATGCTACTGCCGGTACACAACTCGGGAGGCAGCACGAAATAGCCAAACTCCGGCATCGAAAACAGAATCAGGTCCTCGGCCAGACGCGACAAACTCAGCATGATCTGCCCGCAGGCGGCAAGCATCACAGCCTCATTCTTGCCGCGCGCATTGCTCGCGTGGAAAACGTTGTGATGCGGACGATCGAAACCCAGCAACCGCGCCGTCAACGCACGATCCAGCGGCAACGGCACACCATATCCGGCGGCCGAGCCGAGCGGACAACGATCGTTTGTGATATAGGCAGCCTCCACCAGCGGCAGATCGTCCAAAAGCAACTCGGCATACCCGGTGGCCCACAGGCCCACCGTACTCGGCATCGCCGGCTGCAAGTGGGTACGCCCCACCATCGGCAACCGCACATGACGCCGACCGAACGCCGTCAACCGCTCGACCAGCACGGCGACCTCCTCGGTCAGCCCCAGCAATTGATCCTTGGCGTGCAGGCGGATGTCCACCGCCACCTGATCGTTGCGGCTGCGCCCGGTGTGTACCCGGCGCCCGAGATCGCCCAGCCGCTCGGTCAGCCGCCGCTCCACTGCCAGATGCACATCTTGATCGGTCTCTGTGATCGAAAACGTCCCGTCGCGCACCTCGCGGATGATCTCAACCAGCGCCGCAACCACCCGGTTGCGTTCTTCTGTCCCCATGATAGGCGGCGTGACGCGCATCTTTGAAAGCATCGTCACATGCGCCGCCGTGCCCAGACAGTCCCACACCGCCAGTTCCAGATCAAGCACCGGATCCTTGCCGACCGTGAACGACAACACATCCGGATGGATCTGGCCGACGATCGTTTTCTGATTTCCGTCTGCTTTCGCCATGTCAATTCCTTTGCGCGTCAGCTCCCTGCGCACCCGCGCTCCGCTGAAAAACCTCACCACTCGCCACGCGCCGTTCGAGCGTTCCGCGCATCCCCTCCGCTTCCAACAGCAGGCGCGCCAGTTCCCCCTGTTCCGCACCGCGCGCCAACGCGCTGAGAAAGGCTCCGTAGGCGTCAGCAACCGCAAGAAGCATGCCATCACGCCCAACCGCAGCGACCCGCATGCGTACGCTTTGCACAGCAGCGGCGGCGCGCACCTCGGGTGCTTCCGCACGCACCACCGCCTGTTGAAACGTACACCACGGGTGGGTGTCGCTAAAGTTTTTATCATAAAACGCGGGGTACAGCAACAGGTACGCGCGAAAACGACGGACAATTCCGGCTGTCGTCAGTCCCGGCCGCGCCACAACACGGCCCTCGGTCAACATCCGCCGGTCCACATGCTCATCGAAGGCGAACATGTCGTCACTCCCGGCCAACAGCCGCGCAACCTGCTCGACCGACCACGGCACACCGGTCGCAGCCGCGCGCAGCAGATGTTCGAAATGCGAAACTCCATCGCGCCGCTCCATCAACCAGCCCGCAAGCACCGCAGCGACCGCAGGCTCACGCGTCGCCGCCTGGCTGTCCGCCTCAACCAACGCGGTGGCGGGCGGCAGGCAGGCCCGTGACCAAAGCAACAGCGTGCGATCAATGTCCGCTTGACGCCGTCCGCGATCGATATAGCGCAACAGTCCATCGATCAACCACGCCGGCACATCCTGCATGGTGGCTTCCGTCCCGCCGGCCTCCACCATCCAACCCCGCAGCAACGCCACGCAGATCGCACGCCGGAACAGATCCAGATCCGCTGTTTCGGGATCGGGCAACTCGATCCGCTCACGCACCACACCGCCGGCATCGCGCAGACGCGCCGTCAACACACGCGTATCGCCATCGCTCTTGCCGCCGATCGCCACCTCCAGTGGCGCGAGTTGCGTACCCAATTTGAGCCGCAGCACCCGCTGCAGCTCGGCACTGAACTGCGTCACAAAGGTCAACACCGGCATACGGTACCCCGCCTTGTGCCCGGGCGCAAAAACCGTCACCGTGCCGTCACTCGAATAGACCGGTGCCGCAGGCGCAGCCCCGCGCGGTAGCCGCGGCCCCTCCATCGTCTGCGCTGGTCCCGCCAAAGGCGCTAAGGCCAACGCCAGCACCACCAGCCATTCTATTCTGACTCCCCGCATCATGATTGCGCCTTAAGCCATCAACGCCTGCACAACGGTCAACGCCTGACGGGTCGCTTTAACATCGTGGACGCGCACCACGGCAGCGCCGTGCATCGCACACCAAACCGCAATCCCGACACTGCCCCCCACCCGTTCGGTCGGCACGGGTTCGTTGCACAGTTCACCGATGAACCGCTTGCGAGACACACCGATCAGCACCGGCGCAAGCCGCGTGAATCGTTCCGTGGCCGCCAACAGTGCCACATTCTGCGCCGTGTCCTTGGCGAAGCCGATACCAGGATCAATGACCATCTGTCCCGCCGCGATGCCTTGTTCGGCGGCAAAAACCAACGCCTTGCGCAGCTCCTCCTCAACCTCGCCCACCACGTCATCGTAGCCCGTAAGTCCCGCCATATCCTGCGGAGTACCGCGCATGTGCATGGCAACCATCCCCGCGCCGGTCTCACGCACCACCGCCGCCATCGCGACATCACCGGCGAACGGCATCACGTCGTTCACAATACACGCGCCGACCGCGACCGCCTCGCGCGCAACAGCGGCGTTACGCGTATCGACCGATATCGGTACATCGCTGACTGCCGTCACACGACGGATCACCGGCAGCACGCGCCGGCACTCCTCGTCCTCGCTGACCGGTGCGATGCCCCGCTGCGTCGACTCACCGCCGATGTCAAGAATGTCCGCCCCCTCCTCCACCAACTCCAGCGCATGGGCCACGGCGCGTTCCTCGTCGAACCACTTGCCGCCATCGGAAAACGAGTCAGGCGTCACATTGACAATGCCCATCACCAGAGGCCGTGTCAACGGCAGACGCCGTTCCCGGCATTGCCACTCTCGAAACTGGACAGATCGTTCATCCATAACGTTCACTCTTGCACTCGGCGCACAGCCTCGTTCGTCACTCCCCCGGCAGCGGCGGCGGTACCGCGCCATCCTCCTCGGATACGGGCGTATCATCGGCAGGCTGCGCCAGAGGCTCGTCAATAGCGGGCGGCGCGTCTTCCGAATCCTCATGCGCCGACTCTTGAGCAGCGCGTTCGTCATCGTTCCGAATCCGCCCCTCTTTGATCAACTCCTCAACATCGCGGCCGTCCATGGTCTCAGCCTCAAGCAAGTGCTCCACCAACAACTCGAGTCGCTTACGGTTCTCCGCCAACATCTGCGAAGCCCGCGCGTAGGCTTCCGATACCAGCCGGTCGACCTCTTCATCAATCTTACGCGCCGTGGCCTCGCTGTAAGCCTGATGGCGCGCCACCTCGCGGCCAAGGAAGAGCGTCTCCTGATTATCGCCGAACGACTGGAACCCGAAAGCATCGCTCATGCCGTAGGCGCAAACCATTTTGCGCGCGATCTCACTGGCCATCTTGATATCCATACGCGCGCCGGTCGACAGGTCACCGGTGAACATCTGCTCCGCGATACGTCCCCCCATCAGCACGACCAACTGATCGAGCAACTCCTTCTTAGTACGGTTGAGCACGTCACGCTCCGGCAGCGACATCGTCGCTCCCAACGCCTGTCCGCGCGGAATAATCGTGACCTTGTGCAACGGCTCGGCATGTTCGCACAACACTTGCAACAGCGCGTGGCCGGACTCATGCCACGCCGTGATGAGGCGCTCGCGGTCCTCCATGGCGCGGCTGCGGCGCTCACGGCCCCACAACACCTTGTCGCGTGCCTCTTCAAGGTCGATGTGCTCCACCGACCGCTTGCCGCAGCGCGCGGCCAGCAACGCGGCCTCGTTGAGCAAATTGGCAAGATCGGCACCGGAGAAACCCGGCGTACCGCGCGCAATACGTGACAGATCCGCGCCGGGCGAGAGCTTGATCTTCTGCGCATGCATGTCGAGAATCTCCTTGCGGCCGGAAAGCGTCGGCAGGTCGATGATGATCTGACGGTCAAAACGCCCCGGGCGCAACAACGCCGGATCCAACACGTCGGCACGGTTGGTCGCCGCAATGATGATCACGCCCTCCGAAGTCTCAAAGCCGTCCATCTCCACCAGCAACGCATTGAGCGTCTGCTCGCGCTCGTCGTGGCCGCCGCCGATACCGGAGAAACGGCTGCGTCCGACAGCATCGATCTCGTCGATGAAGATCAGACAGGGCGCATGCTTCTTGCCCTGCTCAAACATATCGCGCACGCGCGACGCCCCCACACCCACGAACATCTCGACGAAGTCAGACCCGCTGATACTGAAGAAGGGCACGCCTGCCTCCCCGGCGATTGCCTTCGCCAGTAGCGTCTTGCCCGTGCCGGGCGGCCCCATCAACAGCACGCCCTTGGGGATGCGTCCGCCCAACTTCTGAAACTTCTGCGGATCTTTCAGGAACTCGACGATCTCCTGCACCTCCTCTTTCGCCTCTTGAATACCGGCCACATTTGCGAAGGTAACCTTTTTCTTATCCTGGCTGAGCATTTTGGCCCGGCTCTTGCCGAAGCTCATGGCCCCCATGTTGGCCGACCTGACTTGGCGGAAGAACACAAAGTAGAGCACCCCCAGAAAGAGCGCGATCATCAGCAGTTCGCGCAACAACGGACCGAAAAAGTTGTTGCTGTTCACCACCGGACACGGAATATTGTTCTCCAACAGGAACTGCTCGAGATTCTCGGAGGGTATCACATTGACGCGGAACCGCTCCTTGGACACGCCCTTTTTCGTTCCACGCAGATAGGTGATGCCGTTGGCCTCGCGCACCAGCGAGACCTCTTCGATCTGCCCCTCCTTGACCATGCGACGGAATGCGAGCTGATCAATCGGTTTGAACTCGCCTTCCGGCTTGTGGTAAATCATGCCCAGCATGAGGAGCAGCAGCATCCCCACCACCAGCCACGCCCCGAACACCCGCTTGGGCGGTATGGCACCAGCGGCGTCCCTCTCTTTCTTTTCAGTCGACGGAGGCAAAACCGGAGGTTGCTTGGGGGGCATCTCACGTTTATTTTGAGGCTCATTAGACATAGCCGCATATCATACGTTTTAAGACCCCGATCGGCAATGCGAAAATCCTTCCTGTTTGACAGCCCGTGCCACGCATTGTTATCCTTTGGGACGTTTTTTGAGTTTTGTGCCACTGCGTTTTGAAAGGATCGTCCAACATGAACCCCCACAACCTGTTTGCCTGTTTTGCCGTTGCGCTCCTGTGCGTGATGCGTGCTCCGTTGTACGCACAATCCCCCGCCGAGCTGACCACTGCCGAGTGCTTCAGTAATTCCGCAGGTGAGAAACTACTCTACCGCCTCTACCGGCCGACCGGCGTAGCCGCCGACCGCAAGCTCCCGCTTGTCCTGTTCCTGCACGGCGCCGGCGAGCGCGGCACCAACAACGTCAGCCAGCTCGTACACGGCATCGCATCGCTGATCCGTTATGGCCAGCAGGCCAACGATCCCGCCATCCTGCTGATCCCGCAATGCCCGGCAGGAAAGCGCTGGGTCGAAGTTCCCTGGGATGCGCCGTCGCACACCATGCCCGCCGAACCGTCATACTCCATGCGTCTGGCACTGGAACTGGTCCGCACAACCATGGCATCCCTGCCGGTCGATCCAGCGCGCGTGTACGTAACCGGCATCTCGATGGGCGGCTACGGCACATGGGATGCCATCCAGCGTGAACCGAAACTGTTCGCGGCAGCCCTGCCGATCTGCGGTGGCGGCGACACCGCGCAGGCACCGGCCATCAAGCGCGTCCCGATCTGGACCTTCCACGGCGATAAAGACGGTGCCGTGCCCGTAAACCGTTCGCGCGACATGGTCAACGCCCTCAAGGCGTGCGGCGGCAACATCCAATACCGCGAGTATCCCGGCGCCGGCCACAACGTCTGGACCCGCACCTATGACGACAACGCGGTCCTTAGCTGGTTCTTTGCGCAGCGCCTCAACGGTGCGGGCAAGTGACCCATCTGTCCGCTCGCCTTTTCCACCACCCCCGATAACCGCACACAAAGGTCTCTATGCCTACATCTGACGACATTGCCTCTCTCCACTTCCGTGGTCAGGACCACGAGTTCCCGGTAATCACCGGTAGCGAGCACGAACTCGGAATCGATATCACCGCATTGCGCAAAAAAACCGGTGCCGTTACTTTAGACTACGGCTACCTCAACACCAGTTCCTGCGAAAGCGCCATCACCTATCTGGATGGCGAAAAAGGGATTTTGCGCTATCGAGGGTATCCGGTCGAGGATCTCGCCGCCCACTCGCGCTTTGTGGAAGTCGCCTATCTGTTGATCAACGGGCACATGCCCACCCCGGACGAACGTACGAGGTGGTCGAGCCTCTTGAACGAGCACTCGATGATCCACGAAGACATGCGGCATTTTTTCTACCGCTTCCCGGATCGCGCCCACCCGATGGCGATTCTTTCCGCGATGGTGGTGTCGCTGTCAACCTTCTACCCCGAACTGACGCAGCACCGCCCCGACGAGCCCGAGGAGGAGATCCGCATCGCCGCCACGCGCCTGATGAGCAAGCTGCGCACAATCGCCGCGTTTTCATACAAGAAATCGATCGGCGAGCCTTTTGTCTATCCGCGCCACGACCTCAAGTACTGCGCGAACTTCCTCAACATGATGTTCAGTTCGCCGGTCTGCCCGTATGAAATCCGACCGGAGATCGTGCGGGCGCTAAACATCCTCCTGATCCTCCATGCCGACCACGAGCAGAACTGTTCGACCGCAGCCGTGCGGCTTGTCGGCAGCGCGCGCGTCAACCTCTACGCCTCGGTATCGGCCGGCATCTGCGCCCTCTGGGGGCCGCTGCACGGCGGTGCGAATCAGATGGTGATCGACATGCTCGAAGAAATCCGCGACAGCGGTCAGAGCGTGCGCGACTACGTTGAGCAAATCAAAGCCTCAAAAGGCCACAAACTGCTCTACGGTTTTGGGCACCGCGTTTACAAGACTTACGACCCGCGCGCGAAAATCATCAAGGCATGTTGCCACGACCTGCTCAAAAAGCTCGAGGTCAATGACCCGCTGCTCGACATCGCGCATGAGCTTGAGGATTACGGCCTGAACGACGAGTATTTCCTGTCGCGCAACCTCTACCCCAACGTGGATTTCTACAGCGGCATCATCTACCGCGCCATCGGCATCCCCAAGGAGATGTTCACCGTGATGTTCGCGCTCGGACGTCTGCCCGGCTGGATCGCGCACTGGAAAGAGGCCCGCGAAGATCCGCGCTTCAAGCTCCAACGCCCGCGCCAGATTTATATCGGCCCGAATATGCGACTGCTCCGCGATGAAGACAAAGCGCGCGAGGAATGACGGCACGCCGGCAACAGTCTCTGCAACCGGCGGCACCGATGCGCCGACGTGGCGCCGCACGCTGCCCGACCTGTTTGCGTTCGTCATCGGACTGAGCATGGCCTACCTGCTCGAGTGGGAGACGCGCGACCTCGTCTGGAGTCTCTGGCTGAGCAGCTTGATCTCCGGATACGCCACGCTCATCGCCGCTCTGGGGGCCGCAGCCTGCATTAGTCTGCGCGTACTCAACGTTGTCGATGCCAAGTCGGCATCGAAACCCTCAATTGTCTTTGCCGGGATTCTCGGGGGGCTCTTTTTCCTAGGCTTCTTCTCGCTCCACTTCTGCGGCTTTCACGCCGGACATTCTGTTTTCCTTCAAGGCTTTTTCCCGCTCGACGGCGTGCCGCGCGAAGGTTTCGGCGCGGCCTTTACAAATCCGCCGCTCCTGTTGGCGCTGGCTTTCAAACACCTCATGAAACCGTACGGGCTCTTTCTCATACCGGTGCTGATCGCCGAGCGGGAACAGATCTTCAAGCCGCTGCGCACCGCCATCCGCTCCCGGCGCCGCGACGACAATTCGCATGCTTGCCCGGACACTCCGGCGCCCCCGTCAAAACGCCTGAACCCCGAAATCTTTGGCACCGCCATGGTCCGCCCCTACCGGAACGTGGTACGCATGCACCTGCTGATTTTTTTCTTCGCAGCCTGCCACTTCCTCAAGCTCGAATCGTTCATCGTCTATGCCGTGGTCTACGCCGTCTACTTCTTCCCGTGGCGTATCTTGTGCACCCGCTAAACCCACAGCCGTCTAATTACCTGTCCCTTGGTAACCCCAAAAGCGGCGTCGCGCGGAATACCGCTTGCCGCACGCACTCCAAATCCGTGCAACGCTCAACTTTTAACGCTCAAGCTATACGGCTCGTGGGGACACTCGCCTTCCAAATCATGCGTTCGGCGTTCGAGGGTCACATATTCGAATATGTGACCCTGATGGGGGCATGGAGCCGGAGACAGGCGGCGCGGCCGTTTTTTTGAGGAGGCCCTTCAGGCCACGGAATATGTGGCGTCGAATCCCGGGGCGGCGGTTCTGTGGGCGGCGGTTCTGTGGGCGGCGGTTCTGTGGGCGGCGGTTCTGTGGGCGGCGTTTACGCCGCCGGACGAGCAGACGCTCGTCCCTCCCGGCGCTCCGCGAGCCCTGAAACCAGAAAACCTGAAACCACTCTCCGCGCTGTGCGCGGAGGCGCCTACAGCGATGCCACGTAATCCAAGCACTTCTTGGCGGCCTCGAACGCATGTTCGGGATCGCTCTCGTGCTCGATCACGTAGCAGGTCGTGCCGCCGACCTGCTCACACAGCGTCAACGCGCGCTTGAAGTCGACAGTACCCTGCCCGAACACCGCTCCTTTCGGACCGCCGTGCTCTTTGAGATGCACACTCAGTGACCGTCCGGGATAACGAGCGATCATGGCGTAAGGATCGCCACCGCCGCCCAAGCAGTTGCCCAAGTCGATCTGATGGATAAAGGCCTTCGGCGTGTGATCGAAGAGCACCTCCCACGCGGTGCGGTCGCCGTCGATCTTTTTGAAGTCGCCGCCGTGCGCGTGATAGCCCACATACAGGCCGGCCGCCTGCGCGGTGTCGCTCGCACGCGTGAGCGCTTCGGCGAGTTTGAGGCAGGCGTCCTTCGTCGCCATCTGTTTCGGATCGATCCACGGCACGATGATGTAAGGACACCCCAGCGCCTTATGGAAATCGATCGTCTTCTGAATCTGGTCCGGCTGGATCAGGTTGTGCCCCGTGTGCGTGCCGAACGCCTTCAACCCCGCGTCATCAAGCATCTTCTTGAGTTCAGCCGGTTTGCCGCCATACGGCCCGTACCCCGCGAACTCCACACCGGCGAAACCCAATTCGGCCGACTTCTTGATGATTCCCGCAAAGTCCTTTTCGCCCTGCTTGCGGAACGAGTAGAGTTGAATACCGACCGGAATCTTCTTGGCACCCGCCACCGTCCTCGCGCTGCCGCGCAACGCCGCAAGGCCCGCGCACGCAAGCCCCGCACCCTTCATAAACTCACGCCGTGTCTTCATATCGCCGTCTCCTTCTTTGCTATCACGTCTTCCCGGGCGGATGCCGCCCGGACATATCCTGTTCAACCGATCTCCCAGCCTTTGCGCACATGGGGCTTCAACAGCGCGTTGGCCGCCTCGCTGTTCTTAAAGCGACAGGCCGACGCATCCCACAGCAGTTCACCCGGCACCTGCTGCGAGATGCATCCCAGCAACACAGCCTCGGTCAATGGCACTGCATGATCGTAATGAGAGAAGGGCGTCGCGCCGCCACGGATCGCCTCGGCAAACTCCCAGTGGTGGTTCTTGACGCGCGGCAGCGTGACCGGAATGCCCTTGGTCGCCTCATGTTGACCGTAGCCGCGGAACTTGGGCTCGCCCGCCATGCAGACCGCGCCGTTCATGAACTTGCCCTTCTCGCCGATGATCAGCGTGGACCCCACGCCGATGCTCTGCCACGTGGCAATCGCCTCCGGGCACACTTCGTCGGCCGGCTTGGTCTTACCGTCGTACCAGTAGATCGTGACCGGCTTCTGCTGCTTGGCGGAGCGCACGACAAGCTTCACCGTCGTCGCCGCCGGATAGGTCTCCGAGAAACGCTCCGTCGTCTTCACGGTCTCGGCCGAAATCGCCTCGCCCAGTTGCAGGGCGCGCCAGAAGAAGCTCATACTATGGCAGGCGATGTCGCCCATCGCACCGGTGCCGAAGTCAAACCAGCCACGCCATTTGAAAGAGTGATACACATCCTTCTTGTAGGGGCGCTCCGGCGCAATGCCCAGCCAGCAGTCCCACGCCAACGTCTCCGGCACCGGGTCGCTGCCCTCCGGCCGATTGATCGCCTGCGGCCAGATCGGACGGTCGGTCGAAACATGGATCTCGCGGATATCGCCCAGCACGCCGGACTGCACGATCTCGATATTGCGGCGCTGGTGATCCGAACCGTTACCGTTATTGCCCATCTGGGTCATCACGCCGCACGCCTTGGCGACTTCCGCAAAGCGGCGCGCCTCCCACACCGTGCGCACCAGCGGTTTTTCAACGTAGACGTGGCAGCCCTGCTTCATGGCCGCGATCGCCGCCGCCGCGTGCATGTGATCGGGCGTCGACACCACCACCGCGTCCAGATCCTTCTCGGTCGCCAGCAGTTCGCGGAAATCCTGATACTTGCGCACATCGGGGCAACGCTCTTTCACCACATTGGCAGAGTGGTTGAGGCGTCCGCGGTCGACATCGCACACGGCGACAATCTGCTCGCCCAGATCGTAAAACTCCTTAAGGTTCGCCCCGCCGCGCCCGCCCGAACCGATGAACGCCATATTCAGCCGGTCCCCCGGCTTGCGAAACACCGCCGGTTTGGCGATCGACATGCTGGAATACCCAGCCAAAGAAAACGCACCGGCTGCAACGCTGGTACGCAAAAAACCGCGCCGTGAAAGCTGCTTCATTCGTCTTCCCCCATCCTCGTGCGCCCCGCCACCGCTGACCCCCAGCGTACGACTCGAGCGCCCACTGTGTTTTGTATCATACCCCTTTCCCGCCGCGTCGGACAAGACCGATTTCGATATCAGTGTTTCGCAACTTTGGTGAAAGGATCAGTGCGGCGGCAAGCGGTATTCCGCGCGACGCCGCTTTTTGAGCATGGGTGCAGTGACAGGGCTGTGCGCAAAAGCGGTGCCGCGACCCGCGCATCGCGCGGCTCTTGTCACCACACTGAATACGTGCCACCCATCATTCGACGTTCTGCGTTCGGACGTTCGAGGGTCACATATTCGAATATGTGACCCTGATGGGGGCGTGGAGCCGGAGACAGGCGGCGCGGTCGTTTTAACACTCGTCGTTGCGAGCCACTATGTGGTCGCAACAAGTTCCAATCGACCCATCCACCGATTACGCACCGGCTCGACAATCTGCACCCTCAGTGCTACCATTCAAAGCAATCCGGGACGGGGGTTGTTCCCGTCTCTTAGCGGAGCGGGAAATGAGAATACTGACGCGATATTTCAGCAGCCGATGGTTGCCTGCGCTGGTCTACCTCTGCCTCCTCGGCTGCTTTG
>DUPH01000333.1 GCA_012838435.1 Lentisphaerota bacterium | reverse complement strand
TGAGTTGGCGGCTGACCAGTTCGCCGGTCTCTGTCGTGTTCCAGTTTTGCATGACGACACTCTCCAAAAGGCCGGGCCCCCGTGTGTATGTGTCGGGAATGTCGATCGTCAGCAACGAGCCGTCGCCCGGATCGATGATCTGGCGGTAGTCGGCCGAATTCGACGAGGCGCGGCCCAGCGGATCGTAAGCGATGCCGTAGGGCTCGCCGGTCGGTCCGGCGTGGCCGGTACCGTCGCCGAAACGCATCTCGATGGCATGCGGCCCCGGTGTCAGCGTGACATTTGCAACCACGGCTGCCGCGTTGCCAGTGTTGATGATGAGCGCGCCGTCGATGACCAGCGAGACATTGTCGTCAAAGCGGGCGCGGAACGACCAGGTCTCATTGGTCGCGGCACGGTTCCAGATGTAACCGGTATAAATCCAAGTGTGGTTGTCGCCGGCCCAGATGCCGCCCGCATAGGTGGTGTTGGCGGCCTGCGAGCCGATCGCCGCACGCGTCGTCAACTGAAGGCCGCTACAAGGATTGGGCGAGGTGGTGTTCCACTTCTCACGGATCATGCCTTCCCAGAGCCCCGGCGTCAGCAGCTTCGGATACGAGGCGGGGCCGAGCACGACCGGCGTATTGATCTCAAGTGTCCCGTCGCCGGATTTGGTCAGCGCGGCTGTCGCGATCTGGCCATTGATGATGTGTCCGCTCGTGACCGACACATTGCCGTTTGAGAGGGTTTGACCGCACAGATTAAGCACGCCGCCATCGATGGAGAGCTGCGAATACGGCGAGATCATCCCCGTCTGGCCAAGCAGCAGAGTACCTTCGCGTACCTCGGTGGGGCCGGTATAACTGTTGGTCGCGCCCAGCACCAAGGCACCGCTACCCAGCTTCGTCAACCCTCCCGACGCCGGAGCGCCCAACACCGGTATCCCGAGGGTCGCGGCTGTCGTGGCTCCTCCACCCACCAACGTGACTGTCGGCGGACTGGTATAATCCGTGCCGGGCGACGTAACTTCGATAGCCGCCACTGTACCGCTGGCCCAATCCATCCGCGCAAACGCGGACGCGCCCTTGCCGCCACCGCCTGTAATCCGCACGAACGGCGCACCGATGTATCCCGCGCCCGCCGAGGCAACGGGGATCGACATCACGCCGAGTCCGGTCGGACGACGCAGCGGTGTGTTGATCGACAACATCATACCGGCCGTCGGAATGTCCACGATCGCGCCGTTCTCAAAAACGGTCACATCGGGATAGCGACCGGCGTCTCCGTTGAACAGCTCAGCGGTGTCCGGATTCACGGCGCGCAACAGACCGCCGTTCCAGTTGACCAGCGCGTCGGTGTTGGAGCGGTTGGCGCGCCAGATGCGCTTGGCGGTCGTCTCGCCGCCATTCAGGTTGAGCATGGCGGTCATGTTGTTGCGGTTGCCCAGATTGATCGTTCCGTTGTTGGTGACCACCGCGCTCCCGCTAACCGTCATGATGGCAACGCCAGCCGAAGTGTTGTTCTCGCTTTCATCACCGATCTTGAGCGAGGTTTTATTGTCGACAAGGCCGCCGGACACATGCGCTACGCCCACGCCGCCGCGGCTGATCCCGATCGTTCCGCCATAGGTGGCATTGAATACCGACACGCCCCCCGTCTGCTCAAGGATGCCATAACTGGTCAAGCCACACCCGATTTGCGTGTACCCATTGTTGGTCAGCACGCCGTCCGCCAGCAGATAATATCCGTATCCCGCGTTACCGATGCGGGCATCGTTGGCTGCACCGCCCGTGTTGTGCATCACGCCGCCGGTCTGGTACACCGCGCCGACACCTGCTGTTCCGTTGCCCGCCAGCAAGCGTCCGGAGATGAACCCGTCATCCTCGACACGCATCACGCCGCGACCGTTATTTCCGATCGCGACCAACGGCTGACCGACCACGTTATAGCCTCTGTCCAATGTTTCGATCCGCGTGGTACCGCCCACGACCAGCGTGGCCAACGGATCGGATGTTGAGGTGCTCTCACCGACGATGACGCTCTGGTCATCCAGATAACGGCTGACCGGCGACAGGTCCAGTGTGCCGCCGTACACGCGGATCGGCCCAAGATTCGCGCCCCCACCCGACAGGGTCAGCGTGTTCGGCCCCAGCTTGCGCACTCCCAGATGAGGCAGGTCCGACGTATAGTCCAGATCCTCGTAAGCAGTATCGAAGCCGATCGATGTTTTCGGCCCGGCAAACGTGGTGCCGTTGTTAATCAGGTCGTTGATTTCCGTCAGCGTGAAGCCCGGCTGCGTGCCGGCGGCATCCGCCACGCACAGAGCCAGACACCCGGCGTCGACCACCTCGACCGCCGTCGCGTAGTTCGGCAACGCACCGGGCGCGACGGCATATAGCGTCCCGTTCGAGATCACGGTACCGCCGGTCCAACTGTTGTTGGTGTTGCGCAGGTAGGTGATACTGTTGTCATTACCGACCTTGACCAGCCGACCGGGACCGGACAGTTCGCCGGTGTAGGTGTCGCTGTAGGCCCCCCCGCCGTCG
>DUPH01000332.1 GCA_012838435.1 Lentisphaerota bacterium | reverse complement strand
TTCAAAGCAATCCGGGACGGGGGTTGTTCCCGTCTCTTAGCGGAGCGGGAAATGAGAATACTGACGCGATATTTCAGCAGCCGATGGTTGCCTGCGCTGGTCTACCTCTGCCTCCTCGGCTGCTTTGTGATCACGGCAGCCGTCCGATGGCAACCTCTTGTCGTTCTGACCGACGTCCTACTCTTGGGTACGGGAATCGCATTCTTGGGCATCATCGCCGCAACCTTATGGAACTTTATTCGGAAGAGATGGCGCATCGGCGTCACCAACCTTTGTCTCCTTGTCGCGTGTGGAGTTGTGACTAGCTTCGCCTTGGGTTTCGTGATGTTTACGCTGATGTTTGGGCCAAGTGAAGACGGGTTTGCGGACAATTTAACGATTCCCGAAGGCATTGAGATTGCTGAGCCCGTTCAAGATGCAACCGACCGTTGGGGCTCAAGTACGCCTGCCGGGAGTGATGAGCTTCAGAGCGCTGTTCGCCAAGCGCTGACCATTCCGGGAACCGGCGTACCGGATTTCATGCCTGCGATGCCCTCGTTGCGCAAAGCATCAATCGATCACCCCAAAGCTTTCCGTGACTACATTGAAGCTTCTCCGGACTGGCATGTGTTTATGGACCAGGGGGACCGCTTTGCGTCGAGACGCTGGAGTTACGGCGGAGAACCCCGAGATACATTGCATGGCTACATTTCAGGGTTCGGCGGTAATCCCCGGTTTCAAACGCGATGTCTCCTGTGCCTTGATCTCAAACAGTGGGGCCGGTATCCGGTGCAGCATGTTCACGAGGGAAGCAATCTGGTTACGCCGAAATTGAACGTGGATAATGACCTGCAGGAGAGTCGAGTCATGATTGAGTGTGGCGGAGTCTGGGTCGAAATCTTTGAAGAATCAGATGATCGTGAACGCCGTGTAACCAAAGCCACAATAGCCCATTTAGAAGCAGAGTTTTCGGAATTCCTGACGGATCCGGAAGCCGCCGTGGCTTCGGCCCGCGCCAGATCCCGCGAGTTGGCCGGCCGTCTCGCAGGCGACGTGGGGCATCCGTTCAAATTGCTTACAGGAATGCAGCCCGGCATCTACGGTGTCGCCTATTCGATCAATCCCGGCGAACCTGGTTCGGTGTATCTAAAAGCGTTTGAGGTCACCAAGGGCACACCTTTGTCCGTTGATAGACTGGAAGCGAAATCAAGGACGCGTATGACATGGTCGGCCGACCCGTCGGAACGGTTCGGCGCGAAGGCCGGGTTCACGATCTACGAAGGTGATTGGGGCAAGCCTTACGCGGCTCGTTTTGAGGTGTGGTTCACGCCAGACTCAGGCAAGCCGGACCGCAAACTTGCCGAACGTATCTTTAAGATTGAGGGATGGCAAAGGTAGCCACTTTTTGTGACCACTCAGTGGTCACAAAGATGAGGTTAAAACCTCGCACGACGCAGCCGCGCCCCGCCCGTGGCCATTCACAGCATTTTGGGCACTTTTGGGGCCGTTCCCGCGCTTGCCCAACCATTGCATGCCCTTTGCGCGCTCGGTGCCCATCCTCCCGCCCGTTTTTACACTCATCATTGCGACCACTGGGTGGTCGCAATAACAGGCGGTCTACCCCTCCAAAAACCTCTGCGTCTCTGCGTTAAACAAACCCGAGCAGCACAAATCCCAAATCTCAAATCCTTCGCGCCTTCGTGTGAGAAAAACCGCTACCGCGCCCCCTACTCCACAGGTGCAACAACCGCCGCATCTTTGGCCAACACGTCGCCTACGTACGGCCCTTCGAACGCCAGCACGCAGACATCGTCGGCATCCAACTCAATGTCTGTGCGCTTATCCCGCCATGTAACCTCCGTACCCCGCACGAGATCGCGGCAGGTCGACGGCTGCGCAAGCGCGGTCAGTGTCACCGTCGCTTTCTGGCGCGTTTCCGACTGGTTAAAGACCGTCAGATAGCAGATGCCGGGCTGCCAGCCGAACCGCTCCAGCGTCACCGCCGCGTTGTCCGAGCGCGCGCCGGTCACCGGCTCCCATCCAGCCTCGGCGACCAGACGACAGAGCGGAATATACTTTTTGAAGAGCGGACGGTCGCGATTGTACAGTTCGGGCCGCTTAAAGTAGTGGCCGGTCGAGGCATCGGCGCTGAAATATCCCGGAAACATGCCGTATGCCAGCGACCGCTTCATGAACTTTTCCGAGTCTTCATACGAAAAGGCCGTAAACTCCGTGTTCATCAAAAAGCAGAACGGCTTGCCTTTGCACATCGCACGGCGGTAGAGCAACTCCTCGTCAGCCATCGGCCGCCATTTCCCGCCGTGCTTCCAATTGGTCTCGGTACCCATCACATCCAGCAACGGTGCCAACCAGCACCAACTGATCGGCGTGCTGTTGGCCATCATGTAGTGTCCGCGCGCATGCATCTCACGCGCTAACTCCCGCACATACTCGAAACCGATCATGCCTTTGTAGATGCCCACGCGGCGCGAACCAAGCGCGTAGCAGAGTGGACGCTCCGCGCTCGCAAAGTGGCTGCGCCTGAAGTTCAGTTCGTCGGTCACATACGCTTCGGCCGAGTCGATGTACTCGCCGTCACAGGCGGCCTTACGCGAGGCGCCGTATTGGTGCTCGATGTACGCGGCGTTCCACTTGTTTGAAAAATCGGTCACCGCGCCCGGCACCCCAGGCGCGCAGTTCATGCTCCAGACCACGCCGTTGCACCAAGGCGTGTCAAGCACGCGCCCAGGAATCCGCCCCTTCTCATCCTCGAACGCACTGCTCTCCCAAGCCAGTCCGGCGCGATTACCGGCTGCCGCCAACCGCTTCGCCTCCTCCACGCCGCGCTCCAACGTGCGCGGACCCTCCCCCTTGAGCGCCATCCACCAGGTCATCGGCTCGGTATAACGGAAGGTCAGTATATCGTGCGCGTCGTCCCACGCCGTTTCGTCAGTGCCCTCCTTGATCCGGAAACCGAAATCCTGCCAGCCCTCCACCTTGCTGATGGGCGCGAACGGCATCCAAACCCCCTGCTTGCTGATGCGCGTTACGAAGGCGTCAGGATAAAGTTCATAATAGCGCGCCAGCGCACCGCGGAAACCATCGTCCGCCTTGAAATCGAACACGCAGAAACGGAAATCGGCCGTCCGCTTTTCCGGCGCGAAACCGATATCGCACGCCAGGAACAACTCGCGCGTCCGAGGCTGACAGCCAACCCGGTAATAAAGTGGCGTCGCCGTGTCGATACCAAGCGCGCACCCCTTCCCGCCAGCCGCCACCGCGCCGAACGGATAGCGCGAAAGCTGGCCGTTCGCGCCGACCTGCCGCCGCGTGGTGTTCATGACCTCTGCCATGCGCCCGTCCAAGTCCATCGCCCGCCGCAGATCATGAAACCATACCAGTGCCCCAGACGGCTGCGGCAGGGAATAGACGAGCGTCATCGCGCGATCCTGACCAGTGAGTTCTTCCAGCGACACATCATAAAAGGTCACGCCGGCGGCACGCCGCTCGCGGGTCGTCAGCCGGACGCCGAGCGCTTCGCGCGTGATCGATACAAAGCCCGACTCCCGCGCCACATCGCGTATCAGGAAACCCCGCTGCGGCGTACCGACCTGCTCGGTCACTGCACCGTCAAACCGCAGGACATCGTCGATAGCGAGCGTTCCGAAACGCGCATCTTTGAAACGCACCCGCCCGGCGCGGTTACGATAAAGCAGGTAGTAGCTTATGCGACGGATCGGGCGGTCCGGCGTAACCACCACCTCACGCCGCTGCCACCCCACCGCCGGATCAGGATCGAACGGCACGGACTGCCCCCAGAGCGGTGTGCCGTCGGTATACACAAGATCAAGATAGAGCGAGAAGTCACTGTTGGGCGAACCCTCTGTCTGCTCGGCACGCGCCCAAGCCGATGCCACCACCGGCTCAGCCCGGCTCTGGTTCAACTCTATGCTCCACGCGACACCACGCTGCTGCGCCGCCTGATCCCCGTTGTCACAGATATACTCCACACCGTCACGTGTGAACCCCGCCCCGTACGCCCCCGCGCGTTCGGGTACCAGCGGCGTCAGCTTTTCAGCGTGACCACCCTCCGCCACCCGTTTGACCAGCACACCGTCTCCAGTCCCGGCAGACACACTCACCGCGATCAGACAACACACAACCCACATCATCATGCGCATAGTTAAACCCTCCACGGTTTCAGCATACTAAACCATACCCGGTTGTCAACGCCCACGCTCACTGTTCCTTCGGGTATGCGACCTTCACATCCATCGCCGGGATCTCACTCCCGTCGGGCATACGGTACGGGCGCTCGCCAAAGTTTACCGTGACCGTCACCCCGTTGGCAAAGACCGTGCGCTGCACGGTGCGGTCCGGCGACAGAATCTGGTGGTCGGTCATCTCGTGATACCCCGTCGCGCGCGCCACCGGCGCGGCCACCTGATAGCTGGCGGCGAACTGCGCCTTTTTCGCCTCCCACCGCGCGCCGTCGAACAAATACATCGGCGGCGTTCCGTAGAGCGCGTTGAACAGATCGCGCTTGCGCCAGACTTTCGGCAGCTTGTTGTTGTAGTCGCCCCAATACCAGTGCGCCACCACGCAGTCGTGATACACCAGCTCCCACAGCGGCAGGCGGTACGCCTCGCCCACCTGATACTTGGCCAGCCGCTCCGGCACCTCGTCCCACTCCGGCAGCAGGTTGCGGCCCGAATCCGGCACGCGGTAGGGACCGAGGCTGAGCATACCCTCGAAATAGTCACAGAACGGCACCGACGCCTCATGGCCGGTCTCACTGCCGCATACCAGACCAAAATCACCAATTAGCTTGAGCAACTCCATCTTGTACTGGCGGCTCTGCGTGCGCGTCATCGGATGGTCGGGATGATAGCACTCGAACCAGGGCGCCGCGACGGTGGTATCGATGAAGCGCGCGGTATACGGCTTGGTCTCCAAGTCCTTGGCGATTCGCTTGCGGGCGTAGGGCAGGGCTTTCGAGTCGCAGATCACCGCGCAGGGGATCATCTCGCCGTCCTTTGCCTTGACGCGCCAGCCGCGCCGCCACTGCGTCGCGTCCGGACCGGCCCAGTTAATATCGTGCGGAAAGGCCTCAGTCACCCAATCGCCGTGCTTGTAGCCGATCCTCTCGTGATTGGCGGGATCCATGATGTCCTGGTAGATGTCGTAGCGGCCCACCAGCACATCCGGCAGTTCCCGCAGCGCCCGGATCTGTTCGGGCGATCCGCCCCCGCTCCACAGCAGTCGGCGCATACCGAGCGCCTGCATCTCCTTGACCAGCGCCACGGCATCCCCCGCCCCCTTGCCTATGCGCCAGATGTTCGCGGCACCGATCAGACGATCGATGGCCGGGATACGCTTGACCTTTTCGGAAAACGGTACGAGCAAACCGACCTGCCGGGCGTGCGCACGGTAACGCTTACACATCGCCACATGCCCGCCCACCTCAAAAAACACGTAACGCGCCTTGCGCGTGTAGCCAAACTGACCGCGCTGCGCATCCCACGATGGACCGGCCACCCACATTCCGTCCGCCCCCTTGCGGGCATCCATGGCCGCATCATCCGATGTCTCCAAAATACACATCCAGCCGGCGCCGGTCGCGTCTTCCGTCACGCCGAAGAATCCCATGCAGATCCCATGCCCGCCGTAGGCGATCAACCGGTGCAGGCCCTGATGCTCTTCGTGAACCGGATACCCGACCCCTTCATTCATCGGCACGATCAGCCGGTCGCCCTTGCGCGTTGCGAAGGGCAACGGGAAATTGAGCGGGCGCTGCATCGCCCCGTCCATCGAGATCGCGACCGACAACTCCGCCGCCTGCTCGTCCAACGCGAACACAGCCTTGAACTCCCGCACGGTCTCAGGCTCCAGCAAGGCCAGCGTCAGCGAACGCTTGTCGCCCGACACCTCTGCACTGGTAACCATCCAGCCCGCATCGCCGCCCTCTTGCGACCAAACGCGGCCGGTACGCAGGTCCGTCACCGACAAACGCGCAGCCGCGCCGTCGACGTTGAAACGCAACCGTCCGTTCTCAATCTGCGTCTGTCCCTGTGCACCCGACTTGACGCGATCTTTCACCGATCCCGCGCGCGTGGCCACATAGTGCTGCACCTCGACTGTGACCGGCTGGCTGCCGGTAAGACGCGGCTCAATGGTGGCGACATTCTTGGGCAGGACGAACCGCGAAACCAGTTCAGTCCAATCGCAGGGCGTCATCACCTGTGCGCCGCCATAGATCCACTTGATTTCCTGGCCCGCGCCGTCACGCAGAACCACGCCGGTCGACACCGCAACTGCTCCCACCTCGGAAACCGCCTTGACCCGACAGCGCAATTCGAAGATCTCGCCGGGTTCAACAGCAATGCGCTGAAAGCCCCCCATGCACCAATCGCGCTGTCCAGTATGGCGCACGATAAAGTGATCCCCCTGTTTCTCCAGTGTGATCGCATCCTTATCGCGCGCCCACACATGCGGCTTCTCAAAAGTCCATGACGTCTGCCCCCAAACCGATGCCGACACCAGGCCCAACACGCCCCAAAGAAACACAGTTTTTTTCATCCTGATCTTCTCCACTCTGTTTTTTTCTACTTCAAGAATTTTTTCGGATCACATCGGCCAGACGCTCAGCAAGTCTCCGGTAACCCTTGGCGTTCGGATGGATCAAATCACTTTTCAGCGTCGGCCTCGAGAGGATCTTGGCCACGATCTTGTCCTCGTAAACCAAGCCGAACTCCTCCGCAACCTCCTGATAAAAGGAGGGCGCGCGCAGCAACAATCCGGGGCGCGGAACGCCGATCAGGATCACGTCGGCTTTCGCCTGATGCGCTGCACGGATCATTTCGCGCAGGTTCCGCGTGATCACCTCATCGTCCAGTTTACGCAACATATCGTTACCGCCGAAACAGATGATAACCATCTGTGGTCGATGGTCCAGCAACATCTCCGGCAAACGGGCGACGCCCTGCTGTGTGATCTCGCCGGCCACACCGCCGTTCACGACCTCGCAACCCAAAAGATGCGCCAACACCGCTGGATAGCTCTGCTCCTCATCGGCGCCTTCTCCTGAGGTCAAGCTGTCGCCAAAGGCCAGCACCACCGACTCCGGTGTCACCGGACGCAATCGCGGTCCGTCGCCGCACCCAACGACCCCGACCAGCAGCAACGCGCCGACGGCCAACCGCCCTATCCAGCCTACATGCCTGAACAACGGCCCGCAACCGCTTGTCGTAGCATCTCGCCTCTCCCCACCGCGTAACATGGAACAAAGCATACACGATCCGAAAGAGAGAGTGAATAACGAATGAAGTTTCGCCCTACTCGGACACAACCATTGGCTTCCCAGTCATTGCGTCAAAACGAATTGTTATCGCTTTGCCTTCATCATAACCCGTTGCGGAACTACCGCATGAAAAATTTCGTGATCAGCCCCGTCTTGTCCGGGTCCACGCCGTGCGGGTGGTGCCCGAACAGACCGCGCTGATTCACCTCGATCTTGCCGCCGGCCTCCTTGAAGCGGGCGGCGAACAACTCGCAGTTTTTCGCCGGCAGAACGGTCTGATCCTGACCGCCGTACAAGAGCAGCACCGGGATACCGGCCTTCGCGATCGCCTCCGCCTGATTCACCGGCATGCCCGGCACCGCACCCCAGTTGCCGTCCGCAGGCGCGACCGCGCCCCAAGGCCCGATGCGATTCGGATCGCTGCCAAATCCGTCGAAGTTCAGCAACGGCGCATCCAGATAGATTTTCGCCACGTTGGCCGGATGCGCCGCCGCGTAACGCACGGAGAAAAAGCCGCCCCAGCTCATGCCTACCAAATCTGCCTTCGGCGCGAAGCCAAGCTCATTCACAAGGAATTTTTGAAACTCGGCAAACTGCGCGACCCCCTCGTCATTCGCACGTAGGTCAAAGGCTTCGAGCGTCACATGATGGAAGCCCTGACGCAGAAGATCAGGCACGCCCGTACGGTCCACAAACGCCTCGGCCCACTGCATCGTCCATGTCCAAGGCACCCCCGCCCGCGGTGCGCGCGAAGGTTCCACCACCCAGGCCGTACGGCCGTTGAAGTCAAACTTTGTCCGGCGGAAACCCTGCCACATATCCTCCGCAACGATCTTGCGCGTCTTCGCGATCTTGGCACGGATGGATCCTCCCGCGCGCTCCGCATCCATCTGCGCATTGACGTTTTTGATCACGTCGATTTCCTTCGGATCATACGGACGCAACGAAGGCCGGAACAGATCATGGAACCACTTCGACAGGTCATAGTGTTGACCGCCGCCCCGCTCGACCTCTCGCCACATCCCCTCCCACGGCTCATAGGTCTGATACTTCCCCGCCACAAACCCCCAGCACATGCAGCCAATGCGGTTCTGAGCAAAGAACGGATAACAGTCAAACACCTCGCAACCGAGGATGCGCGCCAGCCACTCCGTGTTGACCATCGGACGCCCGTAAAGCGTCTTGAGCCGTTTCACGAGTTCGATCTGGCTTGCGAACGGACGATACGAGTGGTAGCTGACGATGTCCGAACACGCGCCCGCAACTTTCTGCGCCTCGTTCTTGTCATCGGCAGCGCCGTAGGCACCACCCCAAAGATCCGCCGCGAGCGGCTGCTTCGGATCAATCCGCCACCCCAGTTCAAAGAGCTTCCGCAGGTGCGGCGCGGTGATCTTTCCGCGTCCGTTGTTGCCCGGCTCGTTCCAGAGGTTCCAAAAGGCGATGCGGTCGTCATCGCGATACTTCGTCAACAACTCCTCGCACATCTGGAAGAACTTCGGGTTAAGCTCAGGATCATCAAGCGACGTGTAACCGATCGCCCCCGGAAACGATCCGTGCTGCGAGAGCTTCCGTCCCCCGTGGTAACCCCAGTCGCAGGGCTGCGGCCCCGGAGCCGGCAGTTTCCACAACTCCTTCGGACGCGAGCAATCATTGCCGAGCACGACGATGGCGCGGATTCCATGTCGCTCCATGATCGAGAGCATGCGCTCGAACCGCGCCATGAAACCGTCATGATCGTGATACCACACGCCAAAGCCTTGCTCTTCGACCAAGATGCGCAACGTGTTGAAGCCGATCGACGCCGCCAGCGCCAGTTCGCGATCCACCTCCTTGAACCGTTCTTCGCTGCCCAACTCCTGCCACTGGTCCACGCGGTTCGCCGCACTCGCGGGCATGTAGTTGCAACCGCGCATCCA
>DUPH01000035.1 GCA_012838435.1 Lentisphaerota bacterium | reverse complement strand
TGCGGGCCGGCGCGGGCGCTGTGGTGGCGTCGTTCGCGGCCAAAGCTGCGCAGCGACCAACCGCGGACCGCACGGTATGGCAGATCGATCCGCGCGCATGCATCCAGTGCGGCCGTTGCGAAACCGAGTGCGTGCTGCACCCATCGGCGGTTAAATGTGTGCACGGTTACGCGATGTGCGGTTACTGCAAGCTCTGCTTCGGTTATTTCAAGTCCGATGCCGCGCGTCTCGACGAGGCCGCTGAAAACCAGATCTGTCCGACCGGTGCGATCTCCCGCGTCTTTATCGAAGATCCCTACTTCGAGTATCATATCGACGAGTCGCTCTGCACGGGATGCGGGCTTTGCGTCAAGGGCTGCACCCACTTCGGCAACGGGTCGCTCTATCTCCAGATCCGACATGACCGTTGTACCAACTGTAACGCCTGCCGTATTGCAGAGAAGTGCCCCGCGCAGGCGATCTCCCGCGTGCCGGCCTCCCGTCCTTACCTGCTGAAAGAGAGCCTTTGCTAACCCGGCCACACATAGTCTTACGTTTCATATGGCGCCTACAAATGCGCGACGACCGGGCTCGCGGAGCGCCGGGAGGGGCAAGCGTCTGCTTGCCCGCGGACGAGCAGACGCTCGTCCCTCCCATCCTGCGGGCAAAACAAAAGATCTGTGCAAATCTTGTGTGGGTCCCTGCGGCCACCACGGTCGCGGCATCACGTTTTCCGCAGCCTCAATTTGAGTCGGGGCACACCGTGCCGCAGACGGTGCATCCGCCCTTTGAGGCATTGGTCCCCGCTTGGGCCGATGTGCTGATCTTGGCGCTTGCGCTGGCTGTGACGGTGTGGCTGGCGCATCGGGTGCGTTCACGCCGTTGGCTGCTGGTGTTCTCTCTGGTTTGTCTGGCGTGGTTCGGGTTTATCAGGCAGGGATGTATCTGTCCCGTCGGCGCGGTTCAGAATGTTGCGGTGGCGGCGTGGTCAGGTGGCGGCCTGCCGTGGAGCGTGGCGGCGCTCTTCGCGTTGCCGCTTTTGACGGCGCTACTGTTCGGGCGTGTTTTCTGTGGCGCGGTGTGTCCGCTGGGCGCGCTTCAGGATCTGTTTATCATCACGCCGCAGCGCGTGCCGCGCAGCGTGGATGCCGTGCTGCGGCTGGTGCCGCCCGCTGTGCTCGCGGTCGGACTGGTCTACGCGATCAATGGCGCTGGTTATCTGATCTGTCGCACCGACCCGTTTGTCGGTCTCTTCCGGCGCAGTGCGCCGATGCCGATGTTCCTGACCGGTGCGGCGGTGCTACTGGTAGGCATGGTGGTGGCGCGGCCCTACTGCCGCTACTTCTGTCCGTATGGGGTGCTGCTGGAGTGGTGCTCGCGTCTCGCGTGGCGACCGTTCGCTATCACTGCGCACGAGTGTATCAACTGTCGGCTGTGCGTGGGAACCTGTCCGGTCGATGCCATCACGGTGCCGCGTCCGGCACTGAGCGACACCGCGCGGAGCGGGTTATTCCGGCGTTTCGTCCTAATGCTGATGCTGGCGCCTCTGGTGGTGGCGGGCTGCGCCGCCGCAGGTTGGCTGCTCGGTGCGCAAGCGGCGCGCGCGCATCCGTCTGTGATCGTCGCAGAGCGGTTGGCACAAACGCCCGAGTCCGAGATGGACCTGCATCCTGAAATCGAAGCGTTCAAACGGACCGGGCGCACGCCGGAACAGGCTGCGGCTGAGGCCGCCGTGACGGTCGCGCACTTCCGGCGCGGCTGCGCGTGGGCGGGCGCGTTCGTGGGCGCGATCATGGCGTTGCGCCTGTTGGGCATGACGCGCTTGCAGCGCCGGACGCTGCACGAGGCCGACCGCGAGCGCTGCATTGTGTGTGGCCGCTGCTTCGCGGCTTGTCCGAAGAACGTTCAACGTTCAACTTCCAACGCTCAACTTTCAAATCAAAAAGGGGATACATGATGAAACAGAGATTCGGGATCGGAGTGGTTTTGCTGATGGCGACGATGACGGCGTTCGGCGCAGAGCTGACGGCGTTACCGACGGACGGTAAAGAGTGGTTCAGTAATCCGCTGACATGGCGTTTCCAGTCGGGCGAGATCGTGAACCCCTCTACCAACGGGCACGGCATCGCCGTGTATGAGGCGGCACCGCTCGCCGCCGATGTCACGGTCGAAGCGCTCTTCACGCCGCAAAAGGCACAGAGTATCGGATGGGATGTCGCTGCGGTGGCGATCGTAGCAGATGATCAAAACTTCTGGCACTTGGCGCTGGTGCAGATGCCGCCGGAGCACAACCTGCGACCGATGGTGGAGCTGTGCGAGATGCGTGACGGCGAGTGGTTGGCGCAGCACAACCTGAAAATGGAGATCAATGAAGCGCCAGCGGTGCCGTGGGTGTTTGGCCAGCCGCATCGTCTGCGAATCAGCATGGATGCGAAGGGCGTCACCGGCACGATCCTCGCACCGGACGGGCGCTTGATCCTGCGCCGGCGCTTTGCCTTCACGGCGGCGGCGGTGTGCGCCGGCCGTCCCGCGCTGCGAGTGTCGGGCATTGCCGGTGCTTTCAAGGAGATACGTGCGTCATGGTCGCAGCCCGTGGCTGAGAAGGTTGCGGCGCCGCAGCCGATCCCGCCGTTCGAGGTGGCGAACGGCGTGTCCGACGTGCGGGACGAGGCGACCGGATTTTTCCGCGTGGTCAAAAAGCCGGACGGGCGCTGGTGGGCGATCGACCCGCTGGGACGCGGTCTGGTGCTGCTGGGCGTGGATCACGTTTCCTATCACGGTCACTGGTGTGAGAAGCTGGGCTACGCGCCCTATGGCCGTAAAAACAAGGAGAAGTATGCCGATCAGGCCGAGTGGGAACAAGAGACGCTAGGCCGCCTGAAGCAGTGGGGGTTCAATATGCTCGGGGCGGGCTGTTCGCATGGACTCAAGCACCGCGGGCTGATACACACCGAGTTTCTCAATATCGGTTCGCACTTGGCGACGCTGGATGACGAGTATGAGATCACGCCGAACGAACGGCGTCCGTGCTCGGCCTTCCCGAATGTCTTTCATCCGGAGTTCGAGGCTTACTGCCAGTATGTGGCGCGGACCCGCTGTTTGCCGCACCGCGACGATCCTTGGCTGTTCGGCTACTTCATCGACAACGAGCTGGCGTGGTGGGGACGCGGTACGCAGGATACCGGTCTTTTCGACGCTACGATGAAAAAAGGCCGGGAGCATACGGCCAAGCGCGCATTGGTGGCGTTGATGTCCGCGCGTTTCGGCGGTAAGATCGCGGACTTCAACGCGGCGTTCGGCACACAGGCCAAGAGCTTTGACGAGCTACTCGGTTTTGAGCAGTTGCCGCATCCGACCGATGCAGCGCGCGCGGCGAAACTGGCGTTTTTGGTACACACGGCAGAGCGCTATTTCTCCCTCACGGCGCGCGCGATCCGCGCGGTCGATCCGAACCACTTGGTATTGGGCGCACGTTTTGCCGGCACGGGCGGTGCGCATCCCGAGGTGTGGAAGGTTGCGGGTAAGTTCTGTGATGTCGTGACCTTCAATGTCTATCCAATGGCGGATATCGATGAAGGGCGCGTCTACACGCATCTGGGGCGGGGGGGCGAACCGGTGTCCGAGCACTTCCAGAAGTTCTATGACTATGTCCGGCGGCCGATGCTGATTACCGAGTGGTCGTTCCCCGCGCTCGATGCTGGCGTGCCGAGCGTACACGGTGCGGGACAGCGTTTCCGCACACAGGCTGAGCGCACGCGGGCGACGAGCCTTTTCGCGCGCACGATGCTGAGCCTGCCGTTCCTGCTGGGCTACGACTATTTCATGTGGGTGGATCAGCCCGCGCTGGGCATCAGCACGCCCTTTCCGGAGGACTCCAACTACGGGCTCGTGACCGAGGATGGCGTGCCGCATCCGCTGATTACCGAGATGTTCACGGGGTTGCACCGCGAGGCAGCGGCATGGCGTTTTCGTCCGGAGCCCGCGCCCAAGACGATCACGCGCCCGCCGCCGCAACCGCCGCTGCAGGTGGCGCGTCGCGGTCGTGTCGGCGAGGTTCCCGCGACATTCACGCGCGAGGGTGACGCCTTCCGAGCAAGCAATGGACGCATCACGCTGAGCGGGCGCGTGGGCGGTCGACGGATGGTGGAGAGCGTGACGCTGGACGGCAACGAGACGCCATTCGGCAACTACACGGCCATGCTGCTGACGCTTGACGCGGGCGGACAGCCCCGCTGGACCGACATCCACACCGTGCGCACGGTGGAAGGTCGGGTCGAGGAAGGCATTGCCGTGATTGAGATCACCGGCGACGGGGCGCACAGTGGCGACCGCATGGCAACCACGCACCGGCTCTATCTGCCGCCGGGCGTACCGTGGTTTGTCGCGGAGGCGGTCAGTGCGCACAACACGGGAGAGCGCCCGTTGCAACTCAAGGGCTTCTTTTTCCGTCTCTACAACGAATTCCGCAAGACACCGGAGAAACTGCCGCCCAATCTGTGGGGCGTGCCGCCTTCAGGCTGCTGGATGGAAGCGGAGAGCGGTCGGTTTTTCGGTGCCGTCGCACCGATGAACGCGGGTGTGGGCGTCCATTTCTGGCTCAATCCACAGGGAGGGCAGCATCCCGACGCACGGCTGGAACTGAAAGAGGCGGTGACGGTCGCGCCGGGCGAGAGCTTTGTTCTGCAACAGCCGGCCTACGTGATTGCGCTGACCGGCCAGGGCGACAGTCGCGTGTGGCTGGAAACTGCCACGAAGTTAGGCACGCTGATGCAGTAGTGCATTGGTGCAATGCAATGAACGCAAATGACATCAAGAAAGCGAAGAAGATCAAAGGATGCTTAGTGGCAATCGCTACAGGGCTAGGACTTCTTGCCTTGCTGGCGCTGTTCTACCCCAGAAACGATACGCTAATGGTGCGTTGTGTCTCTGCGGCAACCTGTCTTGCGGCCGCAGTTATGTGGCTTTTGCCAACACTGCCGCGACTGACATTCTCACGCTGTCTCGATATACTCGTCGCAATAAATATCCTGTTGCTGATCGGGTGGGGACAGATTGAGAGGGTCCTCTATCGTGTAAAATGGCACACGATATATGAAGAGGTCGGTCGCATGTCGAAGGCATCCTCTTTTGACTTCGTTCTATTCGGGGCCACTTTGAGCCAGACTCTACGCAGCGGAATGATACTCTGGATTGGTGTTGGGGCTATCTGGTTGCTCAACATTCTTGCTCTGATGTACTTGGCACAAACCTTGAAAGGCAAAGAGGCGAACCAGTCGCATGAGTGTACGCGCAACTAGCCCGGCCACGATTTATACTGCACGAGCGGCATGAAACAAAGCCATGGCTTTCCGTATTCTGTGTTCCGTGGTTAAGCAATCGATCCCGATTTGGATGAAACCATGAAACTGAAACTTCATGAAAGGCAGGGGCATCTTGGTGTTCTTATTTCAACTCTCAAGTGGCGCGGCTCGCAGGGACGCCCACCTTCCCAAAACCTTCGCCCTCGTTACTTACGGGATATGCGCAAACGGAGAATGGCATGACTGGTCTGTCAGAATTTTGGGTTGCGGGCTGCGTCCGTATTTTAACGCAGAGGCGCTGTAGGGTAAAAGCTATGCATGCCAGAATGATCGCTGTTGTTTCACTGTGGTGCTTGTGTTGTACGGCCTCTCCCGGCGCAGACGTGTTGGATTTGATCGGCCGCCCGGCAGACTTGCGCACATTACAAGAAATGTGGCCTTCGAATAGCGTCTACTGTGCCTATACCAAGGAGACGATATTGCTTGAACACGGGAATGAAGAGGTCGTGTATAAGCGATATGTCGTTGATGAACTTGGGACGAATCCGGGGGTCTTGCCCGGCGAAACTTGCGACTATATCCGTCCGCTTCTGCAATACCACGTCAGGGGTGTCGGCACGAACAGCTTGAGTACCGTCGAGGCGATAGAGGTGTATGAGTACGCTGAAGGCATGCGTTGATTAGGCCGGTGTGCAAGGCTCTCGGAGTGGCGGTTTTGCCGTTTCATAGGGCTGTCGCGATTGCGCCTGACCAAATGTGGAAAGGGATCGAGGACAATTACTTACGGATGGACGCCAGATCCGATAAGCACGGTGACATGACGGTAATCTACCACTACTATGAGACCAATCTGATTTCCATCACGGCTTTCCCAAAAAGAGTGGGCATAGAAAGAAAAGGGAACGCCGGATGTAAACGCAACGCTATGGATTCGCCATGCGAAGAAAACGGCGTGCTTGACCTGCAAGGTATCCGGCTCCATGCAACGAATTTACTTGAGTCGGAGGCGGATAAAACCATGTGCAAGGATTTCCACACATGGAGTGATAAAGGCCAAAAGAGGTTCTTACAGGCCATCGAGAAAATAAAAGAAAGATCAAAGGAGGGAGCACCGATTTATGCACAAATGTCCCGGCTGGGTCTTGCGGCCTCAAAGGAAGTACGGATAAAAAAACGCCCTACATCTTGGGACGAGAGGGGTTGTTCAACCGCTGACAACGGGATACAAGTTGTGACCTTGGTGCACCACGCGTCGATCAATTACGAAACCATATGGGCTCTTTTTATTGACCGGAGCATTTTGGCGGATATCGATGAAGTGATGTTCCCCAACGTAGGGAAGTTGCCAGAATCCGTGCATGACTGCCGGAGGCGCATGAAAGTTCTCGGAGAAATCACTAATTTTGCAGGGACGCGTAGCGTAGTGTTTGGTGATCCCAATCTGGCGATCCTGTATGAAAAAGGGAAATTACGTTATGCGTTGTACGGGATGTACTATGGCGATAGGCGGTTGTGGGAAATGCTCAGTATCTCGGGTGAACTTCTCGACATACAGGGCGGACACCAATACGTTAGGTGGCGTCTCTAAACGGCGATGTGGAGTCAAAGCGCTGTAGACATCATGCCTCGGCGCCATCAATGTCTCGACGGCGGTACGGGCATGGTTGTGCTCCAAGCTTCGCGTCCCTGCGTGAAAAAAGCGGGGCTTTGTTAATCCGGCATCGCGGCGTCGTTCACGATGATGCGGCAAAGGTGGACATCGCTGGGTGCTCCCGTCGCAAAGGAGGGCAGCCGGGCTTGCGTAACGGGGACAAGACGGCACCAGGATTTGGCCTTGTCGTAGTGCTGCATGCAGTAGGCGTGCTGCGAGTCGATGAGGGCGAAGAGCGGCGTGTCTGGCGATGACTTCCGCAGTTCCTTCACGATGGGGATGGGGTCGCTGTTGCAGGGGAAAGTCGTCGCCGTCTTGATGGGATACGCCAGAAAGAGTTGGTTGGACCGCTCGCCGATTACGACGGCGTCTTTGGGTATCCGGGCGGCCAGATCTTTCACGACTGTGCGCTGGACATGCGTTCCCTTCGTGAAAAGCTCGTCAAAGGCCTGTTGCCAGTTCGGACTTCCAAGCGTGTAGCTGACAAAAAAAACGACGATGAACAGCGAAGCTACTCGGTGGTTCGACATGAGGGTCGGCGCGGCGTGAATCCCGTACAGAAGGACAAGCCCCATGAACAGTACAAGACAGACGAGCCCCATCCCGATTGCGGGCTCGCCGCGTAAGTACGGCGCAAGATAGACGGCGGGAAGCATGGAGAAGCAGATGGCCGTGCAGCCTAAGGCGGACACAAGGAACACGACAAGGCTCTGCGCTCGCCAGACTTTCCAGCGGATGAGCATGTAACCGGCCGCGATGGGGAGGAAGATGACGAGGATGCGCTTCCAAGTGAAGAACCAGACATTCTGCTTCGGCATGTTGTAGATCTTCGAGTAGAACGACTGGACGTCCTGCGGTGGTGGCACATGGGCGGAAAGGAGAGAACAGGCGATGGCACAGATCCCTGCGGCGAGGAGCACCCAGCCGACTGTTCGGACGGGTGCGAATTTGTCGGGCTTCTCAGCATCCTCTCGCAGGTCATCCATGGCTTCGACCAACAGCACCGGAATGAAGTAGAGCACTGGAATGAAATAGTGGGTGTAGAGCGTATTCATGACCGACATGGCGGCGACGTATGCAGGAATCATCAGATAAAGGAGCAACCGCGGATGAAAACGCCGGTGCGCGACCGCCTCCCGGAGTCCTTTGAGTAGCAGGGAAAGCGGCAGGACCACAAGACCAATCACCCAAGGCCCTAGCATTGTGTTCGACGGAGTGCGGGGAAAAGCGGAGAGGCCCTTCAATAGGCCGGCGATATCCGTGAGTTTCGGAAGCGGATAGTGCGTCGTCGTCCGGCGGATGAGTTCGTGTGCCGACACCCCCTGCGCAGCCGCTTCGCCCGCCACCGAAAGATGGACGCCGAGCCTGAACAGGAAGAGGAACCCCGCCGATCCCAAAACGAAAAGCGCGAGGTCTAGGTACCAAGCCTTGAGTTTGGGCCGAGAGAGGACACCGGCGGCGATCAAGGGGAGCAGGACGAAGACTGAGGGTTTCACCAAGACGATAGACGCTCCAATCGCAGCGGCTAGAACTATGGAGCGCCATGTTTTTCCCAGTGCGGCGGCGACGTAGGCTAGGACTGCCAAGGCGCCGATGAGCGCATCGTTGCTTGCCGTCCGCTCGTAGGCGAGTAGCATCGGGGTCAGCGACAGGGTTCCGCAGATGAGTAGCGCGGAGAGCGGAGACGTTTTTTTCGCGACAAAGACATACAGGGCGCACCAGGCTAGGCCGCCGAGCAGGATGAACGGAATGCGGAACGCCCAGTCCGACAGTCCGAAGCACGAAAGAGCCAGATAGGCTAGCCAATGCGTACCCGGAGAAAAGCCATACGTGAAGGCTTCGGTGCGGGTGAGGTCGACAAAATCCCCGTAGAGGAGCTTCTCCTTGCCCCCGTCCAGATAGTAGCCCTCGTCGGTGACGAAGTACCCGTACTCCCACATCGCCGGAACGCCCCCGTCGCACGTAATCCAGCCGATTCGAGGTATGCCCCAGAGCAACAGAAAGGCGAGGAACGGAAGGCAGGCCCGCAGATGACGCGCAAGTCGTTGCACGGAGGATGAACGCGCCTCGATCAGGTGATGTCGTATCTGGCTCATGGCTTACACCTCGGGTTTCATGTCGCGCGCCATCAATGTCTCGACGGCGGTACGGGCTGAAAAACTCTCGTAGCACACCGCATGGACGGCATCAGTGATCGGCATCTCTACGCCGTGTGTCTGGGCGAGTGAGTGGATGGCCCTCGCGTTCCAGACACCCTCAGCCACCATCTTCATGCTGCCGAGGATCGCCTCGATGTTCTCGCCGCGTCCGAGGCGTTCGCCGACCGCGTGGTTGCGGCTGTGGCGGCTGGTACAGGTGACAATCAAGTCGCCGACGCCGCTCAAGCCGGAAAAGGTCTCGGGACGCGCGCCCAACGCGATACCGAAGCGTGTGATCTCGGCCAGTCCGCGTGTGATGAGTGCGGCCCGCGTGTTGTCGCCGAAACCGAGTCCGTCCGATGCGCCGACCGCGATGGCGATCACATTCTTGACGGCACCGCCGATCTCGACGCCCAGCGTGTCGGTCGAGGTATAGACGCGGAAGAGCGGTCCGTTGAAAAGCTGCTGCGCGCGTTGTGCGATTGCCTCGTCATCGGCGGCCGCCACCACGGCGGTCGGGATGCCGCGCGCGACTTCTTCTGCGTGGCTGGGACCCGAGAGCACCGCGATCGTGTCGAGCCCCAACGTCGACCGCGCGATCTCGCTCATGCGGCGGTGTGTCTTTTCGCAGAGACCTTTGGTCAGGCTAACGACCAGCGTGCCGGGGGTTGTGATCAGGCCGGCGAAGGACGCGCAGACCGAGGAGTAAAACTTAGAGGGCACAGCCAGCACCACAGCCTCGGCGCCGGCTACCGCGCCAGCCGGATCAGCGATCCAGCGCAGGTCATCGGGCAGGGCGATGCCGGGCAGGTAGCGGCTGTTTTCGCGGCTTGCGCGTATCTCGTCGAGATACTCTGCGAAGGGGCCCCACAGCGTGACCCGGTGTCCGTACGAGTGTAGCAGCAGTCCGATGGCGGTCCCCCAGCCGCCGTCTCCGATGATGGTGATGTTCATGCTTTTCTCCTAAAGGTGAACCGTGACTCCGTGCCGGCGCGCAGCCGGGCGATGTTCGAGCGGTGTTTCCAGACGGCCAGCAAGGCGAGCAGGGTCAGGACCCCCGCGAACCAAGTGCCGTGTCGCGCGTGCAGCGCCAGCGGCCACCAGACTGCGATCGCCAGCGAGAGCGCCGCGCCGATCGAGGCGACCGAGACATAACGCGTGGTCAGGAAGAGCACCAGCCAGACGGCGAAGGCGATGCCTACGCCGGCAGGTGTGAGCCCCATCAGCAAACCCGCGCTGGTGGCGATCCCTTTGCCGCCTTTGAATTTCAGAAAGCAGGACCAGTTATGGCCGACGACCG
>DUPH01000034.1 GCA_012838435.1 Lentisphaerota bacterium | reverse complement strand
GTCCATCTGGCAAGCTACAACGTCTGGAAGAGATGCTGGAGGAGATTTTCGCGCGCGGCGAGAGCGCACTGGTCTTCACCCAGTACGCCGAAATGGGCGCGCTACTGCAACAACGTCTCTGCGAAACGTTTGGGCGCGACATGCCGTTTTTGCATGGCGGCGTGCCGCGCAAGACGCGCGACAACATGGTGCGAGCGTTTCAGGAGAGCGTCGAACCGTGTGCCTTTGTCCTTTCGCTCAAAGCCGGCGGCATCGGTCTCAACCTGACTCGCGCGAGCCACGTCTTTCACTACGACCGCTGGTGGAATCCCGCCGTCGAGAATCAGGCCACCGACCGCGCCTTCCGTATCGGACAGACCCGCGATGTGATGGTTCACAAGTTTCTCTGCGGCGGCACGCTGGAGGAGCGTATCGACGACATGATCGCGCACAAGAGTGCTTTAGCCACTGAAATCGTGACCAGCGGCGAGCAGTTCCTGACTGAGCTTTCCGACGCCGAACTGGATCAAGTTCTGCGGCTCTCCGAAACGGTCATCGCCGACATCGAGGTGGAAGGATGAGCAAGAAAAAGCGAAAAAAACAATACGCGCCGCGCACGCCGATGGCAATCATGGGCGGCATTCGTTCGCAACAAGCGCAAAGTGGAACGTCGCGCGTGTGGTGGAGCCGACGCTGGATCGAGGCCATCGAACGCTTCCGCATTGGGGCGCGTTTGGGACGCGGCCGCAGCTATGCAGTCTCCGGCCAGGTGTCGCAGCTTGAGATCACGCCGGGCGTGATCACTGCCCGTGTGCAGGGCGCCAGCAAGGAGCCGTACACCAGCACCATCCGCTTCCGCACGGTGTCGGAAGAGGCGCAGCCGCAGTTGATCGAGACCCTGCGCGCCCAGCCGATGCTGGTGGCGCGCCTGTTGGTCGGCGAGCTGCCGCTTGAAGTGGAGGGACTCTTCCGGGAGGCTGGCTGTCCGCTCTTTCCGCAACGCGAGAACGATCTGTCGAGCCGCTGTTCCTGCCCGGATTACGCCAACCCCTGCAAACATCTAGCGGCGGTCTACTATTTGATGGGCGAGGCTATCACCCAAAACCCGCTGTTGCTGCTGGCCGTTCGCGGTGTCAGCCGTGCCGAGCTGCTGGGCGAAGCGGCGATGCAAGAGCCGCCGTCAGTCGGCCCGGTACTGTCGCCCGCACCCGATCCTGTCGATCTCACAATGTTCTACGGAACGCCGCAGCCGCCCTTTGAAGATTTCGGCAGCGCCGTGAAAACGCTCACGCCCGCGCCGCTCATCTACCGCCTTGGCCCGCTGCCGTTCTGGCGCGGCCAGGAGCGCTTCGCCGACACGCTGGAGCAGTTGTACGCGCGAGCCGCCACGCGCGGCTGGGCAGTCTGGGCGCGCGAGCCGCTCGACCTGCGGCGCGAGGACGAGAAGGTCATCATCACTGGCGGGAACCTACAACTCCACGGCCGACGCATGCGCATCGACACAACGGTTTTGTAAGGAGGATTTAGGAATTAGGATTGAAATCATCGATTTCTTTGTTACATTGAAGACACTGCAAAAGGCGATGTGTTGTGTGTCAGGAACGGTGTTTAATGTATGGGAACCTGTAACTGACTGCTGGTTAAGCCAGTCAAGCAAATAATCGTGTAAAGAGACATATTTTTTAGCTGATAGTTACCCATAACCCAGTTGAACCGCAGAACCTCGAAGCACCTCGCTCCTTCACAGCCGTGGACCATCTCCTTTCTGATTCGGAACTCACGGTCCGTAAATCCGCGGTTCTTTATTTCTCTGCTTGTAAACTGTAATGAACACGGTCTATAGTATGCTCTCTGGCAAGGAGTTATAGCAAGGAGTTACAGGAGACAGCGGATGACACAACGGCCGTTTGAGGAACTCAACCTGTGGCAGCGAATATTTATGGAGCATTGGACAGGTTTCGCGGCCAGTTACGAGCGGGAACATGGTCGGGCGATCC
>DUPH01000331.1 GCA_012838435.1 Lentisphaerota bacterium | reverse complement strand
ACCTTCCCCAGCCAGGAGGGAATATCGATCGACTGCGGACAATGTTTCTTACAGGCGCCACACTGTACGCAGGCGGATGCTTTTTCCGAAGGGAGCATGCCGCGATAGAGCGCCGGTTGCAACGTGTGTTTGCGGTCGACCAGCAAATGCTTGTTGAAGAGGTCAAAGACGACCGGGATCTTGACACCCACCGGACAGCTCTTCAGGCAGTAACCGCACTTACTGCAGGGGATCGGCACATTCTCGCGCATGTAGCTACAGACCTGTTCCAGCACCTGCCGCTCACGTTCGGTCAGCACTCCGACATCGGCTGTCTCAACGATGCGCAGGTTTTCCTTCACCTGATATTTCTCATTCATGCCGCTCAGCACGACCGCCGGCTCGGGCTGGTTCCAGACCCAGCGCAACGCGCTTGCCACGGGGTTTACACCATTCTCTTCAAACAATTGGTTCGCGCCGGGCGGCATTTGCGGTCCGGTCAGGAAGCCGCCGAAGAGGGGCTCCATGATCGAAACGCCGATCCCTTTGCTGTGCGCGTACTGCAGGCCGCGCGTACCGGCCTGAATATCGTGTTGCGCGTAGTTGTACTGGATCTGGCAGAAATCCCAGTCGTAAGCGTCGATGATTGTTTTGAATACGTCGAAATCGTCATGAAACGAAAAGCCAGCGAACCGGATGCGGCCGCGCCGTTTCTCCTCGTCCAGCCAAGCCAGCGAGTCAGAGCGCAGGACATTCTGCCAATAGCGCGCGTTAAGCGAATGCAACAGATAGAAGTCGATCTGGTCCATGCGCAAGCGTTCGAGTTGCGTGCGGAGGAACGGCTCCTGATCGCCGGGCTTCTCCAACTCCCAGACCGGCATCTTGGTGGCGACGTATATCTTGTCGCGCCAGCCACGTTGCAACGTATCGCCCACGATCATTTCACTTGCGCCGTCGTTGTAGACATAGGCAGTGTCAATGTAGTTGATACCGCCTTCCAGACCTGTCTCAATCAGTTCATTGGCACGCGTCTCGTCAATCGCACCCTCCGGCGTCAGCGGCAGGCGCATGGCACCGATGCCCAGCATCGACACAAGTACGTCAGTTCGGGCGCCGAAGGGGCGGTAGCGCATCGTGGGTTTATAGTTCCGGATCTCCATGTTCAGTCTTCGCTTCGCTCGGCCATAGGCGTGTATGGGCGTTGCTCGAAAACCGCCTTGTAGGCCGGCCGGATGATTGGTCCGCTGTTGAGCAGCTCTTCGATGCGGTGTGCGCACCAGCCGACCACACGTGAGGCCGCAAAGATCGGCGTATAAAGGTCAACTGGGATGTTGAGCATGTCGTAGACGAAGCCCGAGAAAAAGTCCACGTTGGCGCAGAGGTCACGCGGCTTGGCGCGATTCTTGTTGAAGAGCTCGGGGCCGAGGCGTTCGATGGTCTCATAGAGCGCCATCTCCTCATCGCGGCCCTTGGCGTGGGCGAGCGCGCGTGCCTTTTCGCGCAGGATTTCAGTGCGTGGGTCAGAGAGTGTGTAGACCGCATGTCCGAGGCCGTAGATCAGCCCCGTGCCGTCGCCTGCCTCCTTGTTGAGGATACGGGTGAGGTAGGCGGCGACCTCGTCGTCATCGTCCCATCGCCTGACGTGCTCTTTGATTTCGCGCATCTGCTCCATCACACGCAGGTTGGCGCCGCCGTGGCGCAGGCCCTTCAGTGAAAGTGTGGCGGCAGTCACAGCAGCGTAGGTGTCGGTGAACGACGACGATACGACGTGCGTGGTAAAGGCGGAGTTGTTGCCGCCGCCGTGTTCGGCGTGCAACACCAGGCAGAGGTCGAGCAGTTCGGCCTCCAGCGGTGTATAGATACCGTCTTCGCGGATTAGCAGCAGGAGGTTTTCAGCGGTGCTTTTCCCGACTTCCGGGTAACGCATCAACAAGCTGTGTCCCATGTGGTAGTGGGCTTTGGCTTGGTAGGCGTAGGCAGCGATCACCGGGAATTTAGCAATTAGCGAGATGCTTTGGCGCAGCGTTGTCTCGATATCCAGTTGATCCGGTGTCGGGTCATAGAGATAGGCCATCAGCACCGTGCGCGCGATGCTGTTCATGATGTCCTTGCCCGGCGAACGGATGATTACGCTCTCTTTAAAACCGTCCGGCAGACGCCGGCAGGTATCCAACAAGTCGTTCCAAACCTGGAGTTCCTGTGTGTTGGGCAGGTCACCGAAGAGCAACAGGTAGGCGGTCTCCTCGAAGCCAGGTCGCTGTTCTTCTTGGAAACCTTTCACCAAGTCGTTCACGTCGATGCCGCGGTAGAAGAGTTTTCCCGGAACAGAGATCTTTTCACTCTCCGAGATCATGTAGCCGTGAACACTGCCAATGGCGGTCAAGCCGACGAGTACGCCGGTGCTGTCTGCATTACGCAGGCCGCGTTTGACATTGTATTTTTCATACAGGCTCAGATCAATCTTGCCTGTCGCACGAATCTTGTCCGCATAGCGCTTGACGAGAGCGTCGTCAAAAAATGGGAATTCGGAACCTACTGCCTTCATTGATGATGAACTCCTTGGCGAAACTTCTGCGCCACACGCTGCGGGCATGCGCCGCCCTGTAAAGACCCACAAATATAGCGGGATTCGGGAGACGGGTCAATTCTCGGGTATGATTGATTTTCACCTGAACTAAGGATCTTGTGGTCAAAAGGCCAACAGAATGGTACCTTGTTTGGGTCATTTGAATGGCCGGAACGTTTCGAAAAGGTCTCGGCCGTTTTTT
>DUPH01000330.1 GCA_012838435.1 Lentisphaerota bacterium | reverse complement strand
GTGGCAAACACCGCGATTTTTTGAAGGCGACAAAACTTTCCTTCAGCGTAACTCGTTCGCATGAAACGTCTTCTCCTTGATTGTTTGGGTTCACGTCCCCGAAACCGACGAGGACAGTGTACGCCGTACAGTGGTGGCTCGTCCAGTCGATTCCTCGTATTCCGCGCACAGCGCGGCTCTTGTCACCGCACTCCCAAAAATTTCCGCAGTGCGAGCGCATACATAACATGATTTGGAGCAAGTGTCTGCTTGCCCAATGGTGGCATTTTTGTCTCCCGTCTTCATGCCGATTGCTGTACTCTTTTCTCCTAAAACAGAAGGAGCTGACTATGAACCGTCCAACGCGAGCCATCGCCCTTTTCATGTTTGTCCTTTGCGCGGCAGCCGGAGGCGCACGCGCTCAAGCTGTCATCGACGGCATTCTGAAAGGACTCGAACCCCTGCCGCCGCGGCCGGGTGAAGAAGCCTGGACCTTTGTTCAGGAGCAGCGGAAACCGTTGTGGGAGGGCGGCCACGGCTGGAGCCCGCGTGAGGCGGCGGCGGGCGAGGCCGACCTGCGCCGCGGCGTGCGCGTGGACGCGCGTTTCCCCGACCCTGAAGGGCTGCTGAAGACCGCCTACGATGACTTGGCCCTTTTCCTGAAAGCTGGCAACGTGCCGACGAACGGCACCTTCGTCATCGAGACCGCCAAGGCCGAAACCCCGGTTTTCGAGGCCTACCGGATCGAGGTGGCGGCAGACCGTTGCCGTATCCTGGCGGCCGACACCGAGGGCATCCGGCGCGGCATTTTCGCGGTCGAGGATGCGATGCGCGCCGCGTGCGGCCCGTTCCTAATTCTGGGCACGGTCGAGCGTAAACCCTTCATCAAGTCGCGCATCTCCTGTTATTTCCAGCCCTTGAACATCAACCGCGTGCCCAGTTCTCCGGACGGGCTCTACTACTCCGACGGTTACCTCAACCGCATGGCTCACGACGGCATCAACGGGCTGTGGCTCTGGACGCGTTTCGAGGACATCGTCAAGTCGGACACGATTCCCGAATTCGGCAAAAACCGCGACGTGCTTCTGGCCCGCCTGCGGCAGCAGGTCGAACAGTGCCGACGGTATGGGATCAAGATCTACCTCTTCTCGATCGAGCCTGAGAACGGGGACTCGAACAAGAACGATTATCTCAAGAGGCATCCTGAGATGGGTAGCGACGCCCCCGAGGGGTATACCCGATTTCTGTGCCCGTCGACTCAGGCTGGCGCGCGCTTCCTTTACGACGCGCTGAACAGCGTCTTCTCCGAGGTTCCCCATCTGGGCGGTCAGATCAACCTCACGCTGGGCGAGTATGCGTCGACCTGTCTGCGAACCGTCTCGCCCCACTCCGACCGCAAGCCGACCTGCCGCGCTTGCGCAAAAAAGAGCAACGCGGAGGTGATGCGCGATATCCTCGCCCCCATGGCCAAGGGCATGCACGACGCCAATCCCGACGCCGAGCTGATCGCATGGTACTACATCCCCTTTGCCACTTCCTTCGCGGACTGGTTCTACGAGATTCCCGCAGTCTGCAACAAAGACGTGTCGCTGCAGTTGAATTTCGAGTCCGGCGTGACGAAGCAGGTCTTCGGCAGGGGCCGCACGGGGTATGACTACTGGTTGGCCGCCCCGGGACCTTCCGTGCCGTACGATCGGTTTGCGCGTGTGGCCCGACAGGCCGGCATGCCGATGTCCGCAAAAATCCAGACCTGCAACTCGCACGAGGTGGCCACCGCGCCGCAGATCCCGGTTCCGGGCCTGCTCTACCGGAAATTCAAGGCCATGCG
>DUPH01000329.1 GCA_012838435.1 Lentisphaerota bacterium | reverse complement strand
GTGGCAAACACCGCGATTTTTTGAAGGCGACAAAACTTTCCTTCAGCGTAACTCGTTCGCATGAAACGTCTTCTCCTTGATTGTTTGGGTTCACGTCCCCGAAACCGACGAGGACAGTGTACGCCGTGCTGCGGCAGTTCGTCCAGTGGATTCCTCTTCCCCGTCCGGTTCAACCTTGCCGGAACCCCTTCCGCATGCCAAAATGAGCCCCATTCAGTATCTGAAGGAGGTGTGCGCCCGCCAGCCAGCGCCCGGCGTCACGCTGGCCGTCGGCTGGCGGGAACGAGGGACAACCGAGGAGGAATAGGATATGGGATCGAAACGAAAGCAGAAGTGGACAGCCCCTGCCTTGGTAGCGGCGTCGGCGCTCGTTGCGTCGGCGCTGACCGCGTCCCCAGAAACGGTGTTCGTGCGGGAGCAGGCGGGAACGATCTGGCAGGACGGGCTTTTCATCGGTGACGGTGCCACCGGCGCGATGGCCTACGCGCCGGCGCACCTCGAGTGGACGATCAACCGCAACGATGTCCTCGACTCAAGGGTGTTCTCCTGCGAGTACACGCCGCATGCCGAAGTGATGGCCTGCGTTGCCACGAATGCCGGGCATTCGGTTGCGTTTCTCCGCGCCGAGAAGCAAAGAACCAAAGGTTTCCCGGATGGCGGCAGCATGCTGACGGCTTCGCTTTCTGCCGCAATCCTGCATGTTCGTTTTTGGAGCGGGGTAGGCTGGTCGATGCCGTCCATCCCCGCCACCCGCCAGGAACTCGACACGCGGACGGGCGAACTGTCCGCCAAGATGACGTCGCCGTTCCTGACGCCGGAAGCACTTTCGTTCATTGAACGTAGCCGCGACGTGATGGTCGTCGACATCGGCGATCCGAACGCGCCGAACCGTCTCGCCGTCATTCAACTCGCGCGGCCAGAGGATCATCGTCTTGAGGACAGCGGCTTTGCTTGGACAATCAAAGACGGCGTCGTCGGTTTTGCGCAGCGTCTGCCGGGCGGCGAGACATACGCGGTGGCGATGTCTGCGCCCGCAACGCCCGTGGCGCACGGGCGCACCGCATCTGTCAGGGCGTCTGGGCGCAAGACGTTGTTCCTCGCGGTCAGGACCACGCGTGATGCGGACGATCCCGTTGCCGCCGCCTTCGATGCGGTCAAGGCCGCTGAGAAAGACGGCTTCGACCGCGTGCGCGCGGACAACCGGGCATGGTGGAAGGATTTCTGGATGAGGGGCGCACGTGCCTATTTCGATAGCGATCCGGCTGTCGATACCCAGTGGAACTACGCCCTTTATGCGCTCGCCGCGCAGTTCGGAGCATCGCCGATGCCGGCGTTGAACGGCCTCATCTACGGCCCCATCGACGGCGCTAACGCCGGTGTCGGCTCTCATTGCTACGTCCACGACCAGAACGTGCAGATCCCGATGATGCCGTTCTTTCCTCTTAATCACGCCGAGTTCATTAAACCGTTCATCCGCACGTATCAAGATGCGATGCCAGAAATAGAACGCCGTACGATGGAAAAATTCGGCGTGAAGGGCGCTTACTTGCCCTTGAACATGAACCAGTTTGGATTCGAACATCCCGTCGCCGACTACCGCTACACGCTGTGCGGAGGTGCCTACTCGGGACTCGTGCTGGCGCAGGCGTGGTGGTACACCGGCGATGAAGCGGTGCTGCGCGAAATCTATCCGCTGCTTAAAAAGTTCATCCTCTTCTACACCGAAACCATGACCCGAGACGCTGACGGCACCTATCACTTCATCTGGTCGGTGCCGCCGGAGATTTTCACCGGTTCCAAGGACGACACCACGGCAATCGCCTGTCTGAAGCCGTGTCTCGAAACCGCTGTAGAGGCGGCGACACGTTTCAAATGCGATGCGCAGGAACTGGCACTCTGGAAGGATGTGCTCGCGCATTATCCCGCCTTCGCGAAACATTCCGAAGGCGGCTGGTGGTGCGGGCCGGAAATCCCTGACGACCACTATATGTACGGCGGTCATCTCTTTTATCCGTTCTTCCCTTCTGAAGCCGACACCGATATCGAGGTCGCCAAGAAAACGCTTGATTACGCATGGAAGTACGCGGTGGAGATTTCATACGAGACGCCAGAACCGCATCCGGTACACGACTGGAGCGCGCTTTATCTCGGCATGGCGACGACGCGCATTCACGGCGGCGTGAAAGGGTGGGAGGCGCTCAAGGATTTCCAAGACGGATTTGCCAAGCCGAATGGGGTTTTTTCGCACAACCCGATCATCTTGACGAAAATGACGCGCGAGGAAGCGCTGGCCAACGTGAAGAAGGCACCGAAGCTGCTCCGTCGTAATTACCACGGCAAACTCACGGAGTGGGGACGCCGCGGCCCGAACGATCTCACCTACAACCCTGACGCCAAAGCGCTTGTAGCGCCGGTTATCGAAGGCGGGGCGGCGTTCCTGATGTTGTCAAGCGAGGCGCTGTTACAGAGTTGGGGTGGGGAGATCCGCCTGTTCCCGTCCGTCCCAGAAAAATTCACCGGCAAATTTGAGAACTTCCGTGCCCGCGGCGGTTACGTTGTTTCCGCCGAGATGAAAAACGGCAAGCTTGTGGACTACTCGATCAAGGGGGGCAAGGCCGACGACAAGGTCATGGTCACGTGCCCGATGGATCCCAGCTTCGTCGCACAGATTTTCTGATTTTAGGGTTGACTTTTTCCCCCTTTCCTTTGGACAATGCCCCAAAACTGTCTGGGGCCGGTGGTTGCTGGCCCGCCTTGGCGATGGTGCCCACTCTATGATTATGAAAATCAGCGTACGAAACGCAAGGAGTCGGACGATGGAAAACAGAACGATGCGTGTCGCCGGATTTTTAAAGGTTTTTTGCTGCGGTTCCGCCGTGCTGCTCGGCGTTACCGAGGCGCGCGCCGATTCAGGCGCGTGGAACAACATCGCATCGGGCGACTGGAACACCCCGCCAACTGGATGGGCGGCGTTGTCCCCTCGGGCGCGGGTTCGGTGGCCTCCTTCACCAACTTCGTTGCCGCGACCGTGAATCAAAACGTTCCGGGGCTGACGCTCGGCGGCCTCTTCTTCGCCAACGGCTTTCACACGGTCACCAACAACGCCATTTCCCTTGACAACAACGCCTCCCCCGCAACCGTCACAGTCGGCATCGGTGCCGCCAATACCACGCGGGCCGTGCTCGCCGTACCGCTGAACGTCACGGGCGGACTGACCAAGCGCGGCGCGGGTCAACTGGGTCTCACTGCCGAAACCCCCGGGACTCTGGCGGGGCCGGTGACCCTAGACGGCGGCACCCTCTCCTCGTCCGCGACCGGCGGTGCGCCTCTGGGGTCCGGCAGTGTGGCTGTGAATGGCGGCAGGCTCAATCTCGCTCCTGCGGGCAGCGGCCAGGATGTCGCCCTCACAGCAGCCTCCGGCAGTACGGACGCCACCTTCACCTACAGCGGCGCCGCAACCCTCGATCTCGCGAAGGGCGCGAACACGAGCCTCACGCTGACGCTGGGCAACGCTTCCGCCGCGTCCGAGAGCGTCCTCACGCGTGCTGGTAGCGGCGTGCTGATCGTCGAGCCGACGAACGGAACCTCCCCCGCGAATCTGGGTGCCGCCGAGCGTCTGTTCGTGAACGGCGGCGTGCCGACCCACAACGGCATGGTCGGTGCCTCAATCGTGGGGCGCGACAGCGATGATAGCGGGAATACCGGCGATTTCCTGACCTACGGTGCGAATGGTTTTACGGTCGCCAACTACACCGATGGGCTCGGCGGGGGCGCCGACTCGATCGCCAACCTGACCGCCACCACGGCCACCGACAACGCGAGCGTGTACGCCTTGCGCGTGAACAGCGGTGTGCTCCTGAATGTCAACGTCGGCAAAACCCTTACCGTCGGAGACGGCACTCGCCCGGCCGGCCTGATGCTGAACAAGACGGGCAAAACGACCACTGTGGTCTCCAGCGGTACCTTGGACTTCGGTACCTCGGAGGGCATTGTCCTTTTCAACGGTATAAACACCGGCGGCGCGATTCAAACCATTGTCTACTCGTCCTTGGCCGGCCAGAACGGCATCACTTTTGCCGGGCTCTCTCCGAGTGCCGAGATCAATCTGAGTCCTGCCAGCAGTAACCCGTACACCGGCGGGACCCGCATCCTCTCCGGACGGGTCGTGATGTCGAAAAACAGTGCCCTGGGCGGCGGGGATATCACCGTGCTAGGCCACGATGGCTGGGGCGGCCAACTCTATCTCTCCGGCTCCTGGTTCACTATCACCAATGCCCTCCACATTTCCGGTCTCACTGGCCATGTGGAGGCAAACTATCGGTTCGGCGCCATCAGGATCGGGGGCAACGCTCGATTCACGGGGCCGGTCGAGCTGCTCGGCGACACATGCATCGCCGCTTCAGACAGACTAGTCACCGGAACTTTTAGCGGCCCGATCTCTGGCCCGTGGCGACTCGAAGTCGGAGGGGATCACACTGTTGATCGTCTCTCCGGTACGATCGTGCTGACCGGAACGAACACCTATTCGGGCGGCACGCGTGTGCACCGCAACACCCTGAAGGTCGGCACGGGCGGGACTCTAGGAACCGGTCCGGTTGAGAATGACTACAGCCTGATTTTCGACAGCGCGTCCACCGTTGAGGTCACCAATCTCCTCAGTGGCACCGGATCTCTCACACACCAAGGAGCAGGTACCCTGAAGCTCGGTCGTGTCCCCGACTATGTCGGGCCGCTGACCCTCAACGGCACGCTCGACCTCTGCGGTTCTTCCGCCGCTTTCGGCGCGCTCTCCGGCGTCGGCCGGGTCGTGAATTCCTCGGGGCTGGATCTTGTGCTGACGGTCGGTTCCGGTAATACCAACACCGTCTTCTCCGGACAGATTGACGACGGGATCTCGCTGGTCAAAACCGGCACCGGCACCCTGACCCTTTTTAACACCAACCGCTACAGCGGCGCGACGACCGTCTCAGGCGGCACCCTTAAGATGGGGAGCTTGTCAGACATCTCCGGGCTCTCCTACCGCTTAGACGCCTCCAAGCTCGACTCCCTTACCACGCTCAATGACACCAATGTCACCGCGTGTGGCCCGACAGGCCGGCATGCCGATGTCCGCAAAAATCCAGACCTGCAACTCGCACGAGGTGGCCACCGCGCCGCAGATCCCGGTTCCGGGCCTGCTCTACCGGAAATTCAAGGCCATGCG
>DUPH01000328.1 GCA_012838435.1 Lentisphaerota bacterium | reverse complement strand
GCGACCGTGAATGAGGAGAGCCCGCGGTATTCGGCATCAAGCGGCGTGCAGACCGATGAGTTACCGGTCACGAAATGCGCTCCCGTCAGGCCGTTGGTACCGGACACGTAGTCCAGCGCGCCGCGCTGCACGGCGTGGCGGCCGTTGCCCGAGCTGTCGTACACGCTGCCGCTCTCCATGCTGTAGCGCGCCAGCAGGCCGGGGACCTCGGTCTGGCGCACCGATGCACGGTCGAGCACCGCGTTCAGTGTCCCGCCCCGAACGTCGATCAGACCGTCCCAGTGTAGCGGCTCCGTTAGCGTGAGCACGCCGGCACCGGTCTTGGTGAATGCGCCGCCCGCCGTGTCGCTGCCGACCGGCAGGGCGAGTGTGATCGCCTGTCCGGCGGTGTCGAAGGTGCCGCCTGCCGGACCGACATAGAGATGCTTCAGGCCATAGAGGTAGTTGCCGTCGATCGGCGTTATCGCTCCTTGCCCGGTGGTCACCAGCGTGCCGCCGTTCAGCGCCAGCGCGGACCAGCCTGCCGCATCTGTCTGGGTCGTGGGCGGCAGGCGCAAGGTCGCGCCGGCCGGCGAGCCGTCACCGACGATCACGTTGTTGACGCGGCTGATGTTGTTGACATCGCCCATCCAGTTCCAGAGTCCGGTTACATCCAGCGTGCCGCCGTTGGAGATAAACACGCGGCCGTAACGGCCGCCGTAAGGTTCGGCCAGTTGCCGGTAGCCAAAACCGACGCAACCGAGCTGCGCCATGCCGCCTTCAATACTCAATGTCGCTGGTCCGCGCACGCCGATATTGAACCACGTGCCGGGCAGACAGGAGAGTACGCCGCCTGTGCGCACGGTGAAGCGATCCTCTACGGTATTGCCTTGGATGCTCAGGCAGACCGCGTCATAGTTTCCGCTGAAAGCGAGCTGGCCATCCACCACCACCGTGTTGGGACCGTAAGCCATGTAGAGGCCGGAGAGCGTGGTCTGCGCACCGGCATCGACGACCAGCGTACGCGCACGATTGTTGTTCGCGTTCATGCGGACAGTTTCGCGGTTCACGTTGCCGATGCGGCTGACAGAGCCTGCGGCGAAACGCACCTGGCCCTCTTCTACGCTAAGGTTAGCATTGTCTGTCGCCGCATCCGTCACGCCGCCCAGCACCAGCTCGCCCGCGCCCCGCTTGATCAGAGTCGCGAAGCCGGGATGCTCATAGGTCAAGCCGTCCGCCAGCACCGCGCTGGCCTGCGGAGCGACCTCCACTATCGGTTGTGCGGTGCGCACCGCAAGCGGACCGTTCAACTCGCTGATACCGGTGCCCGTGACATACAATGGGGCGTAGTCATGTTCGAGACCCAGCGGTCCGGTGCCGACATTCGCACCATTAGTCAGCGTTAGCGTGCCGCTCGTCAGACGGACGCCGCCAGTGAAGCTATTGGCCGCGCCGAGGATCAGGTCACCCGCGTTGCGTTTGACGAGGCTACCGACTCCGCCTATCGGTGCATTCAGGCTGAGCGCTGTTCCGCTGATCGGCTTGATGTCGATCTCGCTGAGCAGTGCGATCGGCGTGGAGAGCGTGTGGCGACCCTGTTCGACTTGAATCGCGCCGGGCGTTGCGCCGCCGTTTTCCAGCGTCAGCGCGTTCATACCGTCGCCAGCGAGCGTGTAGGCGTTGGTGCTATTGAAGAAGAGCTGGCCCACCGTCGCGCTCTGGTCCAGCAGTACCGAGGCATCGGCTGCGAGCGACTCATCGAAGCGCACCGCTGCACCGGATGCGCCGGCACCGGGCGCGAGTGCCCACTTGCTGGCGTCGCTCCACGTACCGCCGCCCGATGCGGTCCAGACATGTGCGCCGCTGGAGGCACCGCCGACCTCCAGCCAGAGCGTGTTGTTGTCGATCGAAAAGACGTAGGCTTTGCCCGGCTGGGGATTGGCCACACCGAAGGCGTCGGTGGTAGTGGGGCCGTTGCCGCTCCAGCGCAGCAGCGCATAGCGGCCGTTGGGCACGATGTTGTCTACCGTGCTACTCTGCCAGAAGAGGTGGAAGACGGCGTGGTGCGCCACCACGTCGCCGGTGACCGCGATCTGGTCATTGACGCCGGCGGATACGTTGACGCCGAACACCAGTTCCGCCGGTGTCGTGTCGAGTGCGTCGCCGAGCGCCAGCGCGCTGACCGTGACGGTCTGGGCTTCCGCCTGGTTGAGTTGCAGCGTCGCGCCCGGCACGACCGTCAGCGCCGAGGCTGCGGGCAGGCTGCCCTCCACGCGCAGTACGCCGGACGAAACGACGGTCGGTCCGGCATATGCTTGCGCCGACCTTACCGAGAGTGTACCGGTTCCGATCTTGACCAAGCCGCCGTCGCTCGTGTCGGCGCCGGTCAATACGGCCTCCAGCGAGAAGCGTTCATTTTCGGCGAACGAGGTATCGAAGATGGCGGGTGCCGCGCCGATCTTTATCTCATCGAAGTTGTCACTCATGATCGGGCCGGTCGGCTGGAACACACCGCCGTTGAAGAGCACGCGGGCGTAGCCGGTGGCGGGCGAAGTCCACGCATACAGGTTGTAGCAGGAGAGCACGCCACCCGCCAGTTCGACGGTGCCCGTGCAACCGGCGTTCATGGCCAAGATGACGTCCTTTCTGAACTCGGCACGTCCGCCGGTCACGCGCAGGATGCCTTCGCCGCCGCTGTTGCCGAGGCGGCAGGAGGTTTCGGAGAACAGCACCTGATTGCGTAGGGTACCGCCGTTGACCCAGATGGTCGAGACGCCGCCTGCACCTTCGCCCACGAAGAGGACGTTTTCTATCGTGCAGGTACCGTCCTGAATTTCAAGAACCGGGCGTCCTGTGTATCCGTCGAACTCTGCGGTTGTGCCGAGTGCGAGATTGCGCGTCACAAAGTCGCCGCCCTGAATCAGCAGACGCGAAGTCAGGCCGTCCGGCGCGGTCACGGTGGAGCCGTTGTTGCGGCCGATGTGGGTCCATTCGGTGCAGACGACCTCACCGGCGGTCACCACCAACTCGCCTGCGGTTTCGCTGTTCGCGTTGGCGGTGGTTGCCAACCCCACGAAGAGCGGTCCGCCAATGACGGTGCGCTGATCGGTGTCGCCTAACTTGACGCATCCTTGTGCGACGTTGAAGGCGCCGAAGCCGACTGTGGGGCCGTCGCCGTCCACGCCCGCCGCCGCGATGCCGTTCAGGTTGGCGGCGCTCCCGAGACCGAGCGTGTTGGAGGCCGGACCGACGAGTGTCAGGATGCCAGCACCGGTTTTGAGCAGCGCGCCCGACTGCGTCGTGACGCCACCGCTGAGGGTGAGGTCGCTCTCGGTACGCAGGATTACGGCTCTGGTGCCGGAGTCGATCGTGACCGGCTGCGCGAACGAGGCCGCCGCGCCGGTATAGGCGAGCGTGCCGCGATTGAGTGTCCACGCGCCAGAAGGCAATGCGTCGAGGCTTAGGGTGCCGCCATCCACGACGGTCGTACCCGTGTAACCGCACGCTGTGGTGCCGAGCGTGACAGTGCCGGGGCCGCTCTTGGTCAGGCTGCCGCTGCCACTCACGGTGGCGTCGAGGTTCAGCGTCTGTCCGGTTCCGGCGCTGAAGGCGCCGCCTGCCGCGCCGAGGAGCACCGTGCCGCTCAGGGTATCAGAGACGGAGACCCGCAGACCGCCACCATCCAGCGTCATGTCAGCCGCGCCGAGCGAAGCGACGGTCGGCACTTGAACGGTCGCAGCGCCGCGCACGGTCAGCGGTGTGGTGTTGGTCCCATCGAGAGCCAGCAAGCCGCCGCCGTCGACGGTCAGGCTACCACTGCCCGAGACGTGGTTGGCAACCGTCAGGACAGCATCCGGCGCGATCGATGCGCGTGTGTCAGCGTTCAGCACGAGCGGTCCGGCCAACGTGTGCGCACCGCGCGCGACGGTGACAGCGGCATCGCCGGTGGCGGATGCGAAGGTGGCCGTCGCGCCGTCAAGCGTGTAGCGGTGGGTATGGTCAAAGAGCATGCCTGCGACCGAGACCGGGCTGTCGATGTTCACGGTGGCATCGGCGGTCAGCGCCGAACCGAAGCGCGTGACGGCACCCGCAGCAGCCGGGGCCATCGGCGTCCAGTTGTCGGCGAGGCTCCAGTCACCGCCGCCGGCGTTCGCCCAAGAGACTTGCGTGTTGGTATACGCGAGTTGCGCGTCGATGGTCTGCGCGCCGGTGTTGACCACAAAGGTACAGGTGACTCCGAAGCATTCGGGCGCGAGCGTGAGGCCGGAGATGTCCGGCGGCGTGCCGGTATAGGTGAAAAGCGGATAAGTTACGGCGCGTGCGGCCGTTGTGTCGCTGCCGAGTACGTAGAGGCCGATCACGAGATCGCCGAGCGTGGTGCCTGACGGCAGCGCGATCTGGTCGCAGTCCGTCGTATCGGCGGAGACATCGAGATCGAGGCGCGTGCCGTCCGCAAAGAGGACGGTGGCGGGCGTCAGCGTGTCGTATGTGTTGTTGCGCAGGCTGAGTGCGGTGTTGGCGGAGAGCGACAGACCACCGACCGTAACCGGCGCGGTGAAGCGCAGGGCACCGGACTCGACGGTGGCGGTCCCGCCGATGTTGCACGGACCGGCGAGGGTCAGGGAGCCGAGGCCGCGTTTGGTGAGGCCGCCAGTGGCGGTGTCGACACGCTGCACCTGCTGTCTGATGACGATGTCGTGGCCGCAGGTGTCAATTACGCCGCCGCCTTGATCGACGAAGAGCTCGGTCAGGCCGTTCAGGTAATCATCGAGCGAGTTGTTACCCCAGTTCGCTTGAGGCAGTACTTCCAGCGTGCCGCCGTCAAAGGTGAAGACGCTACCGCCTGCTGTCGGGGAAACGGCCGACTGGAAGGTGGGGGGGAGGCGCAGCGTACCGCCGCTGAGGAAGAGGCGGTTGGTGCGGCCTGCGGTGATGTCGCCCAGCCAGTTCAGGGCACCGGCGACCGTCATGACGCCGCCGTTTACGAAGACATTCGCGTAGGTGGGGTGACCGGCCGATGCGAAAGAAGTGTCGCCGCGCACGCCCAGCGCGAGGCGACCGAAGGTGGCGGTGCCGCCGTTGATGATGACTTCCGCGCCGCCGCCGCGCACGCCCAGACTGAACCAGTCATCGTCGGAAAAGATCAGTTCACCGGCGTCCACGATGATGCGGTCGGTGCCGTTCACGTCGATGACGGTGCGGATCAGACCGGTCTCGCCGATGTCGCCGCTACCGGTCAGGGTCAGGCTGCCGCCGTTCACATGGACGGTGTTCGATGGCCCCGCGCCGGTGTAGATGCCGCCGGCGACCACGACCGCGCCGGTCTCGACCGTGAAGGTGCGTCCG
>DUPH01000327.1 GCA_012838435.1 Lentisphaerota bacterium | reverse complement strand
TCGACCGTGAGCCCGGCGATCGTCAGATCGAAACCGCCGAAATCAATCAGGGAATTGAATTTGTTGTTTCCGTATACCTGACCTAGCTTGATGGTGCAGTTCGTCGAAAACGCATCCGGCGCATGCAAAAAGGCAGAGCCGACCGCGATGTTGAACTGAGAAAGCACATTGCTGGAGGAGTAGACGTGCCAAGATACACTGTCTGTTTTTTCGCAGCCGCCCTTGAGTTGCGTCCGGGCGTACTGATTGAGGCGTCCGGTGCCGCGGACCATTAACCTCGAAGATGAGGGGCACCCCTCGTCTGTGATCACCGCATCCGGATCGGTACCGAGATTCAGGGTTCCGTAAGTGTAAAAGAAGTAATCCCCCGGTGGCGCGTCCAACGCGATACCGCCGGGCCAGGTCGCGGTTTTGCCGGGTGTCTGCCGGAAATAGGGTACGATACCACCGCCGTTCTGCCGGGCGGCGAAACGGAGCGTGCGGCTGGGGTAGACGCCTTCCGCATCCAGTGTGAGTCGCGCGTTGTGCATCACGACGACTTCACCGCCGTCTCCGCCAACCGCTGAGACGTTGCAAACTGTTCCCGTGGCTCTTCCTTCGGCGATCGAACCGAAGACCAGATCGCCGGTGAAGGTGTTCGATCCGGAGAGCGTTGCTTGTCCGAGGACATTCACGTTCACGTCCCCGTGGATGGAAGCGTTCGTCCCCTGCAAGAGTTCCGCGCCCGGCTGTACGAGCAAGGTCGAACCGTTGAGCGATCCGTTCAACCGGAACGTCCCCCCATTGATTGTGGTAAGGCCCGTGTGGTCGTTGTCGTTCTCCAATGTCAGCGAGGCGTTTCCAGTTTTCATGAGTGCCATCGTTCCCGTCATCTTGGCACCAGAGAAGATGTAGTTATTGACATCGCTCGAAATCGCCACCGAGCCCGGAGCGGCTGCGATGGTAAGGGTGACATTCGTCCGTCCATCGGCGACATCGTCGCCGAACACGACGTCCGCGCCGTCAGCGAACACTTGGCCGTTTTTCCAGTTCGCCGTGGCGGTGTCCCAGTTGCCGTTCACGGCACCCGTCCAACTCAGAATCGCGCCTGGCACGTAAAGCGCCAGTCCGTCGGCGGTTTCCACGAGACTCGATCCCGACGGGAAGCCGCTGCCTGCGGCGTATGTTCCTGTTCCGATTTTTTGCGTCCACGTCAGAAGCGGATACGTTCCGGCCGGGAGGGCGGAGAAATCACCGTCAAGGTCCACCGTCAACAAGCCGGTCAACGCGACCGTGCCGTCGGCGGCGACGAGCGACGGCGTGCCGTCTGCTTTCGGCCGGGCGACGAGCGTGCCGCTCACGACCGTGAGTGCGACATCGCCACCGTCCGCGAAGCAAAGCGTTCCTGGCGTTCCCGGCGAGCCGCCGGTGATTTTAGCGGCGGAACTGCTCAGCGTCGCCCAGTGGAGCGTCCCTGTGCCGCACAGGGTGCCGCCGGTGACGTCACAGAACGTATTCGTCGGGAACACGGTGTTGACCACGAGCGTTCCTGCCGCGACGGTCACGATGCCGGTCGACTCGTATGCTCCGGCGAGTTCCCAGGTGCCTGTGCCGCTCTTGTAGAGCGCAAGATTCGGGGAGGGGAAGTTTCCTGTGATCGTCCCGTCGCCCGCTCCGCCGACAGCGATGCGCCCGCCGACATTGTTCTTTGTCCCGCCCAGGCTCACATCGCCGGTGAAGGTCAGCTTCACGCCGGGCGTGTTGTTGTAAATTTGAAGGTTGGACTGTTGCTGATTCGGGCTGTTGACTCTGAAATGGATCGGTGCCGTCTCGTCCGACGTTGGATACATCTGGATGATTGCGGGGGTGTTGTATCCACCTTGCCCGCCGGAGAATGTCCGGGTGCCTGTACCGAATGCGGTGAGATTCGAGACCACGATCGTTCCCTGATTGATCCGAAACGGATTGGGGTCGGTGAAGTGGTTCGTCGGCGCGAGAAACTGCATGGTGCCGCCACCGTTTGGGCGGTAGACGTGTGAAAAATTGGTCACCATGCTCTCAAAGGTGAAGATGTTTCCGGTTTGAGTGGCAGTCTGCAGTGTCCCCCCCTGACGCGCTTGCGACCGTTCCTCCAAAAGTGATGTGGTGCCGGTTGACGTTCGCCGCCCCGAGATAGGCACCGCCGGAGAAAACCACGTCCGCTTCGAAACGGTCGGTGATCGTCGTCGAAAGGGTTTTCGCGAAAATTCGGCTACCGCTCAGATAAAGCGTGTTGCCGCGGATGGTGAACGGTACCGAGTTGGACATATAAATCGCGGCGAACTGGACGGTCGAGTCGAAATCGTTCTCCGCAACGGCGTTCTCACCTTGGAAGACCAGCGTGTCGCCGTTCACAGGTGCGGCCATGTCCTCCCAATTGCCATCCGTTGAGAACTTGGCGTCGGCACCACTACCCGTCCAGATTTTTGTCGCGCCCTGTACGCAAATCGCGCAGACCGCTATGACCGCTCCCATTCCTAGTGCATTCGTTCGCATTGTTTTCCCCTTGTCCAGTCGGGCACACACAGGTCCCCGTAATTGACATCCATTATGCGAGGGGGGGGGAAAGAATCAACCCTTAAAAAATTTTTCAACGCACCCTTTTCGCCTTGCGTTCTATCTACCAACGGTATAAAGTGTGACCGACGATGAAATGCGGCGTTGTCGCTGGATGGCAGTCAGTAGGCCGCATGCGAACGAGAGCCGCTTGGCGGACAAGAAGAGCGAGAACCGGAGGACGAGAAGAGAGCCGAACCCCATAGACTGATTTGATTTTTGCGCTTTCGCGCATAACGCTTCAAACGAAACCAACCGCTAGTTTTCACAGCAAAGCGAGATGCGTGGGGACGCGCCCGATCGGGCGCGGCCTCGTCGCCGGGCTTTGCTGAAGGGTCTTAGCGGTCCCTCGTTTGAGGCACGGTGCGGGGTCCGCGCCTTTTCCCTGCCGGAGGACGGAGTGAAGGGAACGAGATGAAACACAACGTAATAACCATAGCCACTGCCATCACCGCAGCCGCGCTGGCGGCGGGTGCCGCCACCCTTGAGGTGCCGCGCCTGCCGGAGCCCGCGACCGCCGACCGCGAGGTGTCGGCGACGCACGCCCTGCCCGCCGCCCCCGGCGGCCCGCGCGTCTTCCGCCTTGAGCTTGTCTTCGAGGCCACGCCCTCCAACCACGTCCAGGTCTGCCTGGGCCGCGATACCGCCCC
>DUPH01000326.1 GCA_012838435.1 Lentisphaerota bacterium | reverse complement strand
CGGCATTTTGCTGGATGTTGATCGCGTCGCCACGGTTGCCGACATCACGCCAGGCCGCCGTGTCGAAATTGACCTTGATACCTTTGCGCATCACCGCCTCGGCATAGCCGATGGCCACCGCCGCACGGAAACCCTCCAGCGAACGATAGCGCTGTAAGCCAGCATCTGACAGTTCCAACGCCACGCGGAAGGTCGCGCCGGGTTGGATGTTGACCGTCTGCTGCCACGGCTGCATCCACTGGCGCGTTACGCGCATCTGATGCAAGCCCGGCGTTGTCTTGAAAGTCCCGGGGGACGAGCCTACCGTTGCACCGTCGATCTCCACCGTCACGCCGCCAACCAGCCGCCGCATTTCGTCGAGCAATTCGTTCGGTGCACGCACGCCGCTCTCAAGACCCTGGATCAGCTCATCGACGGTCGTGGAGACGCTGAACTCGACCATCGTCGTGTCGGCAGCCGGACCGCGACGCCACGTCGGCGCCTTCTGGGCGATCTCTTCGCCGGTCGCGGTCGCCCACTGGTCAAACAGGTCGTTGTAGTAATTGAGGGCGTCGCCGCCGTCGGTATACTGTCCGGGCACCGGCAACTTGTTGGTCCAGTTGGAACCGTAGACCGACGATCCCTGCGCCGCCTCGTTGACTTTGGTGCTCATGCGTAGCGTGAAGACGGTCACCTGCCGGTCGCCAGCGGTCCGAGCGGTATGGCTGGCACCGATGATCGACACCAGCATGACGTAGTCGCATCCCAGCATCTGCGCGACGCGCACGGTCGAGCCGCCGGTGAAGATGCCTTCGACCAGACCAGAACGCTCTTCGGCCGTTGTGATCTTGAAGCGGTTGAAGCCGTCCACGATCTCTGCCTTGTCCAGCACGATCAGACCCGCACCGGCCAGTTCAGCCGAAATGCGGTCGCGCACGCCATCCACCTCGTCATCCATGCCCGCCACGCGTGTCTGGTTCTTGACGAAGATCGCGATCTTGGGGTTGACCGGTTGCGGCCGTGGTGCGAGCACCGCTCGCTTCGCCACATCCGCTTCGACGGCCACGACATCCAAGCCGGGATTGGCCTCCTGCACCCTGGCCTTGAACGCCTTCAGTTCAGCCGAGGAATTGGGATCCAATTTTTCGGCCTCGGTCACCACCTGCGCCCGCGTTCCTGCGGCAGCACAGAGAATCAGCGCCAGACTTACAGCCCAGCGTACACTTTTTTTCACAGCCATGGGGTATCCTCCGGTTTTAGAAGTAGCAATTGATGATCGGCAGGAAAGGGACGTCCTTGTTCTGGATCACATTGACCACGCCGATCTGGAGGCCGATCATCTCACGCGCGATATTGATCACGCCGATCTGGCAGCCCTTGATAAAGTCTGAGCCGTTGAAAAAGCCGATCTGCAGCGCCTGCGCCGTGGATTGCGGTTTCGCCGCGCCGTAATTGACCGCACCGATCTGCCAGCCGTCATAAGAGCCGGAGACATAATTCACCGGCGCAATCTGGAGCCCCAGCCCATCGCCGTCCACGATATTGGCAAGCAGCGCCACCTGCAAGCCGTTGCCGTGTCCCCGTGCCCGCCCGACCGTGCTGATATCGAAGCCGTCGAAATTCTGGCACTCGCCATAGATCGCGTTGATCCGCAGTCCGCCGACATCGAAGTTGCTGGACGGCACCTGCAAAGGCGTCACGATACTGAACATAAAGG
>DUPH01000325.1 GCA_012838435.1 Lentisphaerota bacterium | reverse complement strand
GCCGCTGTTCCGCTGAACCGTGCGCATGATCGTCACTTCCAGACGTCCGTCATCACGTATTCCGGTCTGTACCGCGTAGTCCAGCGTGCCGAGCCCGTTGGGCAGTGCCCAGTGCATCGATGCCGGCACGACCGGCAACTGCGTGAACCCCTCCGGCAACACAATCCGGCAAAGCAATTCAGTCGTACCGTTCGTCCCGATGAAGAGCGGCTGATCGCGGGTGTCGGCGCGCAGCGGGAAGAGTACGCCCGCCACTTCCGGAATCAGCAGCGTCAACACGCCCTTCTCAACCGCTGCGTAGTCACGCGCCGTCGCCGTAAAGGTCAAGTAGCCGGGATAGGCCGCAGTCTCAACGATCAGGTCGGACGCCGGTTCCGCCGATTTGGCCAGCGCACCGACAAGCTCCAGATGATGACGCCGGAAATCTTCAGGCAGCATCTCACGGTAACGCTTGCGGAACGGTCCCACCTGCGTGCCGTAAAACCAGTTCGTGACCGTGATCCGCGCACAGCCTTGCGCGTCCAACTCAATCGTCCACGCATCGCGGCGGCGGTTTTTCAGATCGGGTTCGAGGTCAATCGTCTGCATGCGTCCTTTGAGCGTCAGAGCCGGCGCGCCGTCCAGTCCCGACGCGCCCAGCTCGTCGTACTGGTCGCCCTCGTTGAGAATGAAGTGCTGTCCTTCGCAAGTCACGGCCACCACAAGATGGTGATAGTAGCCGCGTTGCGGCACATCGCGCGACGGTGCCGCGTACGGCGCATGGCGCGTGGTGTCCTGACTGGCCAGCAGGAACTCGGGATCGAATCCGGCGGCATCCAGCATGGCGGCCAACAGCAGCGCACGGTCGGCGGGATGGCCATACTGATCGGCCAGCGTGCGATCGGGCGCGGAGAGCGCTTCCAGCGGCAGATCGAGAAACGAGGGACCCGCCGGACGGATGGTGCGCAGCACGTCATCGCGAATCGCCAGCAGGCGGGCGCGCGGTTCGCGGAGCCCTTTGACAAGCGCCTTGGCATGTTGACGCGCGGCGCGGTCTTCTTCGCCCGCGCGATCCAGCGCACGCCGTAACCGACGCGCGTACTCTTGCCAATCACCGAACGAGACGTACACCGAGGGCTTAAAAAAGTGCCAAGGCGGCAACAGTTCTTCCGCACGCATCGCGGACTGCGCCGGTGCTTGCCAGGAGAGGACGACATGTGTCTCGTTGGTTTCCGCCTGGAACGCTAGCGTCTCCGTGTGGAACGTCTGCATGGCGGGCCGCAGCGTTTTCGGGAAGCGCAGGCGGTACGTCTCGCTCTGCACCGGCTCGACGCCGCCGAAGGCATGCGTGTGGCTGTAGAAACAGGCGTTGGTCTGGGACAAGCGCGTGGTCACGGTGATCACGCTGCCGGTCTCAACCCCCGGCAGATTCACGACCAGCGTTTTGCCTGCGGGATAGCGCGGTGCCGACCCGACCCACGCCGCGTCCATGACGTTGATCTCGTGCGGGCTGACGCTGTGTACACTGCCGTTCAGGTTCGAGACCGTCGCATCGACCACATCCACCGTCTGCCAGACCGGGTTGAAAGCGATCTTCAATTCGGCACCTTTTTTCTTACCGGCGTAGGTCAGGATTCTTTTCGACCATGTGCGCGTGGTGGTCCAAGCGTGGGGCGTCTCGATCATCGTGTCCGTCAGGTCGCTCAGAATCTCCATATCCGGCACCGTTGACGAAAACGCCGTGAAGAGCGGCCGTGCGCGGCTGGCAGCTTCGATCTCCTGCAGGACCTCTTTCAGTTCCAGATAGGCGGCGGGCGAGAACTCGGGGGTTTTCAGCAGATAGCGCAGCGTGCCGGTAAGGGTGCCGTCGCTGACTGTCTGCGACAACTCAAAGGCCACGCCGGCGCGGTCGATGCGCACCGGTTGCGGCAGGGCATGCACCGCGCCCAAGCCGTCGGCAATGTTCAGGGTCATGTGCTCTTCGACGCCGCAGGTGATCCCGGTTTCCAGCGGATAGCGCCGCTCTTTCAGGCCGGTCTGTCCGATCACGAAGTTGGCATACCCCAGCGCCGTGCCCAGCCACGGCACCGTGATGAGATCCAGTCCACTGCCGCGCACCGGGAAATCGGGCACACGGCTGATCAAAGTGACGGTCAGCGGCTGCTCGGTATCCTGAAGGTCTTCAGGGCTGATGACGCACGAGAGGACTTCGGCTCCGGCCAAGCGGCTTTTGAGCACGCCCTCGAAAAACTTGCGGCGCTGATCCGGTTTCTGCCGCACGAAAAGGCTGCGGTAGGCGTTATCGTTGATCCCTTCCAGCACCAGGCGCGAAGTCAGCAGCAGCGATCCCGAAGCGTCCAGCGTGCCGTCGGTCTCAATGCGCGCCAGATTGTTTTCAGCCGGATAAACGTCCGACACGAGCAGGGTTTCACCTTCGGGTCGAGCCACCAGATAGCTGCGATTGCACAGATAGGCGGGGAAAAGATCGCGCGTGTTTTCATCGGTCGGATCCATCAACAGGTAGCCGCCGCCCGGCCGGTCAACCGCCGTGACAGCGTGATTGAAATAGGGGATCGGCACATCCGGGTCCATCCGCGCGCCGGCATGGATAAGCACCGGATAGGCCGGAATATCGGCCATGCGCAACAGTGCGACCAGCAGCGCGGCCTTGTCGCGGCAGACACCATAGCGGTTGTTGAAGGTCACGGACACTTCGTGCGGCTCATAGCCGGGCGCGGTCTCTTCGGTGGTAAGCCCCATGTAGCGGATATGCTGCGAAACGAATTTGAAGATGCGGCGGATTTTCTCGTCGCGCGTCGTAGCATCCGCGATCAGGCGGTTGACGGTCTCCTGCATCTCAGGTGTAGTTTTAGCCAGTGCCGGTTCGCAGAGCTTCCAGTACCAGCGCGAGACCGTGCGCCAGTCGTCGATAGAGCTGAGGATCAGGCGTTGCACCTGCGTGTACAGCGGCGGCATGTCGGGCTCTGGAAACATCTGCGGCACGTTGCGCACAGTCCAGGTGTGCAGCGTGCGGCCGTCCGGCTGGCGGCTCTCGGCATAGGCCACCGTGTTCGAGATCGGAGCGCGCAACACGCGGCTGCGGATCGGAAGTTCCGGCGGCATGGAGACGGCGTACAGCAGATTGACGATCGGCGAGTCGTATTCGAAAACCGTATAGTCGGCCCATGTGTCGGGCATGCGCGTCTTGGAGGTGATGCGGCAGGTCACCAAGTGGCAGAGGTCGCCGACCTCGACCCCCGGCATGGAAAAACTCAGGATCTTGTTGTTCGGGTCGTAAATGTTGGAACCCATCTGACCGGGCTCGGTCATCACGCGCGAATAGGCCTCCGGATCGATCGCGACCACGCGTCCATCCGGCTTGATGATTTCAGCGCGGTAGACAAACGTCGTGCCGTAGTGGAGGTTGAACATCATCTGGTGCGAAGAGGCGTCGCGCCGCCCCTTCTCGGTCAGCACCTTCGCATACTCGTCATCCCACACCACCGACGTCCCGTCCTTTGCGACAATCTCGAGGACGTGGTCATCGACCAGCACCTGATCGGCATCGGGGAAGCGCTCGGCGGTGACCGTGCGCGCATCAGCCGCGACCTTGTCGCGTTCTAAGAGAAAACCGTCCGGCGGCGTTACCGCGCCGTACACACCCCAGACCATCCCCAGAAATCCTGCGGCCACCGCCAGAACCCGGTGCCCCATCCTCATCGCCCTGCATTTCATGACACCGTATTTAACCAAAAACCCACCGTAGACTCCAGCGAGCATAACGCGCGCGCACCAGAATCAGACCGATCAGTCGGATCAGTCGGATTGCCCAAAAACCAAAAGGGCAAATCCGCTGGACGACCTGTCGCCGGACGGTGTAAGCTGTGGCCGTTGGTTTTTCATGCGTCTGCGGAGTGCTAGTAATTAGGAGGGAAGCCATGCGATTTGTTCTGAGATGCCTCTTTTGTTTCACCCTGTCTGCGGCTGTGGCCCAGACCGCGCCGGAACGCGCGGATACCCTGCCAACGGATGTCGCGCGCCTCAATGCGGCTTACCAGAAAGGCTTGACGACCATCGCTCAGGATTACAACGCCTCGCTTCAGCCGCTCGCGGAAAATTATGTGTTGGAGTTGCGACGGCTCTCGACACGCCTGAAGGAGGTCAAGGACACAGCCGGCATGGAGGCCGTGCGCAAGGAGGCCAACCGTTTCATGCAGGCGCTTAAGGCCGCGCCGGATGCCTTTGAGACCGTACCGGAACTCACCGACGAAGACGTGGTGGAGACCCCCGAGGCGTTGCGCGTGATCCAAGAGGCCTATGCGGCGCGCCGCACTGCGAACGATCTGGCACGTAACGAGAAGGTGGACACCCTCAGCGAAAAATATCTCGGCGGGCTGGACATGCTCCAGACGCGTTACACCTCCGACGGTCAGGCCGCCGAAGCTGCGGCTGCCAAAAAAGAAGCAACACGGCTGCGCGTGGCGAAGCAGCGTAAGGACTTCCCCACGCGCGCGTTGCAGGAGGTCGGGCTTGAGATCCGCCTCATGCCGCCCGTCCCGGACCTCTCCGCCGTCAAGGAGCGGCTCGACACCGCACCGGCCAGCGGCCCGCGCAATCTGACCGCGCGCGCCCTGAATGAACTCCCCCCCGCCATCCAAGCCTTTCTGATGAAGCCGCTGGAGTATGACAAGGAGTGGCCGCCGGAGATCACCAAGTGGAGCTATGAGGACACCGGCAACTACGCCCACGATTTCTCGCTCTACAAGATGCCCGGACAGCCTGACGAATTGGGCATCTTCGCCTATCCCAAGACGTTGCGCGCTTATGTGCGGGGTACCATCAAGTACAGTACCGTGAACTTCGACAACAAGGCACTGAGCTGGATGGGCAAGGCCATGTCGTTCCGACTCAATGACAGCCGCGACTTGGCCTGCAAGGTCATCTTCCGCACCCAACGGCCTGCGCTCAGCGAGGCAACCGGTCCCGCCGCCTGTGTCGCGGTTTACAGCATCAACGAGAACAACCGCCTGATCGCCTCCATGTCCGTGCCGATGCTGAGCGAAGAGACCGCCCTCCGCATGGCCAAGCACTACTCCTACAACCGCATGAATATCGCTTGGGACGGCACCAAGCGTAAACGCGGCTTCACCATCCCCGACCACATGCCGATGCGGGTCTTGGTCGGCATCGTCGGCTTCGGGCCGGGCGAGCAGGTAGACGCCACCATCGAGATCCTGCCCTGTGGCCCGCTCGGCGACCTGTGGTGACACGCGAAGCTCTTGTCCCCTCGCGTACAGGTGTGGCACGGGCATCTTGCCCGTGTTTCATGGGCGGGACGCCCATGCCACGGGAAGCAAGAGACACGCGAAACATTACACGCCTGTAATTTTATCTGATTTCCCTTTCCTTACTCCGCCCCGGATGCTACTATTCCGAATGCAATGGCGAGCAAGAAAGTCAGGATCATTTACAGGAAAGTGCGGTGGCCGATCGAGTGGTTCCTCATCGGGTTGGCGCAGCTCATCATTCCACCTCTTTCCCTCGGAGCGTTGTTGCGCCTCGCGCACTGGATCGCCGACACCGCCTATCTGTTTGACCGCCGTGGTAAAGCCATTGCCGCAGCCAACCTGCACGTGATGTTCGGAGCGCGCATGACGCCCACCCGCGAACGGGCGTTGATACGGCGTTCCTACCGCAACATGGCGCGTGTCATGGTCAACGTTTTCTGGATGTCACGCGACACCCTCAACCGCATCCGCGACCAAGTGTCTTTTGATCCCAGCGTGCTCGAAGCGCTGCACACCCACCGGCCGGCCATCACGGTCAGTGCCCACCTCGGCAACTGGGAGATTCTCTCGCAGGCGGTAGTCGCCAGCGGCATTCCGATCATGTCCGTCGCTAAACTGATCGGCTCGCCCGAAATGACCGCCCGACTGACCGCCATGCGCTCGACCATCGGCCAGCAGATCGTGCCGGCCGACGGTGCCCTGCGCCGCCTGATGTACACGCTCAAGCACGACACCTGCATCGGACTGCTGGTCGACCAGCACACGCACACCTGGGATGGCGGCACATGGGTCAAGATGTTCGGCCTGTCGGTCGGCATCTCGCTGGCTCCCGCCGCTCTCTCGCGCAAACTGCGCGTACCGATCCTCTTCGCCTGGTCGCGCCCGCTTAAGGACGGCCGCTATCGCATCGAGCCGGGCGAGATCTTCCTGCCCGACCCCGCAGTGGATGACCAGACCCGCACCCAGCAGCTTATCGCAGCCTTCGAGCGCGTCATCCGCCGCCACCCCTCGCTCTGGTGCCTTAACTATCGGCGCTGGAGACATATCCTGCCCGACGACGACCCTGCGCTTTACCCCTTCTACGCACGCCCACTACGGCGCACGAAAGCGGAAGAGGAAGCGGAAGAAAAGGCGGAGGAGGAGGCGGAAGGCGATCACCTCTTTTCGCCGAACGCGAAATCATCCAAGTAGTACACTGTCGCGCGCGTGGCGGTCGAGCAGACCCCCAGCCACTCCATCGCCTCGAATTTCGCATGCAACATGCGCAGTTCCGCCACCGTAGCCGGCGGCTGTCCAGCGCGGGCGACCGTCACCGACCACCGTCCCGCATCGCCGCTGCCGAGCGTGGCCGTCACCGTGACCTGCGCCCACGTGTCCACCGGCAACTCGGCGACCACGCGCTCGGCCACGCCGAGTACGCCGTCCGCGCGCGCAGTGCGCGTACGCGCGATGATCTTGCCGTCCCTGAAGACCAGGCAGGGACCGACGCGATAATCGTTGCCGCCCGCATCCGGGTAGTCGCGCCACTCAGTGTAAAACTCCGCCCCGGCGCCCATGCGAACCGCAAAACGGTTTTCGACCACCGTGTTGCTGAAGGCGCAGCCAAAGGTGAAATGCGGATTGTACGCATGCGTCAGCCCCGGAGCATCCTGAATCTTGAGCGACTGCTTGCCGGAGAACGCCACCTCGTCGGTCACAGCAATGCTGTCTCCCTTTTTCTCCACATACGTCGTGACATTCGGGAACGACACCTTCGGTGGCAGACCGTCGAAGTTTTCATCCAGCCTGCGAATCACAAAGCGCGGCGGCTCGGGTGCGAACCGCAGCGGCACCGGACGCAAGCGCGCGGCCAACTGACGCCAAGCGCGCGATCCGTAAACGCCTGCGCGTTCGGCATCAAAGGGCTGGAACCCGGCCTCAACTGCCGGCGACCGCCCACGAAAACGGAAGTCCCCGTTCGCGGGATCCTTGAAGCGCGGATCGGCGATCTGCGACTGCGTATCCTGTCCTGCCGCGCGCCACGCTTCCCATGTGCCGCCGTTGAAGGCATTGCTCGCGATACCGTTCGGATTCCAGTAGGTGTTGGCGTTGACCACCACATCGGTCACGGTGCTCCCATCGCTGGCGTAGCCCCGCCAAAACGCCGCCGACGCATTGTCCCAGTAGATGATGTTGTTGGTGATGATGACCGTCGTGTGCGGCTCGATGCGCGACCGCTGGATCTGTCCGTTCATGCTGAAGGCCAGGATGTTGTTGCGGAACACGTTCTCCTTGCCGTAGTGCTGATGAATGCAGCCGGTTTTGACATGGTGTACGAGATTGTTTTCATAGACCATGCCAGCGCTGCCTTCGTCCGTGTAGAGGCCCCAGCCGCCCCGTCCGGTGTAGTCATACGAGTAGACATCATGAATGTGGTTGTTCGAGATGGCGCTGCCCTCGGAAAGGCCCAGCGTGTAGGTGCCGCCCATGTCGCTCAACACACCCTGCCCGATGTGGTGGATGTGGTTGAAGGCAATCGTATTGCGGTGGGTTGCGGTCTCGCGATAGCCCCACGTCCAGCCCATCGAGACCCCGGTGTAGAAAAAGTCGCCGATGTCGTTGTGCGTCACCTGGACGTCACTGGCGTGCCCGATCCAGACGCCGGTCGCGCCGGGGAAGACACGCCCGCCGACTTGCAAAATGTTATTGTCGATGACGATCCGGCCGGTGAGCAGATCCGGCAACTCCTCTTTGCTCCACTTCGAGTCGCCCACCCGCACCGCGCCGCCGCCGATGTCGGTGACATAGCAGCGCGTCAGTTCGCTCTCGCGGCATCCTTTGCGGAACCAGACCCCGTGCGTGCCGATGTGCGAAAAGGTGCAATCACGAAACGCAACCCGCCGCACGCCATCCAACTCGACCGCCGCCGACTGCCTAACCGCCGCTTGGGCGTCGCCCTGGCCGTTCGCCGGCAACGCATACGCCGTGTATGAAAAAGCGAGCCCCTCGAAGGCAAGGTCAGTGACCCAGCGCCCCGCCGACGCATCGCCCCGCACGTGCAGAAAGGCAGACGCCACCGGCGCGACCGCCTCGACGCGATCAACCCGCTCGCCCGGCAACGGCAGGTAGCTCAGCACGCCGTCGCCATCGAGGTACCACTCGCCTGCCTCGTCCAGCGCCTCGGCAAAATTCTCAAGCTGATAGCGCGGCAGATAGCTCTTCCAGTAGAAGTAGGGCCACGGCGTGCTGGCTGTCGCCACCACGCGCCCGTTGGCGTCCACCGCCTGCACGCGCGCCTGGCTCACCTCCCAGGCGTGAAACACGCGTACCACGACATTCGAAAGTTCCGCGCGGCTCTTGCCGACAAGCGGCGCGATGTCCGCGCTGTCCGCCATGAATGCCCGCCGCGAGAGATCCGCGACACCGCCGGTCAACGGATCAACCCCGTACGCCACCGGCGCCTGCATATAGTAGTAGAACGCATTGGGTGAACGCGCACGCACGGCGCGCCGGCCATTGATGAAAAGCTGCTCGAAGCGGAGCGACGGATCAATCCGCGCGCGCCACACCCCGTCCGCGCCAGCCTGAAAGCGCGGCAGACGCCGCCCGCCGAAAAAGAGCGGACGCGCCCCACGTTCCGCCGCGTAACGGATCGGCGCACTGGCCGCGCCCGAATCCTCGGGGGTGAATTCAACCGGCGCGTCCAACGCATATTCGCCGTCCGCAAACAGAACCTCGTACGCCTCCTCACGCGCGCCCTGCGCACGACACTGACGAATGCGGTCACGCGCCCCTTGCAACGTCGCAAGCGGACGTGCGCGGCTGCCCTCCCATCCGTCATCACCCTTGGGCGACACATAGAGCGTCGTCGCCGATGCAAACGCCGCCGCAAACATCAGACCCGCACACACCGCAACTCTCGCGTCAACTCCCGCCATGATTATACCTCCCGCTGATTCACCGCATCCAGCAGCAACGCCAGCGCATGTTCCGTCGCTTGGAGACGCACCGCATCGCGATCCCCCGCAAAGATTTTGTGCCCCGTACGCACGCCATCCGCCGCCGCCAAACCGAAGCAGACCAGGCCGACCGGCTTCTCCGGCGTGCCGCCCGTCGGCCCGGCGATGCCGGTCACCGAGACCGCCAGATCCGTCCCCAGCCGACGGCGCACGCCATCCGCCATCGCGGCGGCGCACCTCTCGCTCACCGCGCCCGCCTGTTCCAGCACCGGCTCCGGCACACCGAGCAACGTCATCTTCGCCGCATTGGCATAACTGACGATACCCCCCAGAAAAACCGCCGAAGCGCCGGACACCGCCGTGATCCGCGCCGCGACCATCCCGCCGGTACACGACTCCGCCGTCGCCAGCGTCACGCCGCACGCAACACACCTCTCAACCAACCGACTCGCAAGTTCCATCTCTGCCCCCCTTAAAAAGCCAGATTATCATAGATCGCAACGCGAATGTCTACCCCCCAGACACGGAGGTCTGGGGCCACGAGATGGAGGGCCGGGGCAACGAGATGGAGGGCCGTGCGAGCCGAGCGCGTGTTGTATGTGTGCGCCGTCGGGCGCGGGCGTCCCCGCCGCTGAAAATTGAGCCTAAAAAGAGCAGTTGAACCTTCAACTCTCTTTGGTTTCTGGTTTCATGGTTTCAAGGTTTCATGGTTTCAAGGTTTCATCCAAATCGGGATCGGGATCGCTATCGGGATCGATTGTTTAACCACGGAACACACCGAACACACGGAAAGGCATGGTTCTGTTTCCGTGTGTTTAGTGTGTTCCGTGTGTTAAGTCACGGCTCCAGGTTAACACTTGGTTCTTGATGGTTGGTTGAACATTGATGACATAGGTCGCGGAGCCCAAGCCACCAATCACAAAGGCGACTGTGACGGGTTGCGCAACACCGTGCGCGCCCCGTCACAGTCGCCTTTCGGCTGAATCGCTGTTTTGGACTGTAGCACTTTTTTAGGTGGTTTTACAAGGATTTTTTGATGATTTTCGGCGGTTTTCGGAGGCAGACGCCCCCCAAAAAAACCTCTGCGTCTCTGCGCCTCTGCGTTAAATAGACTCCGGTAGCGGCGTAGGCGGGATGCCGACCAGATCGACCGCCAGGCTAAAAAAGGTGCGTGCTTCTCTGGTGTTCGCCGGACGTATCGCGTGTGTCGCTTCGTTGCGGATGTCGCAGTACTTTTTGAGCTTGCCGCTGAAATTCGTGCCGAAGGGATGCCCTAAATCGTTGAGTATTTTGACGATGTTCTGGAGACCAAGCGTCATATCGCGGCCTTTGCCTTCGGAGACAAATGACGTGCGCAACCCATCGATCTGCGCTCTTTCGTAACGGCCATCCCCGTCGGGCTTGATTCCGGTCTTTTCTTCAAGAAAAAGGCGGGCGGCGTGTTCGAGTGCCTTGTAGGTCAGGCAGAACGAACCGTCTGGATCGTCGTGGCGCAGGGCGTGATCCGACCATGCAAGAATATCGGCCACGATATCGCGCGGCGCACGATTCTCAAGGCGTTTGTCATAAGCCTTGGCGCGGTCATAATCGAAGCGTCGCCAATGGTGACAGGTGTAGGCGGTCGCCCACTCTTTGGCATGCGTCTGGTTGTGCGGCCTGAGAATGCGTTCGGCGGCGTAGAAGTCGCCCGCGTCAAAAAAGTCACGCGCAAGCACCAAATCCCGCTCGCGGAAATAACCGGCTGGGTTGAAGGCGGTGATGCGCTCGGTGCCGGTCTTGACGACGCCGTCGGCTCGATCGCCGGTGGTGAACACGATGTCGCCGATCTGTTCGTCGAGCGCGGCCAACGTGGCGGCGGCGGTCATCTGCTTGGTGCCGGATGTCGGGTTGACGAGCAGGCGCTCGCCCTCCTTCACCTGGCCGCGCACCCGGCGTATCACCGAGCGGATATGCTGCCGGGAGGATTCCAGGTCGTCCGGATGTTCCAGCGGGAAGCGCCCGCCGTACGAAGCGTGGCCTTCGGCGATCAGGTCGGCGATGGCCAGCGAGTCCGGCGCGGTCGAAGGGACGAGCCAGAACTTGCGGGGGTTGAGCAGCTCGAGCGTGCGGCGCAAGCCGGAGGCGAGGTCAGAGTGTCTGCCGGCTGTGCCGGTGCCGACGGTGAGGATGAGTAGGTTTGTCATGGGTGTTCCTTTCCCCCCGGACACGGAGGTCCGGGGGCACGAGAACGGGGTGACGAGATGGTTAGCAAAGCAGAGCCTCAAACTTCGTGATGGCGTCGCCGAGATCCTTTTTCAGCTTTTCTGCCTTCCTGGCATTGTGGCTGTGGCCGCCGTGATTGATGTCGTTTCGCCCTTGCGTCAAAGTATCATAGTGCTTCTCCACCTCCGGATCGATTTTGTCCTTTAGTTTCTCGGCCAGTCCGCTATCCTCTTTCTTCCAAGAGCCGGTTCTCCAAGCGAGCAGCGCTGAAGTATATTCACGGCGCTTCACTTCATCTTCGCGTTTGGGGTAGAGCCTTTTCAGGTCAGCGACGAACTCCTGCGCGTAGTACGAGACGATCGTCTCCTGCAAAAGCGTGTAGCCTTGCGGGATCAAATCGTGCTCATACGCCCAGCGCGCCGCGCGTATGCCGTTTTTCAAATCTTTGTCCTGATACGCCGCGAAAACGTCGCCCAACCCTGCCAACACCGGCTTCAACTGCGGTAGCTCGCTACATTGCGTTGCCGGTCCCAACTGATTCAAAATGTTCGACTCGAAATTGAAATCCTGAATATCTTTGCAACGGCTGGAATGAACCATCTGTGTGAACTTGTTAAGAGCGCCGGTTAAACTACGCAGCGCGAGTAATTCATCGGTGCGCGTCTCCTCTTTCGCGGCCAATGGTTTAGTGTCTTGCCAGGCGAGTCTGTTCAGATCGCCGGCATCGCCGAAGCGCTTGAAATCGCGGATCGCCTTCACCCAGTCATTAAGTTGAAAGAACGGGGTCAGGTCGAAGATCGGAGCGCGGCGATCAGCGGGATCGGGATACTCTTTCTCCACATCAGCCGCCCTGCCCAGCACTTCGAAGGCGCCGTAGTAGCACCCGACCAGCTTCGTGCCCTTTACGACTTCGAGGTAGTTGAGCAGCACGGACATTATCAGCGGCAGGGAGCGGAAGGAGTGGGTGACATCAAAAACGATCTCTGCCTCTTCGGGAATGTGTTCGTTGACCGTTTCAAAAATCTCCCAAAACTCTTCGACGCTGGAGCCGCCCGGTATGCCGACCTTCTCTGGCTCGGGCAATCCGTGCGTGTCAAATTCCGCGCATAGCTTCTGCCAATGCGTTTCCGCAGCATCCCGCGTACAGAAAATGAGCGTTTTTCTGCGCCGCAGGCTACAAGCTTGCGCATGGCGGTCTGCACATAGGTGACCACTCCCGAATCGCTGGCGGGGGCATCGGGCTTGAGATAGACACAGGGCTTATAGGTGCCGGTGCCGAGGAACGATACGTAGGTTTTTTTCATGGTTGTTTCTCCTCTCCGCCCCGGACACGAAGGACCGGGGCTACGATAATGGGGTGGCTAGGGTGGGGTGTGGGTTTTTAGCAGGGTTTCGAGTGTGCCGCCGGGGCGGATGTAGCCGTGCGTGATACGCGCGGCGCGATCCAGCACATAGCGGTTGCACCAGATGGCGCGTTGTTTGTTGATACCGGTGCCGGGTGCCGAGGGCGAGAGCACCAGCGCCCAGCCCTCCGCACAGGCACGCGCGACAGCAGGCGGCAACCGCTTCGGTATGCCGCCGGGCATGACGTGTATAAAGGGGCGCCGCACAGCCAGGCAACGCGCCAGCACACCGCGCTCCTGCGGGCTGGTAAAGGTAGAAATAACAGGTGCTGGACACGGAGGGGCTGGACACGGAGGTCCAGCCTTACGATATCGAGTGTCCGTATCGTGGGGCCGGACCTCCGCGTCCGGCCCCTCTGAGGCCACATACGCCACCAGCGCCTCATGCAGCAACTCGAGATTGCCGCAGTGGTAGGTAGTCACGGGGCCGAAACGGTCGTTATCCCAGCGGGCGGGATTGTCACGCACATAGGCGCGGATGTTCTCAAGCTCGCGGCGCGAGGTGATCAGGTTGTCATAGTAGCTGGACATCCAGAGACTGGTGCCGATGTCCGGGCACTGTCCGGCCCGGACGGCGGCGTGGTACAGATGCGTCGTGAAGCTTTTGAACCCCTGTATCAGGTAAGAGAGGTGGTTGGGTTTGTTTGTCGGGCGGCGGTGAATGCGGATCACGGCGTGAAAGTGATTGGGCATCACGACGGATGCGTCGCGGTATGCCTCCGGATGACGCGCAAACATGCCCTCCCAACTGCTTCCGACCTTCTCTCCCAGAGCGTTCAACTCGCACTTGTCATCCGCAATGACACCGAACATCGTCTTGTTCTGCGCGACCTGCATCGTGACAAAGAACCAGCCGTCGGAGTAGTTGATGTTCGAATTGCGGAGCGGGTTGGACATG
>DUPH01000324.1 GCA_012838435.1 Lentisphaerota bacterium | reverse complement strand
GTTGGAGGAGGCGGGTGTGGGAGGCGTCCCAGACGTTGGTGGCGAGGTTGCCGCAGGCGTCGGCGCGGGAGGCGGGCAGGCCGTCGAAGGTGTGGGTGAAGGATTCGCGGGTGCGCCCGATGGCGTCTTTGCGGGCGGCGAGGCGGGTGAGGCCGTTGGTGACGGCGTAGGCGAAGGTGCGCGTCGCGAAGGAGCGGGCGGCGGGGAGGTCGGGGCCGGCGGCGGCGGCGACGCCGAGGGCGGCGAGTTCGCCTTCGCCGAGGTAGGAGAAGGCGAGGGCGGTCGAGGTCCGGGCGTCGAAGGGCGCGAGGGCGGATTCGAGGCGCTTGTTGCCGTCGTAGGTGAAGCGGTTGGTGACGCCGTGGCGGTCGACGTGCAGGGAGGGGGCGCAGCAGTCGTAGACGTAGCTGTCGGCGGTGCCGTCGGGGTACGTGATGAGCACGGGGCGTTCGAGTGTGTCGCGCTCGATGGAGACGGGGTTGCCGTCGGCGTCGATGATGGTCGAGGGCAGGAATCCGCCGTCCTCGTAGTCGAACTCGGCGAGGGTGGCGGCGTGGGCGCCGCCGTTGAAGGCGGATATGGAGACGGGGCGATGGGCGGCATCGTAGGTGTAGCGGACGGTGTTGTCGAGGCCTTCGTCGGCGGTGTGCCAGAGGGTCTGGCCGAGGGCGTTGTATGCCGCCTGCCAGAGGGTCTGGGTGGAGACGGTGGATAACGGAGAGTTGACCGTTAACAGTTGGACGGCGGTGACGAGGCGGTTGGTGCGGGAGAAGAGGAGGGATGAGCCGTCGCGGGCGGTGAGGCGGACGGGATCGTCGTTGGCGTCCAGCTCGGCGCTCTCGGTCCAGGCTTCGGCGGGGGTGCTGCTGTTCGCCCGATAGACCTTGTTGGAGGCGGTGATGAGGCGTCCGCCGGAGGGCAGATTGTTGTTGTAGGTGAAGGCCGTGTCGCGGCGGGCGGCGTTGTCGGTGACGGCGGCTGAAGAGGAGAGCGAATCATAGAACCCGATTTTACCTGACGCGGGCGAGAAAAGCTCGCGTTCGAACGTGACGTCGCGGCGGCCGGTGGCGGAAAATGTGCGGTAGTTGAGGTAGTCGCCGCGGCGGGTGTAGATTCTGTCCCAGCGGTCATTGGCGAGGGCGGCGGCTTTCGCGTGGAGGGCGGCGGAGCCGGTTTCGTCGATGAGCGCCCACAGCTTCGAGGCACCGTTGCGGTCGCGCTTGACGGTGGGGCCCAGTGCCGCGTAGGCGTGGTAGTTGTAGGTCGTCACATGGCCCTCGGGGTCGGTGATGGAGAGTTCGGAAGGTTCGTCGTAGGTGGGCCACTCCTCGAAGGTCTGGTGGAGGTCGAACTCCCAGCGTCCCCCGTTGGGCCAGGTCATGGCGGCGGCGTGGTGGTGGGAGACGGTCGTGCCGGAATTGTTTTTGAGTTGGCGGGTCCGGGAGCCGTACTCAAGCGTCGTGGTCTGGCCGCCCATGTCGGTAATGGACGCCAGCAGCGGGGTGCCGTTCGTGGTCAGGTAGGTGAAGGCGGCGGAACGCCCCAGCTCGCCGCCGTCGGGGCCGACGGCGTAGACGCGGGAGACCGTGCCGTCCTGATTGTAGTCGTAGCGGAGCGAGCAGCGCGTGACGGTGGAGGAGACGGAGACGAAGCGTCCGGTCGTCTCGTCGCGGGTGACGATAAGCGCGTTGCCGAAGGCGTCCTCGACGCTGGCGAGCGTCTGGGAGAAGGGGCTGTTGGCGGGGTGGTAGGTGTAGACGGCGGTGCCGTGGCCGGTGGAGAGCCGCGCGGATCCGTCCGGGAAGAGGGCGGCGGTGTGGCTGCCGGTGAGGGTGGGGTCGCGCGGCAGGTAGGTGCCGTCGGACTGGCGGTTGAAGTAGAGTTCACGGCCCGAGGGGAGGTGGAAGAGGAGGTGGTTGCCCGGGTCGAGGGCCACGGTGGTGGATTCATAGGAGACGGACCAGCGGTAGCCGAAGGGGTAGAGCTGGACATCGACATCGGGGCTGGCGTAGCGGGCGTTGTCGGCGTCGCGGTCGTTGTAGGTGAGGACGAGTTCGAGGGACGGGCCGGCGGGGGCGTCGAGCCAGAGGGGCGTGTCGACGAGCAGGTAGTTGAGGTTGAGGGTGTGGACGGCGTGGACGGGCATGCCCCGCGAGCGCCTGTATTTCTCGCACGGGTCCGTGTCGTCGTCGGCGATGCCGGTGTCGTTGTTGTTGGTCTCGTGGCCGCAACAGCCGCCGGTGAAGGCCTCGTCGGCCGCTGCGGTTGCCGGCGCGGAGGCGCGGAGGGGCGGCGGGGGCGCGGGGAAGTCTGCGCGGGTGAGGAGGCAGGCGAGGCCGTGTGCCGCGCCGCGCAGCCAGTCGTCGCGCAGGGCGCGGGCGTCCTTCTGGACGAGGCCGTTGTCGGGGTCGACGAGCCAGGCGGTGGCGTCGTCGGCGCGGACGAGGACGGTGTAGTGGCCCAGGGGCGGGCACTGGGCGTCGGTCGCCGGGAGCCGGGCGGTGAAGAGGGGCGCGGAGGGCGCGGGGACGCAGAGGATGACGGGGGACGACGGGGCGGCGAGGGCGGCGGCTTCGGGGTAGGTCAGGCGGCGGGTCGCGATCCCCCAGCCTCCGGCGGAGAGGCGGGCGCGCATCTCCGCGACGGAGACGCCGTCCGGGCCGCCTTTCGCCGCCGCCCACGGGAAGGCTTCCGCGACCTGCGCGAAGGAGACGGCGGGCAGGGACGGGATGTTTTTAAACTGCGGAGACGCGGAGGACGCGGTTTTCTCCGCGCGTCCTGCGGTCAGCAGGTATGCCGCGAGGCCGAAGGCCTTGGGGCCGCATTCGCGGGCGGCGCGCGCGAACAGTTCCGCCCGGTTGATGTGCAGGAGCCAGTTGAGGGCGTAGGTCTTTTCGTTTTCGGTGGGGTCGCGCGAGAGGAGTTCGTGGAGCGCGGCGCGGGAGGCGGCGGGGCGGCGCGTGTCGAAGTAGACGCGGGAGAGGCGCACGAGGGCTTTGCGCCCGACGGGGTTGCCGCGCTGTTCTTCGGCGAGGCGCGCGAGGATGGCCTCGGCTTCGGTGTGCTCGCCCCTGAACTTGTGGTAGCAGGCGACGTGCAGGTCGGACTCGCCGCGCCACGGGTCGGCGGGGTGGGCGGCGGAGAAGGCGAGCATGGCGGCGCGGGCCTCGTCCCAGCGGTGGGCGTTCCAGAGCGTCATGCAGGCGCCGAAGGCTTCGTTGCCGACGGCCGAGAAGCGGGCGGGGTCTTCGGTGGTCGGGCTGAGCGCCCCGCCGTGCTCGCCGGACTCTTTCACGGCGGCGGTGGTGAAGTGCCCGGGGCGCGCGGTGCGGGCGAGCGCGCGTTTGGGCTGGGCGGCGGATGAAACGCCGGCCAGCAGCAGTGACGAAACAAGGACGAGTGTGTTGATTGATTTCATGGCAGGGTGGCTCCTTGGGCCGGATGGATGATTGTAAAAGCGGCTGAACTTTGGACGGGGGTAGCGGGATCGGCGGGGGCGGGGTCGAGTATGTCCAGCAATCCGTCGCCGTCCGTGTCGGCCATACTGTCGTGGATGTTGGGATCGGTGCCCATGGCCGCTTCTTCGTTGTCCGGTATGCCGTCGCCGTCGGTGTCGGCGATGCCGTCCGCCGGGTCGAACGGGTCGGTGCCGTGGACAAGGATTTCATCGCCGTCCGGTATGCCGTCGCCGTCGGTGTCCGGTGTTGTCGGGTCGGTGCCGAGAAACCATTCTTCCCGGTCTCCGACGCCGTCATGGTCGCTGTCGGGGTCATGCGGGTTGGTGCCGATGTGGTATTCCTCAAGGTTCGTCAGCCCGTCGCCGTCCGGGTCGAGGCCTGCGTCGGACGGATCCAGCGGGGCCAGGCCGTGCCTGCTCTCCCAGCCGTCGGGCATGCCATCGTTGTCGGTGTCCCATTTCAGGGGATTGGTGGTCGTGCCGAGGCAATAGGTGATCACGTCGCCGGAAACGGCTGCATCTTGAGTGTTGAAAGCGACCGGCAGATTGCATTTCCGGCCTCCGGTTTGGGCGCCGAGGGTTGCGCCGCGCCCGTCCGCAATGCCGCGCATATCGGTGTAATGCACTGACACAATGTTTGAAATTCCTTGGGGGATGGCGATCTGTAGGGTCAGCAAATCGTTTGTAGTGGCCGCCCTGATTTTCAAATTACGGTATTCAATGACACAGTAACGGTTGCCGTTGGTCATCACATCGGCAACGGTTATTTGCGAGCCCAGTGTGGACGGGTCGGCGGAAAGATCGTCCCAATAGGCGGCGATATAGGTGTGCGCCGTGGAAATCCGCCAATTAGTCAGATTCTGGTTGTTGTTGCCCGGCATGTCAGCATAGTATGGCCGGATGGGATTGAGCAGGCCGACGATGCCGTTCACGCTGACGGCGGCGTTTGTAGAGGTCACCCCCGCGATGCGGACGGGGAACGGCAGGGGAACGGTAAAATATTGGTCGTTATAGGTCATGGTGGCGGACAGCAGGTTCGTTCCGTCGGAAACGTCGAACCGAGCGGCTTGACCGTGCGCGACGCCGAACCACCCGATCTCGTCGCCGTCCGTTAGCCCGTCGCCATCGGTGTCGGGGTCGTGCGGGTCGGTGCCGGCACGGAACTCGGCAATGTTGGGCAGGCCGTCCCCGTCTGGGTCACCGTCTGCGCCGTCATTGCCAGAAGCGGAAAGCGGGTCTAGAGCGTTGTCAACCTCCCACTTGTCCGTCATGCCGTCGCCGTCGGTGTCGGGGTTCGTCGGCGAAGTGCCATGTACCCACTTCTCATTGGCGTCGGTCAGCCCGTCGCCGTCGGTGTCGGCGAGGTCGGCGAGGCGGAAGAAGCCGGTGTCCGTCAGCCAGACGGCATTGGTGCAGATGGTGTTGGTATGCGTGACACCGGGAGCGTAGGCAGAGGGCGCGGTGTTTGTGACGCACGCGGGTGCCGGGGCCGCCGGCGGCGGGGGCAGGTCAGCGCGGGGGATGACAAGATCGACCCCGGCCGCATCGGGATCGACCGCGACCCGCCACGGGTTCGTCCAGGCGGACGCAGTCAGGGACGGGGTGAAGAAGATGTCCAGCGCGCCGCCGGCGAGCACTGTGCCCGTGGGCCATGCAGCGGAGAGCGCGACGCCGTTCGTGCCTGAAGCGATGCCGGTAAAGGCCAGCCCGGTCAACGTGGTCGGCGAGCGCGTCGGCGCACCGGCCGCCGTGCTCTGCCGGTCCGCCGCCATGCCGGAACGGTAGTCATCGAGATCTTCGCGGAGGAGGAAAACGAACGTCATCTCGGTGTGCGACGGCAGAAAATACTGCCGCGTGGACAACCACGCTGAACGGTAAAAGCCCCAGTCCGGCGTCTGCGCGCGGCGGGAGGGCCTTGCCAGCAAATCTTGATACACCCGCTCGGTATCGAAGAAGTCTGGAGCCGTGCCATCGACGCTGTGAAGTTTGGCGATCCAGTCCGGCGTGTAGACGGCGGCGTCGGCGGTGACCGACCAGAAGGCATCCCCGGCCGCGTTGTAAAAGAGCACGTCGCCGCTGAGGTCGTCCGCGCACAGGGTCGCGCGCCACGCCTCGACGCCGTTGACCTCTTCCGGCAGGAGCCCCGCGAGAAATTCTGGCGGGAACCCTGGCGCCGCAACGTCCAGAGGAATGACGCCGCCGTCCAGCCTGACCCGCCGCTTTGGATCCGGCATGAGCATGCCCGCGCCTCGCGCCAGCTCACGCTCCAGCTTCAGCACCATCTCTAGCGGCGTGGCGGGCGTCTTGTGCGCAGAAGCGGGCCGGGAGGCGGGTGTCCCCGCCGGAGTCGCGCTCTCTTCGCCCTGCGCCACAAACCAAAAGCTCAAGGTAAACAACGTGCAGGAAATCACTGCGTATCGAGCCAACACAAAACCGTCCGTCTTTTCCACGACAAACCTCCGCCTCAGGGCTGAAAGAGAAAAACGCCACCATCGCTGAGTTAATTCACTAGAAGTTTACGCTATTCGCGGGAGGTGTCAACCGATATGCCCGGGAGCAAAATCACAGTGCCCTTGATTCTTTGCGTCCTTTTCCCGTATACTAGAGCTGCTAAGTTATCAGGGAGGCGTGGAGCGTCGGATGAAACGGTTTCGAAGAAAAATGGTTTGCGGAGTGGCAGGGGTTCTGTTGTTCGCGGGGTGTCGGTCTGACAAGGGTGGGGACTTTCAGGCGGATGCGCTTAAGGACAGTGTCACGTTTTATGTCTCAACCAAGGGCAATGATGCCTGGTCCGGCAGTTTGCCCAAGCCGAACTGGACGGGAACGGATGGGCCATTCGCCACAGTGACCCGCGCGCGTGATGCCGTCCGTGCGCTGAAAGCGTCATCAGGACCGCTCTCGGTACCGGTGACGGTTCTGTTGCGCGGGGGCCGCTACTACGTCACCGAACCGCTCCGGTTCGGGGCTGAAGACTCGGGAACCGAATCGTGTCCGGTCACGTACGCCGCATACCGAAGGGAAATGCCCGAGCTGATCGGCGGTCGGCAATTGACTGGATTCCAACCGACGGAAAATGGACAAGTGTCGCTCACGCTGCCTGAGGTCAAGGCCGGGACGTGGACGTTCCGGTCGCTGTTCGTCAACGACGAGCGGCAGGTCCGGGCACGCTTTCCGAATATCGACCCTGCCGACCCATATCGGCGGGGCTTCTTGTACAACGGCGTCCGCAGTGGGTTGGGGAATGTGGTCGGTTGCATCCATAACGCCGGCGATTGGATGGAGTACAAGATGACGGTTCCTGCCGCTGGCGATTACACCTTCTGGATGTTTTACGCGGCGATGAACAACAACCCTTCAATGAAGGCAGGCATGTCGGAGCGCACCGAATTGATCGTGGACAACGGCACGCCGATCCCGTTGCGGAACCTGCCCGATACGGGGGGGTGGAGCACCTTCAAATGGAGCGCCGTCGCGACCGTCACACTGACGCCCGGTGAGCACGTCATGCGTTGGCGGAATGTGAAGGGCGGGGGGCTGAATCTGGTGGCCTATGCGTTCTGCAACGATCCGGCCTGGAAACCCGTAGACGAGACTCCGTCAGCCGTCGCCGCCGGACGCCATCTCATTTTGGTCAGGGCGGCCGATTTCGTCGCCTCGCAAGGGAAGCAGTTGGCGGTGAGTGGCTTCAGTGGTAAGAAATCGGCCACCCTGATCTCGTGTCCGCCCGATGTCTTCAAGCCCGCTTGGTTGGCGCCCGACGTTGAACTCCACATCTACCAGTCTGGCTCGTGCCGGGCGTTCATGGAGATTGTTTCGATCCAGAGCTATGATCCTGTAACCCATGACATCAAGCTGCAGGGCCCGGAGTGTCTGGCACCGCTGGCGGCGGGGGACCGCTATTACGTAGAAAATGTCTTTGAGGAACTCGACAGCCCCGGCGAGTGGTATTTGAATCGGCAGACCGGCGTTCTAAGCTACATGCCCAAACCGGGCTTCACGGAAAAATCCGAAGTGATCGCGCCGACAGTGAAGCGGATTTTTGACATTCAGGGAGTAGACGGGAAGACGCCGGTGACGTACCTGCGCCTATCCGGACTGACTCTCCGCTGCACGGATTGGGAACTGGGTGATGGTAGTGCCGGGTACGGCATGGGCAGTGACGGGGTGGTCTGTCTCGGAAATGCCGAGGGTTGCGTAGTGGAAAACTGCGAGTTCCGCAATACCGGGAAATATGCGGTGTGTATCAAGGGCGGTCGCAGAAACCGTGTCGAGGGGTGCGAGATCGCGCACAGTGGTAGCGGCGGTGTGCTGATCCTCGACAGTTCCGGCAACACGGTGACCGACAACCATGTCCACCACTGCGGCGAGGGTTATAAGCACAACGGCGGCGTAGTCTTGCAAGGCCCCCAGTCATCCGGGAATACGGTCTCTCACAATGCGATCCATGACACGTCGCGCTACGGCATTTCGCTGAAGAACGCCGGGAGCACCAACGTGGTGGAATACAACCGGGTTCAGAACACCAATCTGGAAACGTACGACACCGGCGGCATCGAAGTCACCCAGGGGAACCGCGACTTCCGCTCCGGCAGCGTCATCCGCGGTAATCTGGTCGCCGATACGATCGGGTATTCCTCAACCGGCGACAAGCCCTGCTTTATGTCGTGGGGTATCTATCTGGATTCGTTCGCCGGCGGATACGAGGTGACCGGAAATATCACCTACCGGAATTCGCACGGCGGAATCATGCTGCAGGGCGGTAAGGACAATCGCGTGACGAACAACATTTTCGTGGACAGCCGTCAGATGCAGGGGCTCCTCGCCAACTATATCGACAACTCACGCGGCCAAGTGTTGGAGCGCAACATCTTTTACTGGGCCATCCCTGACGCCGTCTTGTATGCCACCGGCAAGCTCGTGACCCCGGAGGTCGTCCGAGTCGACCGCAACCTGATTTATCAGGTCGGTGCCGCAGAGCCGCGTGTCGGGTGGGGTGGGGGGATGTCCTTCGCCGACTGGCAGGCGCGCGGGTTCGACAAGCACTCGGTGTATGCCGATCCGCTCTTTGCCGATCCGGCCAAAGACGATTACGCGCTGCGTCCCGACTCCCCGGCGTTCAAACTGGGGTTTGTGCCCATCGACGTCAGCAAAATCGGCCCGGTCAAGCGGCGCTGTTCCTGCTCGACCATTCCGGCGGGGCCGCTGTTCTGGCCGAGAGAGAGTGAATAATTAATAACGAATAGCGAATAACGGAGTGAAAAAACTCCTAACTCCTAACTCCTAACTCCTAAATGGTAACCCCGTGCATCGCGCGGCGGTTACCCCTTCACGATGCCGACCTTGTGCAGGTCGAAATCCTTGGGAGCGATCGGTGAGAGCGAGTCGGGCCGGTGGGTCTTTGGGAAGGGCATGTCCACTGTGGGCTTGAGCCAGCGGATGCCGTTCGCCAAAACCTTGAGCACCTCCGCTTGATGGAAGGTGGGAAAGGCTTCATGGCCGGGACGGAAGTAGAACATGCGTCCGAAGCCGCGCTGCAACGTGAAGCCGCTGCGGAACACCTCGCCGCCCTCGAACCACGACATGAAGATCACATGCGCGTCACCGGCGATCATGAAGGGCTCGCCGTACATCTCCTCGTAGGGGATGTCGAAGTGCTCGGGTATGCCGGCGGCGATCGGGTGCGCGGGATCGACGCACCAGACGCGCTCCAGTTCCCCGACCTCCCGCCAGTGCAGTTTGCCGCTGGTGCCGTTCAACTCGCGGAAGATCTTGGACATATGTCCCGAGTGCATCACCAGCAGCCCCATGCCGTCCCACACGCGCTGGCGCACCCGCGCCACGATGGCGTCATCTACCTTGTCGTGCGCCGCGTGTCCCCACCAGAGCAGCACGTCCGTGGCATCCAGCACATCCTGCGTGAGGCCGTGTTCCGGCTCCTGCAGCGTGGCGGTGCGGATCACGAGATCCGGCGCGGCCAGACTTTTGGCAAGGCTGCCGTGGATACCGCCGGGATAAAGCACAGCGACCGACGGCTCTTGCTGTTCGTGAACATTCTCGTTCCAGATTGTGACTCGGATGGGGGTAGTTGTTTTCTGCATGACAGGCTCCTTAGCTTGATGTGGTCATTGTGACACAAGCGCGACACATGGGCAAGTCGTGTTTTGACTTTCCCAAAACTGCCTTTCCGGTTGCCTTTTCCGGCTTGCCTCAAAACGTAAATCTGGTTACGCTCCTCTTTAGTCGCGCGTGTGCAAGATACGTTTGTCTCCCTCCCGTTTTTCCACATGAAGGAAGTGTACTTCAACGCGTGGCCGCTTTCAAAACTTTAGGTGTTGCGCTGGCCGGTCGTGCGCGCGGCGTAATCTGCGGATTCAAAAGGAGCAATCCTGGGAGGGGACATGCCTAACATGTCACGTGTTTTGTTTGTCGGTATTTTGGTCGTGGGCTTCGTCGTCCTGTTTGCAGCGTGCAAGGATCTCGAAAAACGGGAGCAGGTGACAACGCGAAGCGGTGTGCGCGAGGAGACCGCTGTCAAAGAGGCAGAGACGACTGCGGAGCAAGAAGGACCTGCCGATACCGGTGCCGACACACTGCCACCGGTCGAGACGTTAACGCTCTGGCCGTCCGATCTGTGCGACGTAAAGCCGACGGGCGGCGGCAGCGTCGAAGTCGATGCAGACCGGATCGTGCATGTTGTCACCGGCGCCAGCAAAAGCAATCCTTGGACGGGTGCATCGGTGTTCTTCAAAGCGGGTGAGATGGATCTTGCGGAGTACGGCCCGCTACGTGTCACGGTCAGCAACGCTGCAGAGCGTGCGCTGACCATCCAACTGGGTGTTAGAAACCGCAATCAGAAGGGCAGTTCACCGCACAATTGCACAAGGCTGGCACCGGGAGCGGTCGGCGTGATCAAGATCAACCTGCGCAAAATCCCTTGGGTACTCGACCGCCCGCTTGAGTTGGTCGGCATGCAGGACTATCCCGCCGCGTTTGAGGGCGGTTCCTTCAATGTGCGCAAGACCGCCTCGCTACATATCTTCCTCTACGCGCCTGAAACGCCGACGCATTTCGCGATCCTCAGGGCCGAAGTGGACAAAGTGCCGTTGACCTTTCTTAAGGCCGATACCTTCCTGCCGTTCGTCGACCGCTTCGGCCAGTTCATCCACGACGATTGGCCGGGAAAAATCCATGACGAGGCTGAGCTTCAGCAGGCCAAGGAGCGGGAGGCGGCATGGCTCGCCGCCAATGCCGAAGGGCCGACCAAGAATCGCAACGCCTGGGGCGGATGGACCGCCGGCCCGCAACTCAAGGCGACCGGGCACTTCCGTACTGAGAAAATCGACGGCATGTGGTGGCTGGTGGACCCTGTCGGACGGCTCTTCTTTTCGCACGGTGTCGATTGCGTGACGGTGACGTATGGCGGCGATGCCATGACCCCAATCACGCACCGCGAAAACTACTTCGCGTGGTTGCCGGAAAAGGGGGCGCCTTTTGAAGCGTTTTACGCCAAAGACACCTCTTCAAGCGGCTTCTACAAGGACAAAGGCACTTTCCAGACTTTCAATTTTGCCGGAGCAAACCTGCTACGCAAATATGGCGAGACTTGGGCTGACCAGTATGCCGATCTAGCGCACCGCCGCCTTCGCGCTTGGGGGCTGAACACCATGGGCAGTTGGTCCGACACCAGGCTTTCCTGCCAACGTCGCACGCCCTACACTGTGAGTCTGGGCTCCGGCGGCCCGCGCATCCACGGAACCGGAATCCCGGATCCATTCGCGCCTGAATTTGGCGGCAAAATCCTGCGGCAACGTACCTCGCACAGCGATCCATGGTGCATCGGGTATTTTGTGGACAATGAGCCGCCTTGGGGCCAGAATGACCGCGCCATGGCGTTAGCCACCTTGCGCTCACCCGCCACGCAGCCGGTCAAGATCGCCTTCCGCGACTGGCTGGCGGGGCGATATGCGACAGTCACCGCGCTGAACGCTGCATGGGGCACCACCTTCGATACGTGGGACGCCTTTCTCGCCAGCACCAACTCACCCCCATCAGGGCAAAGTAGCGACGCGGACCTGGAAGCCTTCAACACCCAGATCGCCGAGCAGTATTTCCGCGTCATCCGCGAGACACTCAAAGCGGTCGCGCCGGACAAGCTCTATCTCGGCTGCCGTTTGTTGCGTGATACCAGTGTTCGGGTGCCGGGTGTTTTCCGCGCTGCCGCAAAGTATTGCGATGTCGTGGGCATCAACTGCTATGGGCGGCAGGTGGGCGAAGACCTGCCCGAGGGGAGCGAGGACAAGCCGATGATCAACGGCGAGTTCCACTTTGGTGCGCTTGACCGCGGCGGATTCCATGCCGGTGTGTTCTCCGCCCGGAACCAAGCGGAACGCGCCGCCTGTTATGTCGCTTACGTTGAATCGTTCCTGCGCCATCCGCGGTATGTCGGCACCCACTGGTTCCAATGGCGCGATCAGGCGCTGACCGGGCGCATTGCCGGTGCCGAAAACTATCAGTGCGGCTTCTTGACGGTCACCGACCAGCCCTACCCCGAGTTAGTCGAAGCCGTCCGCAAGATCGGCGCGACGATGTATGCGACACGGACGCGCTTCAGCACAAACCGCAAGACAGCGGCGCCGTGAGTCATTAAAACGCCGAAAGCTGAACGCTCAACTTCTGGTAGAATCGTGGCCGATCTGCTATGGTTGATCCCCATCTATGAGACAGAGTAGGCCTATTCGCAAAACGTTTCCGATCAATGCGATGCTGGAGGGGCGTCCCGTTGTGGTCGTGGGAGGGGGACGTGTCGGACAGCGGAAAGTGGAGTTGCTGTTGGATGCCGACGCCGACGTGACGTTGGTGTGTCCGGAGTGTGTCGAAGAACTGGCAGCCCTGGCGCGCGCGGGACGCATCCGCCACACCTGCCGCCCGTTCCAAGATGCGGATGTTACGACGCAGGCACTGGTATTTGCCTGTACCGACGACAAGCATGTCAACCGGCGTGTCTTGGAAGTCGCGCAGGCAGCACGCGTGCCGTGTTGTTGCGCGGACGGTAACTGGGCGGACGGTGACCTTGTGACACCGGCAGTTCTGCGCACTGGCGATATTACAATCGCGGTCTCCACCAGCGGCAAATCATGCCGGCAGTCGCGCCTGATCAAGGATAACCTGCGTAAGCATCTCGACTCCATCGAAAGCTCGGATCTGCTGGTGCTCGGTACCAGCCACGAGTATCTCGCTGCGGAGGAGCGCGCACCTTATCACCTTGCAACCCGCGAGCGTGAACTGCTGGGCGGCATGATCCGTCAGGTCTGGGGGGTGCATGAGTTCCTGATCCTCAACACCTGCAACCGCATTGAGATCGTGGCTGCGGTTTCGCGGGAGGTTGCGACCAGTGGCATTCTGCACCGATTGTTGCGCTTGGATCAACTCCGCCCCGATCTCTATTACATGAAACATGGTTTCGATGCTTTTGCGCACCTCTGCTTGGTGACAGCCGGCATGGATTCGCAGACCCCCGGCGAAAGTCACGTGGTATCGCAACTGAAAGAAGCGGTCGATGAGGCCGTCACGTTCGGCTGGGCTGGTTCGATCATCCGCGAATTGGCCGACGCCGCGCTGCACGTCTCCAAGGACATCCACCACGAGGTCGATCCGTTGATGGACATCGCGGAGATCGAAGAGGTGGCGCTACGCTATCTCGAGTATAAGCTGCCCGGTTTGTCGCGCCGCCGCGTGTTGGTGATCGGCAGCGGAATGGTCGGGCAGGGGGTCGTCGCGGGGCTACTCGCGCGCGGCTGCGACTGCGACTGGGCCTACTTCCGCAATGCACCCGCAGTGAGTGGGGAGGAGGCGCAACGCGTACGGGTGGTGCAACTCGACCAGTTGGGCGACGTGCTTCCAGAAGCAGAAGCGATCGTGAGCGCGGTGGATGTGCGCGAGCCGGTTCTTACCGTTGCCAAACATGCCGCACGCCTGAATCCCCAAGGCGTTGTGATGGTCGATCTCGGCATGCCGCATAACATTGATCCGGCTTTTGACCGGTGTGGTGGCGCCATCCATGTGGCCGATCTTGATGTCTTGAAGCACTGGTACCGCTCCGCGAACGGTACGCTCGACAAAATCCTGGAGGCCTGCCGCGCGATCCTCGCCGATCACCGCAGCATTTACGAACGCATGCGCCTCAGCATCCAAGGAGAGGCCAATGGGAGAAATTGTTGAAAAGGGGAGCAGAGAGTCGGGAGCGCGGGCGTCCCCGCCCGCAACAACGTGTCTTGCGAAAGACTGATGCGCAGATTCCCCCGTTGCGATTTATGTTTTGACCTGATTTCCCGCTGCGCGGGCGCATAAACGACATGACTGACCTGATTGACATGATTTGGAGGGCGAGTGTCCCCACGAGCCGCCGGAGCAAAACAATGGAGGGCGAGTGTCCCCACG
>DUPH01000323.1 GCA_012838435.1 Lentisphaerota bacterium | reverse complement strand
TCACCGTGATCGCCCCCGAATACGTACCGGAAAGCTGGATGTGTCCGTCGATCTCCACGTTGCCCGTGCTGCCATAGAGGAAGGCTTTGGCCGGATGCTCCGTAACCGCCGCAACACCTTGATATTGCGCCGTGAGCCCCCACTTGTTCGCGAGGTAGGTTTCCACGCTCACACGCTCGGCATCAGCGAGAACCTCGTTGAAGACCAGGATCTCGCCGTAATTCTGCCCGCCGCAGTTCGTGTGGTCTTTGGCCCAGCCGAAACCGTTGACGTTGTGTCCCGAGACATCGAGCGAGATGATCTGCCAGCCGCCGGACAGTCCCGTCGTCATGGGGTTCACCTTCACGCCGTCCACCCAGGCGTCGATCACGATCGGCGCGATCGGGTCATCCTTCGTGAAGGCGGAGCGCAGCAGTGCGCCGTCAGACAGGCCCACCAGCGCTTTGCCGCCGCCGTTCTGCGACCCGAACACCATCGTCACGAACTTCGTTCCGGTGAGTGCCGGATTGGCGGGAGGCGTCAAGTTGGCCGTGTCCAGCGAGCCCGCGCTCGTCTGGATGCGGCGTGACGACCCCACGGGGCCGCAGGAGAAGGTGGCGAGGCCGTTCAGGCTGTTCTGAACACGATAAGGGAAAACATGCGGCAGGTCCTCGAAATCACTCTTCGTGCCGGCTTTGAGACCGTCGTAATGGCGCGTGTGGCGGAGGAAGCGCGTCGTCTGAAACGAACGCTTGTCTGCGAACGCCTCTACGAGGTCGTTGCCGCTGTAGGTCGTGGTGAGGACCACACTGCCGGCGGCCTTCGCGCGGATGTAATCCGGAACGGCCGTATTCAGTTTGTAAAACGTCGAGTTGTCCGAAGGATCGATCCAGAGCAAGGCCCGATAGCAGACGTTTTCGGCGAGTTTCAGCGTTCCCGCTCCGCCAACGAATTGCGGTGCGCTGACGGTGTCCACGCGGGCGGAAACGGTCGTGCCCTCGCCGGCGGCGACTTTGACCGTGCCGAGCTTGGCGGGGTCGTTGAACGTCGTGTCGACCGGCAAGACGCTATACGCCGTCAAATCCGCAGTTTCGAACCCGTTAAAATTATAGTCGCCGTCAGCATCCGGGAAAACGTGCCACGTTCCCTCAGGCACAGGGATCTCGACGGGCGTCTTCCCGGCCGGGAACTGAAGCGCCACGCCCGTGCCCTGCAACAGCCGCGTACCGTCGTTCACAGCATTCACGACGACCGTCGCCGTCGAGTTCGTTGTCCGGCCAAACCTGAGTGTGCCGCCGAGTTCCGCGAAGGTGTGGGTGAGGTCGCCCGGCAGGTTGACCGCGCTGGTCATGCCGCTTCCCGAAACCCGGGCTGAAAAGGTGCAGCCGACTGTGGATTCGAGGGTCAGCGTGCCGGAGAGGACGATCGGATGAGTCGATACAGCGTACTCGCCGAGCGCACTCCAGGGCCGTGTTTCGTGGTCCTTGTCCGTCTGGAGGAGATCGCTCAGGTCGGGATCGATCTCATATC
>DUPH01000322.1 GCA_012838435.1 Lentisphaerota bacterium | reverse complement strand
TCACCGTGATCGCCCCCGAATACGTACCGGAAAGCTGGATGTGTCCGTCGATCTCCACGTTGCCCGTGCTGCCATAGAGGAAGGCTTTGGCCGGATGCTCCGTAACCGCCGCAACACCTTGATATTGTGCCGCGAGCCCCCACTTGTTTGCGAGGTAGGTTTCCACGCTCACACGCTCGGCGTCGGCGAGAACCTCGCTAAAGACCAGGATCTCGCCGTAATTCTGCCCGCCGCAGTTCTTATAGTAGCTGGCCCAGCCGAAAGCATTGATGTTATGCCCCGAGATGTCGAGCGAGATGATCTGCCAGCCGCCGGAGAGCCCTGTCGTCGTGGGGTTCACCTTGACGCCGTCCACCCAAGTATCGATCGCGATCGGCGCAATGGGGTCGTCCTTCGTAAATGCAGAACGCAGCAACGCGCCGTCGGACAGCCCGACAAGCGCCTTGCCGCCGCCGTTCTGCGATCCGAACACCATCGTCACGAACTTCGTGCCGGTCAGCACCGGATTGGAAGGGGGCGTCAGACTGGTCACATCGAGCGTACCCGCGCTGGTCTGGATACGGCGGGACGAACCCACGTTCTCACAGGAGAAGGTGGCCAGCCCGTTCAGGCTGTTTTGAACCCGGTAAGGAAAGACAGTCGGCAAATCTTCGAAATCGGTCTTTTGTCCGCTCATGAGCCCGTCGTAGTGGCGCGTGTGACGGAGGAAACAGGCGGTCCGGAACGGCCGCTTGTCCGCGAACGCCTCCACGAGGTCATGGCCGTTGACTGTCGTGGTAAGGGTCACATTGCCGGCCGCCTGCGCGCGAATGTAGTTGGGAATCGCCGTGCCGAGCTTACGAAACGTCGCATCGTCCGAGGGGTCGATCCAGAGCAGCGCCCGGTTGCAGACGCTTTCGGCGAGCTTCAGCGTCCCCGCCCCGCCCACGAACTGCGGCGTGCTAGCGGCGTCCACGAGGACAGAGACGGTCGCGCCCGCACCGGCGGCGACTTTAACGGTGCCGAGTTTGGCAGGGTCGTTGAACGTCGTGTTGGCCGACAAAACGCTATGCGCCGTTATATCCGCAATATCGATCCCGTTCAAATTGTAGTCGCCGCTGGCGTCCGCGAAGACGCACCACATACCTCCCGGGACAGTGATTTCAATCGGCGTCCGGTCGGCCGGAAACTGGAAGGTCACACCCGCGCCCTTAAAGAGCCGCGTACCGTCATCCAAAGCGTTCACGACAACTGTCGCCGCCGTCGCCCCCGTCGTCCGACTGAAGCGGAGCGTACCGGCGAGTTCCGCGAAGGTGTGGGTGAGACCGCCCGGCAGACAGACCGCCGCCGCCGCGCTGTTTCCAGAAACCCGTGCGGAGAAGGTGCAACCGCAGGTGGATTCGAGCGTCAGCGTGCCGGAGAGGACGATCGGATGAGTCGATACAGCGTACTCGCCGAGCGCACTCCAGGGCCGTGTTTCGTGGTCCTTGTCCGTCTGGAGGAGATCGCTCAGGTCGGGATCGATCTCATATC
>DUPH01000321.1 GCA_012838435.1 Lentisphaerota bacterium | reverse complement strand
TAGCCGAACCTCGCCTGTCAAGCGTTCGATTTCGGACCTGGACTTTTTTCAAACATCCTAAACTTTGAAAAGGGTGCTTGCATCTTCCCTGAGAATCAGCCATGATAACTGCCGTTTTTTTACCACAAGAGGAACGATCTGGAGGAGTTTTCATGGGTACAGGCCGTACATTGAACAAAAATCCGCGCACACGCCCGATTAAGAGCCAGGGCGAAAAGAACCGCCGTTACAAGGTACAGCGTGCCCGTTTGGTCAAGCTGGGTATGGACGAAACGGTTGTCGCTAAACTGCAGCCGAACGAATTGCGCACGCTGGTACAACAGCCGACCAAGGTGAAGAAAATGGTAGCGACCAAGGTATCCGAAGCCGCAAAACCAGCCAAGGCCGAGCCTGCTGCTAAAGCTGCTGCCAAGCCGGCGAAGACTAAAGCCGCCCCCAAACCGCGCGACAAAGCACCGGCTGCCAAAAAAGCGCCCGCAAAGGCGAAAGAGTCCGCGTCCGCAAAGGCGGAATAACGCCGTGCCGGACCGAGTGTTGAAAACGCGCCCCGCTCTCGAGGCTGGCGCGTTTTTTTTATCCACGACTGTCAGATCTTAAATTGAGGAGTTGAGCCATGGCCCCTGTCCCTGTAAACCGTGAAAGCGTGCTGGATTTTCACCAAGGTGGAAAAGTCGGCGTGCGTTTGACCAAGCCGTTGAAGACGCAAAACGATCTTTGCCTGGCCTACACACCCGGCGTGGCGCATGCCGTGAAGGAGATCGCCGCCCACCCCGACAGCGTGTACGACTACACCGCCAAGCGCAGCCTCGTGGCCGTGGTTTCCGACGGCACCGCGATCCTCGGCCTTGGCGATCTCGGCTCCGCCGCCAGCATTCCGGTGATGGAGGGCAAAGCTGTGCTCTTCAAGGCATTCGGAGATGTCGACGCTTGGCCGGTGCCGTTGGCGCGTTGCCGCCGCGACGGTGCCGACACCGGTAAGACCGACCCACAGCGCGTGATCGACGCCGTGCTGGCTCTCGCCCCGATGTACGGCGGCATCAACCTCGAAGACATCGCGGCTCCGGCCTGTTTCGAGATTGAAGACCGGCTGGATGCTCTGCTCGATATTCCGGTCTTTCATGACGACCAATGGGGCACGGCGGTCATCACGCTGGCCGGCCTGCTTAACTACGCGCGCCTCTGCGGCCGCGAAATGTCCGAACTCCGCGTCGTCATGAATGGCGCCGGTGCGGCGGGCATCCGCATCGCCGACATGTGCAAAGCCGCCGGCGTGACGGATCTTGTCATGTGCGACAGCCGCGGCGTGATCCACAGCGGACGCACGGACCTCAACGACCACAAACGCCGTCACGCTTCGGACACTTCGGCGCGTACCCTGCAGGAGGCGTTGCGCGGTGCGCACGTCTTCATTGGCGTTTCGGTAGCAGACTGTGTGACGACGGACGACGTGCGCGGTATGGCCGACTACCCGGCGATCTTCGCCATGTCCAATCCCGACCCGGAAATCCATCCCGGCATCGTGGCCGAAACTTTAGGCGACAAGCCGTATGTCATGGCCACGGGTCGCTCCGACTACCCCAATCAGATCAACAACGTGCTGGGCTTCCCCTACCTGTTCCGCGGTGCGCTGGATGTGCAGGCGCGCACCATCAACATCGAGATGAAGGTAGCAGCCGCCGAGGCGCTGGCCGAGCTGGCGCGCGGGCCTGTGCCTGCCGACGTGCAGGCGCTTTATCCTGCCGAGCGGCTCGAATTCGGCAATGGCTACGTGATCCCCAAACCGTTTGACCGTCGCCTCTTTGTAGAGGTCTCGTTCGCGGTAGCACGCGCAGCGGTCGAGTCCGGCGCGGCACCAGCCGACTTCGATCTCGCCGCACTCCGCGCCAGCCTCGAAGCCCGCAACGCCAACCGCGCGTAGCGCGAAGGAAAAGCGGCGCCGCGCCCCGCGCACAGCGCGGCGCTTGTCATCGCAAGATGCGTCACCAGACCTGTGGGCGGCGTTCACGCCGCCACCTCTTCAGGTTTCACGCCTTTGCGTGATAAAAAATCCTAAATCCTAATTCCTAAACGCAAACTCCGCGCACAACGCGCGCGGTCAGTATCCGTCGCGGAACCCAAAGTTCTCGCGCGTCAAACCGCGCGGCAGCTCCTTGATGAAACGCGAAGGCTTGCAATAGAACACACCGCCGTCACGTGTACGCCGCATGCCGGGCGCACACAGCACCAGTTCGTCTTTGGCGCGCGTGACCGCCACATAAAAGAGGCGACGCTCCTCGGCGTCGTTTTCGTTCTCGCCCATCGATCGGCTCGACGGAAACATCCCTTCGGCGGCCCAGATGACGATCACCACCGGCCACTCCAGTCCCTTGGCTTGATGGACGGTGCTGAGATGCAGCATGTCCGCATGTTCGCGCGCCATCTTATCGTATTCGTGATCCACGTTGGTGAGCAATGCCACCTCTTGCAGGAAGCCCACCACCCCGCCATCACCCCTATCAATCTGCAACGCCAGTTCGAGAACATCCTCCTCGCGCTTATCGGCGTTGTCATAGGCCTTGGCTAGGTGGGCGCGGTAGAACACGTCGCAGAACCGCTGCACCGCTTCACCGCCGTTGGCCGAGAGATGCTCGTCGTGGTACGCCTCCAGCAGCCGGTCGATCTCCTGCCACTGACCACGCGCGGCGGGCTTGAGCGCCGCGACCAAACGCGCGCGCTGCTGCGGGTCGCGCGTCTCGAAGTGACCGTTCAAGGTTTCCCACAGCTTCTCGATGGTCTTTTCGCCGACACCGCTGAGCAGGCCGAGCAGCCGCCCGAACGCCACGCGGTCAGAACCGTTTTCGCAGACCCGCAGGAAGGCGATGACATCCTTGACGTGCGCCTGTTCGAACACACCAATACCCGAGGTAATCACAAACGGCAGACGCGCGCGCCCGAGCAACATCTGCAGCTCAATCGAATGAAAATGCGCTCGGTAGAGCACCGCCATGTCACGCAGCGCATAGCCGTCCTGCTGGAAGCGCCGGACCAAGGCCAAAACCGTGCGCGCCTGCTCGTCCCCGTCGCGCAGGAAGAAGACCTGCGGTTTGTTGCGCGTCTTACGCGTAGGGCGCAGTTTCTTCTGGAACTGCTCTGGATTACCTCGAATGCAAGCGTTCGCCACCGCCAGCACCTCTGGAACGCTACGATAATTGCGCTCCAACTTGATGATGCGGCAACCCTCCCAGCGTTTTGGAAACTCCATGATGTTTTTGAAGTCCGCGCCACGCCACGAATAGATACACTGGAAATCGTCACCCACCGCCATCACGTTGCGGTTACGGGCTCCTAGGATATCGACCATACGTGCTTGCAGCAGATTGGTGTCCTGATACTCATCGACCAGCACATGCCGGAAGCGGTTCTGATAGTAGTCACGCACCGCTTCATGCTCCACCAGCAGCCGCAGTCCGTTGACCAGCAGGTCATCGAAATCCATCGCTCCCATCTCAAGCTTGCGTTCGTTGTACAGGTTGGCGACCTTGATGATCTCCATCGGATCCACGCAAAGGTCATGGATCCTCTGTTCCAGCACGTCCTCAAGATCGCACGCACGGTTAGCGGCAGAACTGATCAAGGATGCGATGACATCTTTCTTGGGAAAATCCCTCTTATTGCGCACGGCATCCTTGATGCAGTGGTCAATCAGCGTGTGCGACTCATCACGGTCGAGGATGGTAAAACTGTTGGGATAGCCGAGCCGGTCACCGAAACGCCGCAGAAAGCGATTGCAGACGTGATGGAACGTGCCGCTGAGCAGACTACCCACCGCATCGCCAGCAACCTCCTGAGCACGCTCCAGCATCTCACGCGCTGCGCGATTGGTGAAGGTCAACAACAACAGACCATCGGGATGTTCACCGCGTTCAATCAGATACGCCACACGGTACACCAGAGTGCGCGTTTTACCAGTACCGGCTGCGGCGAGCACCAGCAGCGGGCCATCGCCCGCTGTCGCAGCTTCACACTGTTCCGGATTCAAAAGCTTCGAGTAATCAGTCATGGAGGAGTTCATGATACGCGACTCACCCACGAAACTCAATGCCGCATGACCGCAATCGTCAATATCGCGATGTGCCAAAAAAGCCACGGTTCTTTTCTGTTTAACGGATTACGAGCGTATTCCCGATTGTCTGCATCCCCGGTTGTCTTGTTGGAATCAGACGAAAGCCGAGAAGGCGGTGGGGAAGGCGATTAAAATGAAATGGGCACCCCATGGCTGGTTCATGCCTATTTCCACACCTTGAAAGGTGTGGAAGTAACCTGCTTACAAAAGAAAGAACCTCAACACGCCAATAAACATGCTAAATATCCCCATTTTAAAGGCTTTTCTGCTCAAACATAGCAACACGCCGATTCGGCTTTGTTCCCCATGCTTTTTCCACACCTTGAAAGGTGTGGAAGTACAGACTCGATAACCATTCGCGGAAAAATACAGTTCTTATGCCGAGAAATCAGCAAAATATCCCAAAATTAAAGGTTGTTTTTTAAAATTCGATCATGTGTTGACTTGTCACCGCGCATCATGCTAATTTCCACATATTGAAAGGTGTGGATACCAGCAAAGCATTGCGGTACTACCGCAGTGCATGCGAATCGACTCAGGAACGGGGAACACTAATGAGTTACCATCCAACCATTTGGCGCACATGCCGGGTCTTGGCCAATGAACGCAGACTCCGCTGCCTTGAGGTCGTGTTGCGCCAGCCGGGCCTGTCAGTCGGCGAGATCGCCAAACAGGTCGCCATCCCCGAGAACCAAGCCAGCTTGTGCCTGAGAGCACTGCAAGCGCGAGGACTCCTTAGCGCGAGACGGCGGAGCCGTTGGGTCCATTACTTTCCCTCGCCAGATCCACTCGTCCCCGCTGCAGCGCATATTTTGGCGGTTGTCAGCCAAGCGATCCTCACGGCGAAATGGTCGGCCGACCGAATCATCCATCATCTGACCGCCTACACGCATCCGCGGCGGTTGACCGTGTTGCACTGTCTTCTGATGAAAGACAGCCTCACCACCCCCGTTCTCGCGCGGGAAACACATATTTCTTGGCAAGCGTTGACGCGGCATTTGAACAAACTTTCCGAGCGAAAGATGATTGTCGACAACGACGCGGCATGGTCGCTCCACCCCGACCGCGACTTTTTCTCGGAAACGTTCTTGCAACTCATCGCACAGCACGCGGACTTGTGGGTGCGTAACACTATGAACTAAGGGGAGCAACCTATCATGAAGAAAAACTCTTTCATCTTGTCACTTGATCAGGGTACCACCAGTTCAAGAGCCCTGCTCTTCGACCGCGAACTCAATATCGTTGCGATGGCCCAGCAAGAGTTTGACCAGTTTTATCCGCAGCCCGGATGGGTCGAACACGATCCTGAAGAGATCTGGCGGTCACAGCGCAAGGTCATGGCCAATGTCTTGAAGCAAGTGCCTGACGGTCCGGCTGCCGTCGCGGCAATCGGCGTGACCAACCAGCGGGAGACCGTCGTCGTCTGGAACCGCCGAACGGGAGAGCCTATCTATCCCGCCATCGTGTGGCAATGTCGCCGGACTGCTGATTTCTGTTCGGAGCTGAAACGTCGTGATTACGGCCCGCGCATTCGCGATAAAACGGGCTTGGTGATTGACGCCTATTTCTCGGCCAGCAAGCTGCGTTGGATCCTAGACCATGTCGACGGTGCGCGGGAGGCGGCGCAACGCGGTGAACTGCTTTGCGGCACGATCGACTCTTGGCTGCTCTGGAAGCTCTCGAACGGTACCGCGCACGTCACCGATTATACGAACGCTTCCCGTACCATGCTCTTTAACATCCGTACGCTTCAATGGGACGCGGAACTCCTTGATCTCTTCGGTATACCGTCTTCCATGCTGCCAACCCCGGTCCCTTCATCGGGCGAGGCCGCCCGGTGCGCCCTGCCGGAGTTTGAGGGACGCGAAGTGCCCGTGCTCGGCGTGTCGGGCGACCAGCAGGCCGCGCTCTTCGGTCAGGGATGCTTTGCCCCCGGACAGATCAAAAATACGTACGGCACGGGATGCTTCCTGCTCATGCACACGGGCGGCGAAGCGGTTTCATCCGCGAACGGACTGGTGACGACGCTGACCGCGCAGACCCTTGCCGGAGCGCCCTCTTATGCGCTCGAAGGCAGTGTCTTTGTGGGCGGTGCCGTTGTTCAGTGGCTACGTGATGAACTCCGCATCGTGACACGCTCTTCCGATGTCGGGCCGATTGCGGCATCAATACCTGATACCGGCGGAGTCTTTCTCGTGCCGGCCTTCGCGGGGCTTGGCGCGCCGCACTGGGACATGTACGCCCGGGGCACACTGGTCGGCATGACCCGCGGCACAGGGCGCGCCCAAATCATCCGTGCGGCGGTGGAGTCGACCGCCTATCAGTGCTGGGATGTGGTCGATGCGATGCGTGCGGACTCAGGACAACCGATCGCCTCCCTGCGCGCGGACGGTGGCGCCTCGGCCGACGATTTCCTGATGCAGTTTCAGGCCGACCTGCTTGAATGCCGCGTCGAACGGCCGACCTGTATTGAGACAACCGCGCTCGGCGCCGCTTCATTGGCGGCTCTTGCGCTCGGCTGGCAAACGTCCGAGACGCTTGCCGGCCGACCGGCCGCCAGCGTGTTCACGCCAAACATGCCCAAGACGCAACGCAATGCTTTGCTCGCCGGATGGCGCAAAGCCGTTTCGCGTGCAGCACACTGGGAAACCGAGAATTAAGGAGACCTACTCCCGCTTCCAAGACAGCGTGAAGGGAACTTCCCGCGAGACGCCGCTGAGCAGCTTCACCGCGACCGCGCCGTTGGCTTCCGCCGCAGCCTGACAGGTAATGCCGTCGGCAGAGCTTGCCGATGCGAGCGCGAAACCTTGTGGCACGCGGAAGCGCAACGTGACCGGATGATCCTTGACGGCCTTGACCGCGCCGGTCAATACGTTGCGCGCGCCGTCCCAGGCCAGCCCTGTCAACTCCACGCCGCCTTGCGTGACGTGGCGGTCGCTGCTGAGGAACTGCGGCACAGCCTGCGCACGGTGTACCGCCAACAGCCGTACGCCGTGCCCCGGCACCGGCATGTCGAAACGCGCCTTGCGCACGCCTTGATAAGTACCGGTCCAAAACTCGTAGATCGCGTAATCGGCCGCGGCATCCAGTCCCAGCTCATCAAAAGTGAAGCCCAGCTCGGCCTCCTTCTCATCCCAGTTGAACAGCGCCACTACCTGCCACTCCGCAAACGGACGCCGCACATGCAGCGCCCAGACCGGCAGCATATCGAAGACCGGGAAGAGATCCATTGGGCGTACGTCGCAAACCGGCAACGCCTGCTGCAACAACCGCATGCGCTCCGGCTTCAGTTCGGCAAGCTTATCGCCGGAAAACATCATCTGCCCCGGCAGCGCCACGACGGTCGTCGCCAGCCGCGCCTGTTCGATACCGAGGTAATCGCCGATCATCAGGGTGTCGGGATCGGTGAAGAACACGATGTTGTTGACGAAGATCTGATTGAGCGTGCAGCGCGCCTGATTCAGCAGGTTCGGCCACTTGGCGGGCTGGTTCGGATGCACGATGTCGGCTCCGGTGCGCGAAGCATCGGCGTAGGCGGCCTCGGGGCCAGTGAAATGTCCCTGGCAAGCGAGAAACACGCGGTCTTCGCCGATACCCTCACGGAACGCCCGCACACAGCGCTCGAACGGATCCGGGCAAGCCGGATCTTTAAAGCGGGCGCGGATCTCAGGCCGCTCGAAAAAATGGGCGCAGTAACCGGGGCCGCGCCCCGACATGCCGTCGATCTTGAAGTACTCATATCCCCACTCGCGCGAAGCGATGCGGTGAATCTCGCGCAGGTGGTTGATCACCTCGGGATGCGAAGGGTCGATGGTGAATTTGCCGTTCCAGGTTGACAACGGCTTGCCGTCCGAACCGTGCAAGAACCACTCTTTGTGCGCCAAATAGAAGTTCGTGCTGCCGGTGCCGAAGGGCGCGGTCCAGAGCCCCGGCCTGAAACCGAGCGCCCGAATATCGTCGGCCAAACGCTTCATGCCAAGCGGGAATTGATGCTGATTGGGCTTCAGACTGAGGTTGTCAAAGTTGCTGACCGGCAGCGAGTCGGAGTTGTCCTGCCACGACTCGATATGCCAGAACTCCATGCCGAAGGGCTGCAAATGCTTTTGGCCGATGCGCGCCTCGGCCAGATTGTCTTCGGCCGTGGCCTTGTCAAAGTAAATGTTCCAAGACATCCAACCGGTGGGCGGCGACGGACAACGCTTGCGGTCGATCGGTTTGTAATAGGGAACGTAACGACTGCGATAGTAATCGCGCTCGACCGTAAAACTCCAGACCGCTTCAGCCGCTTCGTTTATCGTCGCCTCCAGCGTGAGTCCGTAGCGCCCACCTCCCTGACTGGCGAGCCGCCGTGCGGAACCGCCGCGCAATAGCAGGCAACGATCGCGCTCCGAATCGAAAAGCGAATCGTTGAGGTCAGTGTCCGGGCGGCCGGTTCCGAGTTGGAGCACGCGCGAACCTTTAAGCGGTTGCGTGCGGCAAGCGAAGCTGTCCGGCGTGAACGCGATGTTGCCGGTCATGCGCAATTGCCCGGCGTAATTTTGCGCGGTACGGTGGTAGGCCAACAGCGAGAGGCGGTCGCCATCGCCTTGAAACGCCAGATAGCCCTGTACGTTGCCGCGAGGATCAAGCAGCGCGAGACGGTTCGCCACCGCGTCGTGCGGTGCCGCCACGCGCCAGATCTGATCGCCGGATGTAAAGCCCAGCGTGCCGCTGATGTGCACCTCGCCAGATGCGTTTACCAGTTCGAGACGCGCATCCGCCTCCTGAAAAGTCACCTGCCAGTTACCCAATGTCAAACTGACCAATGCCGCCGCAAGAGCTCCCATGTAAACCTCCTCACTACCGTCCTCGTGTTAAAGCGTAATTCCGGCAGTGTAGCGAAAAGGATGCGGCACTGGCAAGCAATCGATTGGTGGTGTCGATCGATTGGTGGTTGACAATCGGTTAGTTGTCCAGAATCACTTCACGTTACTTTGACAACTCCTGACGAAGTTTCTCCAGAAAGTCGCCGACACGCTCGACCGCCTGTTCGCTGACGGCACGCTTCAGCATATCGCCCAACGCGCGCGTGTCAAGACGCGGCGCGTCCACAGTGCCCGTGACCGGGATCTTGATCGACGTGCCTTTGAGTATGCGGGCTGCTGACGTGCCGACCAGTCGCTCCGTCACCGGCACCTCAATCACATAGTTCACTGCACCGTCGAAGGCCACCCAGCCGCCGATGATCACCGGTTGCTCTTCGATCACCATACGCACCGGATCGGCCTGAATCCGTCCATTGCGCACCGTCACATGAATCGGCAGATTCTTCACCTCGTACACATGCGTCTTGACCTTGATCATGCCAAGCAACTCGCGTAACGCGGGTCCCAACTCCAGTTTCAAGTTTTCGAGCGCGATGTCCATATCCAAGGCCACACCGCGTTCCGGAGGCATGCCCGGCTCAATGCGGCAGCTCCGCAGATCCAGCGTGACCGTTCCGCTACGCACGCGACCACCCTGAAACAACGGATTAAAGTTCACCAGCAACGTATCAAGCATCTCTTGCGTCAGTGCCACGCGCTCCAGCAACCGCGTGCGCGGCGGCAGTATCAGCGTGCCGCCCCCGCGTCCGCCGACCGCGAGCTCAGGAACCAGCCGCAACCGTCCGTTGTTGAGCGCCGGCTCATACCCGACGCGCAATACGCCTTTGGACAGACGGAAGACGGCGTCTGCAGGCCCGGCACGTAACCCGAATCCAACGACCGACCCCACATACACGGCAGCTTCGAGTTCGCCCTCCGACAACACCGTCGACGCACCGCCCGCCAGCGGCGAGGTAAAGCGGAACGGCCGGAACTCGCGTCCGGTCAACGTAAACT
>DUPH01000320.1 GCA_012838435.1 Lentisphaerota bacterium | reverse complement strand
GCTGCGGCAAAACCGGCTGAAACGCCGGTCGTGCCGCTGCTCAAGGACAACTAACGGGAGTACTGGCAAGCGAGGTACCAGGTAAGAGGTAATAGGTGAGAGATGAGGCTCTTGCAAAACCTTGCTGCTCTTTCATGGGCGGGACGCCCATGCCACGAGGGTGTGGCACGGGCATCTTGCCCGTGTCTGCCCCATGGGCGGGACGCCCATGCCACGAGGGGGTTTGCAAGACCTCAGGTAAGAGGTTTTTGGTTTCATGGGCTTCAGGTTTCATAACTTGCGGAGCACCGGGAGGGTCGAGCGTCTGCTTGACCGGCGGCGGTCACGCCGCCACGCCCCGCGTTGTGCGCGGAGACAGTGGAGAGCGGCAAAAAATCTGCGTCATCTGTGTAATCTGTGGATCAAACCATGAGACCCGAAACCATGAAACCCGAAACCATGAGACCCGAAACCATGAAACCCGAAACCATGAAACCTCTGCGTCCCTGCGCCTCTGCGTTAAAAAACGTTCAACGCTCAAAAAAGCGGGCGGGGACGCCCGTTCCAATCCGAAGAGGCATCGCCCATGGCGCGTATTGACCGACTGCTCATTTCGCTCGTGAACGAATCGGGGAGTGACCTGCATCTCAGTGCGGGTCGCCCCCCCTTCCGCCGCATCCACGGCGCGCTTTCTCCCGTGCCCGGAGAGCCGGTCTTCACCAGCGAGGATGTTCTGGATTATCTCAAAGAGATCATGCCGGCGGCCAATATTGAGCAACTTACGACCGAGTACGATACCGATTGCGCGTATGAGATCAAAGGGGTGGCGCGCTTTCGTGTCAACGGTTACCGCGACATGAATGGCTATTGCACGGTGCTGCGCGTCATCCCGGAGGTGATCCCCACCTTTGAGGAACTCAACCTGCCCGAGGTGATGCGCACCTTCTGCATGCTCTCCAAGGGGCTGGTGATCATCACGGGACCCACCGGCAGCGGCAAGTCAACCACGCTTGCGGCGATGATCGACTACATTAACCAGAACCGTAACGAACATATCATCACCATCGAAGACCCGATTGAGTTCGTACACACACCCAAAAAATGCGTCATCAACCAGCGCGAGGTACACCGCAACACCGAGAGCTTTGCACGCGCGCTGCGCGCGGCGTTGCGTGAAGATCCCGACATCGTGCTAGTTGGCGAAATGCGCGATCTGGAAACCATGGAAATCGCCATCGAGACGGCTGAGACCGGTCACTTGGTCTTCACCACGCTCCACACCAACAACGCGGCAACCGCCGTTGAGCGCATGATCGACAAGTTTCCGGAGGGGCGTCAGAATCAGATTCGTTCGATGCTGGCCGACACGCTCCAAGGCGTGGTCGCGCAGACGCTCTGCAAAAAGATCGAGGGCGGACGTATCGCGACCTTCGAGGTACTGGTTGTCAACACTGCCGTTGCCGCCCTGATCCGTGAAGCCAAGACCCACATGATCCCGTCGCTCATGCAGACCGGACGTAAAGAGGGCATGCAGACCTTCGGCGACGAACTGACACGACAGGCTGTAAAAGGCATCATCTCCGCCGAAGACGCCTACATCAAGGCGATCGACAAAGTTGACATCGAGACCAAGTTCCGGTTGGCCGGATTGAGTCTGGACTTCAAAAACGAAGCCGAGCAGGCCCTGCGCAGTGCTCAGGTGGAGCGCGCACGCACCGTGTTGCAAACGGCGCAAGACGCACTGGCCGTCAATCCCCAAGACACTGAGGCACTCTGTGCCGTAGCTTGGATCATGGGGTCATCGCCCTACGCTGAACTACGTGATGGACGTGAGGCTGTCAAGTTGGCCGAGCGTGCGAGTAGTCTGTTGCGCGACCGGGACCCTCACGCTCTAGCTGTACTGGGCGTAGCCCATGCCGAGCGCGGCGCATTCCGCCGCGCGATCGACTGCACCAATCGCGCCATCGAACTCTTCTCCAAGGCCGATGAATCCGCGAAGGCATCGGCGTTGCAAAACCGCCTCAACCTGTTCAAGCAAAACAAGCCCTATCGGGACGAGTGAGAATTTTTACGCCAAGCGAGCGGCGTCATGCCGGTTGCACGTTTGAAATGGGAGGAGAAGTGCTGGGAGGAACAGAAGCCCAGATCCTGTGCGATGCGCGTGACCGAAAGCCCCTTCACACGTAGCCGACGCTTGGCCTCTTCAATCCGGCAGGTCAGCAGAAAGTGGTAGGGCGGTAGCCCGGTCACTGCTTTGAACGGATTGATGAAATGCGAAGGCGAGAGCGCGGCCTGGCGCGCCAGCGTGTCGATATCATACTGCTTTTCAGGTGCGCGGCGCAGGGTTTCGATGATTGCACCGATCCGGTCGGAGTGTGAGGCCGGAGGCCCGTGCCGCGAAATCTCTAGCAGGCCGGTGATCAGCCGCATGATGATGGCCGTCATGCAGAGCGTGCGGTAACGTCCTTGCAGCGAGTCGTAGGCGTGGAAGAGTTCCGCAAACTCGCGTTTGGCCAGCGCGGTGTTCGCGACGAGATGGGCGGGCAGCGCGTATAACCGTTTGCGGACCTCTGCGCTTTCGGCCTGCGTGAAACGCAGCAACGTGCGCTTCGAACCTTCCGTGCGGATCAACATGCCGTAGAGCACCGTGCCCTTAGGATAATCCAGTAGCCGGTGCGCATCTTCGGGACGGTTGAAAAACAGATCGTCCGCCAACAGCGTGTGCCGCTCTCCGTTGTAATGAGCCGCGCAGGCAAAGGCCGATCTCGAAACACCCCTTGTGGTAGTGCGGTTCGATCGGCGCAAGACGTTTTGTATGGCGGATGAAATAGAGGACAGGAATGTCGGCGATGCCGATCTTGGCCAAATTGAAGGCCCGGTAGTTCGGCTCGTCGCTATAACTCATTTTGGAGTTCTTAACTGTCATTGTGTTAGTGCATGAGTTCATTTAACGCAGAGGCGCAGAGACGCAGAGGTTTTTTGGGGAGGCTGGCCGCAGGTCGCAAGTCGCGGGTCGCGAGTAAAAGCACTGCTCGGTTGTTTCACGCGAAGGCGCGAAGACGCGAAGGTTGGAGGGCGAGTGTCCCCACGAGCCGCCTTCCGCTGCGCGGAAGGATGGTTTCAGGTTCCCTCGCAGAGCACCGGGAGGGACGAGCGTCGCTCGTCCGGGCGGCGTTTCACGCCGCCACACGGGCAAGATGCCCGTGCCACACCGCCCAGATCGTCTAAATACCTGTCCCACTGCCCACTGCCTACTGCTTACTGCCCATTGCCTACTACCTATTACCTACTGCATAGTGTTGCTCCATGTAGCGGAGTTTCCACTCGACCATGTCGGGGCCGCCGCGGTAGAGCATCGTGGGTTCCCAGCCGAGACGCGAATCGGCATGTAGCAGCTTGAGCGCAGCCTTTGCGTTTGCGTATTCGGCACGGGCGATCTCCACCACTTTGGCGCGGTCTTTCGCGCGTTCAGCGATCACGGCGGCCTTGACGTTGCGTGCCGTGAGGCAGCAGCGCGCCATATATTGACCGTGCCAGCCGAGACGGCGGGCGTTGTCCCGCCGGGTCGCATCTGTCTCTGCCGCCGCCAGCGCAAGAAACGCATCGCCGCCGCTCATAAAGGATTCCGCCATGGGTTCCAGCAGTTCGATCTGTAGCGTGAGCGACTCGTTCTTTGCCGCGCTGCGCCGATAATTCAGGGTCAGATACATCGGCGGGAGCGGCAGTTCCGAGGCCTTCAAGTCGGGCTCCATCGCGTTGAAGGGGTAGGCCGGACCATAGCGGAACGGTCCGTACTGGTTCTCGTTCTCGGAGTGCATGTCTACG
>DUPH01000319.1 GCA_012838435.1 Lentisphaerota bacterium | reverse complement strand
TGTCGGTGACACCGGTGACCGAGAGCAGACCGTTGTTGATGATCAACTCATCAATATCATCAGAACCTTTCTGATTGGTTCCCAGCCGCAGGAAGGGCACGCTGAGGCTCCCGTTTTCCAGGTAGAGACGACCGCGCCGGGCGCCAGAGACGCCGATGAAGCTCGCCATGTTGGTGCTTTGCTTGCCGCGGATCGTGTGGGTGCCGTTGGAGACAATCAGGAGGCCGTCGCTGGTCGCGTGGGTGCGCCCGACAAAGAAGCGGCCGAGAGCGTCCGTCATGGTCAAGCCCGCGCCGTCGAGCACCAGCGTGCCGTTATAGACGCCAAGCGTCTCTTCGAGGCCCTGGGCCATGGTGACAGCACCGCGGAAGATCACGGAACCGCCCACCAGCGAGTGGATGCCGGGCAGCGTGGTGGTGCCGTCGTACACGGTCAAGCCCGCCTCATAGCGGCCGTCGTTGCAGATTGTGGTACCGGTCAGATGCAGGAGCCCGTCGCCTTTTTTCGTCAGATTATCGATCGACGCCGCGCCGTTTACCGTTACGCTGCGGTCAGCCGCGATGTTGGCCGTTTGGCTACTGCCCAATGTTACCGGCAGGTCGAGCACGAGATCCTGCGTCGCGAGTGACAGGTCGAGGTCGGTGGCCGCGCCGCCGTCGAGCGTCAAGCGGTTCGCGCCCTGCAACGTGACCGTGCCGCCGGGATTGGTGAGGCGGAGACCGTCCCAGGTGAGCGCGCTGCCCAGCGTGACCGTATTTGCGCCGAGGACCGTGTTGTCCCACACGGCGATGTTGCCGTCGCCGGGTACAACCCCGCCCGTCCAAGAGGCGGGGTCATTGAGTGGCAGGGAGTTGTTAGCCTTTATGATCTCCTGTGCACCCACACACACGGCGAACAAACCCGAACAGAACGCGACTACCCACGCGAAGCCTACTTTTTTCATGACCGGTCTCCTTGATTAAAACCACTGCCACTTTCTTCACGATGGGAGAATCGTATCACAGCATGAAAGCGCGTCCAAGTGTAAAACTTTGATAGCGCGCGAGCGCGGGATTTTGTGGTATGGTGCGTGCTGAATGCAGAGGTTTTGACCGAAAGGAGTGCGAGAGATGCGAACCAAGTTGTGCCTTGCGCTGGTTGTGATGTGTTCGTGCGGCGTTCGAGTTGCCGCAGATTCAAAAGTTTCGATGTTTAACGTTGTGTCGCAACAAGCTGTCTCGGACGCAGAGATGCGCGCCATCTACGAAGAAGTCAAAACGCCGAACAAGCGGGGCATGGTGCTCCGTCCGGCAAAAGGCGAGATGCTCGACAATCCGATGGTGTTCCGCCACGGAGACGCCTGGTACATGATGCACATCCGCTTCGACGGGAAGGGGTACGAAACGCACCTTGCGAAATCGTCCGACCTCATCGCGTGGCAGCCGCTCGGATGTGTCTTGTCGCGAGGCGCGGAGGGTGCTTGGGACTCGGCGCAGGCTGATGGATGGCCGTCGCTCCTTGATCCCCGTTGGGACGGCCCGAATACGCTGAACACATTCGATGGCCGGTACTGGATGATGTACCTCGGCGGCGAACTCCACGGGTACGAGACGGATCCGCTCTCGACGGGCGTCGCCTGGACGGACGATCCCTCCGCCGTGAAGGAGTGGACGCGCTATCCGGGGAATCCCGTCTTGAGTCCGCGTGACCCGGACGCCCGCGCTTTTGAGACGCTGACGATCTACAAGCATTTCACGGTGGAAGATCCGACGCGTTCCTGTGGCGGACGGTTCGTGAATTTTTACAACGCCAATCAGCGCGGCGTGCGGCGCGAGGCGATCGGCATGGCCGTTTCGGACGACATGCTCCATTGGCGGCGCGTGGGCGACGGTCCGGTGATCGACAATGGTGACCCGTCGAAGCCCGGTATTTCCGGCGATCCGATGGTGCGGCGCATCGGAGACGTGTGGGTGATGTTCTATTTCGGGTTCAGGTGGCGGCCGGGCGTGTCCGGCGCATTCGATACGTTCGCCTGTTCCCACGACCTCAAGCACTGGACCAAGTGGGAGGGCGAGCCGCTCATACGGCCTTCGGAGCCTTTCGACTGTATCCACGCCCACAAGCCGTGGGTGATCAAGCACGACGGCGTGGTCTATCACTACTACTGCGCTGTGGGACGCGGCGAGGACGGCAAAGAAGTGCGCGGCATCGCCCTCGCGACATCAAAATAAAAAGGAAATCCTCGGGTCATTTCCGATCTCCTGGGATTCCGGCCTTGTCCGCCGACGGCACGACTCGTTCAATGAAGAGTCCCCGTTTTCTGAAGTCATCGCGCATCTCCTGCGTGACCGGCTTCCGTAGAAGCCAGCCCGCCGTATTGACAAGCAGTGCCGCATTGTCCGCGAAACCGATACGGAACGGCTGGAACATCATGAGGTCGGCGATCAGAACGACCCGCCCCCTGCCGAGTTCGAGCGCCATCATCGCCGACCGTCCCCCGCCGCGTTCGCAATCGTCCGGAATCTTGACTACCGGCTCGGCGCGCACCTTCCACCCCTTCGGCGCATCGATCGTCCGAAGATAATGAAGCTGCACCCGCTCCACCCCTTCCGTGAGCGGCCCCGGCACGATCGCATCGCTGAGAATCTGGCACGGATCCCCGAGAGCGCCGCGCTTCACGTCGTACGCATCTGTTCCAAGATCGACACCAAAGTACGGCGAGAACCCTATCCATGACGTCAGCAAATATGCGTAGATGTTCGGGGTGTAGCCGGTGTATGCCATCACCAGAAGCGATCCGCCGTTTCTGACATAAGCATCAAGTTTCTTCCCGAGCGCATCCATCGCCGCCTTGTCGCGGAACAGTTTCTGGGTGTTCGTTTCAGGCAGCACGACCACTGCGTACTCCGCGAGCAGTTCCGGCGTCCACATCTCAATGTCCTCCTCTTCGGCATGGCAGCCGAGGGCCGCAAGCCTGTCGAGCACGTACGGATAGAGTTCCTTGCCCATCGCCTGCCCGTAGCACTTGCTCCACTTCGGGAAGAGCGCCTTGGGACCCTTGTGGGCGGGCCGCGCTTCGTTGAGTTCGGCGATTCGCTTCAGCGTCGCGACCACCTTCGGATCGGCTTCCAGATCAAGCGGCGCCACCTTCGCCCCCGGACGCTCCAACATGAATGCGACGAGATCCTGCGACGGCACGGTGAGCGTGATCTCAGACGAAAGGCAAGAGACAGAGGACGGATTTCCCTCGATCAGCGTCGCCTGCCATCCTCGCACTTCCTCAGGCAACGTCACCTTGACCGTATGTTTCATTCCGCCCCAGTTGGCGAGATAGAGCACCTTGCGGTCGTCATTGCCGGCGAGCACGCGCTCGATGAGCGGAGGTTCTGTCCGCGCGGCCGGTGCAGTCGTACCCGCCACCTCCTCCACCTTCACCTTCGCCTCCGGCAGATAGGGCTTCAGTACCTTCATCAATTCTTCCATCTGCGGTTTGCCGCGGACGACGATGACGCGGCCCTTGCCGCAATCCGTGGCGAATTCGCCGATATCCGTCTTCGCATATCGCTCAAATGTCATCGTCAGCGCGTCGTCGGTGATGATCGCGGTGCCGCCCTGGCGTACGTAGTCCTTGAAATGCGCAAACGTTTCGCCGCGCACCATCCGCGTGTGCGGCACGACCAGTACCGGATAATCCTTCGGGTTCACTTTCTCAATGAAGTTCCGTTCGCCGAAGACGTCGGCACGGAGTCCCGAGAACTCAAGCGCGTCAAACCAGTTGAGATAATCGATATGGTTGCCGTCGGTGTAGCACGGCAGGCCCTTGCCGTTGAGAAAGCCGTAGAGATAGGCGATGTCGCCGCGCTTGAACCGCACGTCCGGCAGGACAACCTGCGACGCGGCCTCAAGGCGCTCGTCGTAGCTCAGCAGATAGGCGGGTTTCGCGGAATTGCCGTTCAACCATTCGCAGTTGTTATTCGACATGCCGGGCGTGCGTTCGTCCACGGCGAGCACTTCGTGCCAGGTGCCGTCCTCGCCGGTCGCGCTTGTCTCCAGCGTCCACTTCTTCGGGTTGCCATAGGTCCAGCTCGAATAGAGGTTGACGCCGTCGAGCGCTGTGGGGATGACATCCGGCAGTCGATAGTAGAGGATCTGGAAGTTGACCTTGTCCTCGGCGTTCGTCATTGCTCCGGTTTTCCAGACGGGAGGAACGCCGCCAGACGACCGAAACATGAAGAACGGGTTCCCATAGTCATTATTCGTCTGTGTCCAAACGGTATCGGCTGGCGCGGTCACTTCGCCTTTGGTCAGCGCCGATGGATGGGTGCCGAGGACAAATCGCGTGTTATAGCTGGACGAATCAAGGCAGAGAGCGGCACTCGTATCGTAGAAGACCACCCTCGTACACAGACCTTTTAACGAAGAGTAGCTCCCACCGTACCAGAACTGGAGCAGTTCCTTGAACGTCAGCTTGATGTAGCGGTCGCTCAGCCCCTGTTTTGAGAACTTGAGCGTTCCCTCCGCAGCCCGGACGAACCCCGAGAGCTGCGGATCGTAGAGCCGGAGTTCGCCCGCGCCCGTCTTAATGAGATCCCAGGACCTGATCATCTCGCCGCGCAAATCGGTCGTGGTCGCGACATCGCTCAGACGCACGATCTTGCCGCCGTTGATCGCATTGACCGTCGCGCCGTTCTCGATTTTCAGCGAATCGGTGACCGTCACCGTCGCGCCCGCAGCGACGGACAGCGTCTTCGCGGCGATTGTGCTCTTCAGGAGCAGTGTGCCTTCCTCGATCTTGAGGTGCGGGATGTTGGTGGTCGAACTGACCGTGAGCGTGTTCGCGCCGAGTTTGCGCATAGTAAGATCGGTGCCGTGGATCGGCCCCGAAAAGACGTGGTCGCCGGAGGTCGTGTTGAACGCGAGCGTGCCGGCGCCGTAGAGGTAGGCATTGTTCGTGAAAGTGAGATCACAGGGAATCACCGTCGTGGAATTGGCGGAAGAGAACACGCTCTGGGGGGAATTGTCGAACAGGATCTCGGTCACCTCCAGCCCGAAATGAGCCCCGCTCAGCTCGGCCTTTTCGTTGCCGGAGAACTTGACCTTGCCGACATTGTCGAACCAGACGTTCGTGCCGAGAACGCAGCAGGGGCTCTGCGCTTTGCCGTTTCCCATGATCGTGACCGGCGAGGCGCCGGTGAAGCGCAGCGAGGCGTCGTTTGTGACGAGTGTCTTCACCGTATTCTCGCGGTTGATCGTGATCGTCGCACCGTTCACGCCTCGAAGAGGAACGGCCCTTTCTGGAACATCGCACCGTACCACTGATGCGCCGAATAATAGGTGCCGCCCGCAACCATGACGCGCGCGGTGGCGGTCGAATAGTTATAGGCCTGGCGCAGATACGCGGCGCCGCCTTCGATCCGCAGGAAGTCGATGTAGCCGTTCGACTCCGGCGCAGTGTTGCCGCTGATCGAGAACTTGGAGCAGTGGAAGGCGCCGCCCTTCACCGTCACCTTGCCGCGCCCGCCGTCATCCCCGAGCGCGACCTCGTTCCCGCCTTTGAGGTTGGTATTGGACTCTCCGAACTTTCCGCCCTCGACGATGATCTCGGCGGGATTCGGCTCCCCGGACGGCGAGCCGAACGTGACCGGGATCGAGGTCACCGAGGCGTTCTACGAATGATTGCCGCTTTTGACCGTCACCTTGCCGCGGATCGTCACGTTGGTATCGGCCGTGTGCTCTTCGGCGCTCGTCAGCTCGATCGCGTCGCCGTAGTTCACGGTCGGCCAGATAGACTGCGCCCGTACGGTGCCCACGACACCCAACACCAGCGCGGCAGCGCCCTTGAGTATCGGCATCAATAAACCATCAAATCTTGTGACTTTCAGCATGGACCGTCTCCTTTCGGTTTACGTTTTACTAAAGCTCATTCCACATCATTTCCTATGCCTCAAACGAGCGGGAACATTGTTGCATATTCCGGGGCGTTTGTCCTCCCCCCCAAAAACCGCGCTTGTGCGCTTGACAAAACGGGTCGATTGTAATACATTGTCTAACATGAAAACAGCGACGCTTAGTATTCGTTTAGACGCTGATCTGGACCAGCTTCTTGGCAAGGTCAGTCGCCAGATTGGTCGCAGTCGCAGCGAAGTGGCACGCGACGCTTTGCGCCGCCAGCTTCGTCTGACTCAGTTTGAGGCCGTGCGACGGCGGATGATGCCCTTTGCCGAGGCCAGAGGGTTCCTGACTGACGAGGATGTCTTCTCCGATCAATCATGAGAATTTTTCTCGACACCAACGTGATCGCGAGCGCTACTGCCACTCGTGGACTTTGTGCGGATCTTTTTCGCACCGTAATCGCTTCCCATGATTTGATCGTTTCCGATCACCTTATTGAAGAGGTCAGACGTATTCTTGGCGATAAATTTCGCGCCCCACCGAGTCTGATCGATGACCTCGTCTGGCTCTTGCGGCAGGACACGGTCATGGCGAATGCGTTTCCGCTCGCAGCGTTGCCGCTCAGTGATCCTGCTGACATCGCTATTGTGTCCTCTGCTCTCAATGGCGGCGCGGACGTCCTCGTTACCGGTGACAAGGAAATCCTCGGGTTGAAGCAGGTCGGCCATCTTCGAATATTGACCCCCCGTCAGCTCTGGGATCTGGAACG
>DUPH01000318.1 GCA_012838435.1 Lentisphaerota bacterium | reverse complement strand
GCGGCGGCCTTGACGTTCGGATTAAGGGTCATGCCATAGGCTTCGCACAGCGCATAGGTGGCGATCGGGTGGGCGTATTCATTGCCGTCCATACCGTTGAACTTACCATCCGCGCGCTGGTTCTTGATCAGGAATTCCAGCGCTTTCTGCACGGTTTCACCGAACTCCTGAGAGTCGCCGGGCCTTTCGCCATGGGCGAGGAAAGAGAGAACCACAAGGCCGGTCATGGCGACCTTCTGCCGCGACCAAGACCCATCAGGTTGTTGCTTCTTCTTGAGCCAGCGCAACGCACGCATGACGGCCTCTTCCGTCTGCGGGTCGCCGCCGAACTGGGCAATTTTCACAGTACGCGTGCCGGTATCGCGAGTGCCGAAGATGTTCTTGAGGATGACGGGGCTTTTGATCTGCATCACCGCATCGATCGTCTGCGGCTGGTAACTTACCGGCTGCGAGGAAGCAACAGGCGCAGCGGATTGGACTTGAACATCCGTGCTAACGACGGGGATATCGATGTCCAAAGTTTCGAACTGTTGATCATCCGGTTTTTCAAACTCTTGGACGACCTCAAGCTCCTTGAACTCCTCGGCTTCAAGCACTTGGGTCTCAATAATACGGTCCTCAATCGCCGCGCCGCTGGACATGACGACCAACAGCCCGACGGCAACCGCCGGTAAAAACACTGCGGCGACCGGCGCAGAGAGGCGCTGCATCTCGATCATCGCAGCTTTATACTCACGGGACTGACGCGGTGCCTTGAGCCCGCCGAACAGTACCTTGAGACGCTTTACCAGAGTCTCATTGCTATACTTCCGCTCAATTTCTTTGAGACCGGCGTCTATTCGTTCTATACCGATGTCGTGGTTGTTCATGATAACCTCCTCGCTTGTCATGCTCGGAAGACAAGTGTCAACGTCCGGGCTTAACGGTGCCATCAGACGCGACCCCACCTTTCGCGCTCAATTATGCGGGGGATGACGAAAAGAGTCAACCCCGAAAATCAAAAAAATAACTATTGTGGCAAATAGACTTACAAGGTGAAGATCGACAGGTTGGTCATGCCGTGCTTGTTGCAGATATCCAACGCCTGGACAAGGAAGGCGTGAGGTGAATCTTTCGTGCACTTAATGACGACCATGGCGGTCTTGCTATAGCCGGCGAAGCGCTCGATGTTACGATCCAATTCCGGCAGGCGCATCGGCCGACCATTCAAGAGGAAACCATCGGGTGCCACGACGACAGTGATCAGATTGGGGTCTTTGGTTTTCGTTTCCTCGTCCGTACTCGCTGCCGGGCGGGCGGCTGTCAACTTGGAGAGGATGTCTTCTTGCTTCAACGTCACAACAAAGAAAATCAGGAGCTGAAACACGACATCGATCATCGCCGTCATATCGAGTTTCGGGGTTTCGCCTTTATTCCGTTCGCGTTTTCTAGCCATGGGTCGCCTCCTAGTTCTTTGTCTTGTGTTCCTGAATCGCGAGGAACGACAGCTTCCAGATGCCGCATTCGGTGCAAATGTCCATCACCCTTCGCACTTCCTCATGCCGTGCGCGGCGGTCGGCACGGATTAAAATGGGGAAGTCGTAGCCGTGACGGCTGATCCGATACCTGAGAATCTCCCTGAGCATATTCGGCGTCAGGGTGGCATTGTGGATCGAGAGACGCCCGCGCCGGTCCACTTCGATCTCGAGGGTACTGGGCGGCAGGTTGTCCTGCGTCAGCGTCTCGCCATGCTTGCCGTCCTCAAGAAAGATGTCAGGGTTGACGTCCGTGGAAAACTTTATCGTAACGACGAAGAAAATGATCAATTGGAACACGACATCAATCATCGGCGTCATGTCGATATCGCACTGTTCTGAAGAGCGTCTAGCCATGGCATTCAATCCTGTCTGCGGGTGTCCCGCGCAAAAATCTCATCTTCAGGCCCTTCCGGTAAACCGCTCGGTCGGCGCTCGGGCCGCGCACCGACTTCCCAGCAAGTGAAGGCCGGACAGAGCCGGCGCCGAAGCGCAGGCTCTGCCCGCCGCGTCACCGCGGATCACTCGCTCACGACCTCGACGTTGCGCAGGTCCTTGATCAACTCCATGGTCATTGCTTCCATGCGCAGGATCAGGCGGTTGGCGTTGTTGCGGAGGCTGTAGTAGCACGTGATGGCCGGAATGGCGATGGCCAGTCCGCCAGCAGTCGTCCAAAGCGCCTGTGAAATGGCGAGCGCCAGAGCACCGACGTCAGGAGCACCGGTAGCCAGCGCGCTAAAGCACATGATCATACCTTGCACCGTTCCGAGCAGACCGAGCATCGGGGAGAGGTTGGAGCAGACCGAGACCCAGGTGAGACGCTGCATAATGCGCTCAATCTCGAGGTCCGCCGCTGCGGTGATCGCCTCTTGGATGACCTCGAAGCCCTCCTCCACGTGCGCGAAGCCGGCGGAAAGGATGTTGGCCATAGGACCAGGCTCGCTCTCGCAGGCATGTAGCGCCTTCATCACATCGCCCTCGGCCATCGCGCCCTTGACCTTGTTGATCAGCGTCTGCGGCATGATCTTCTGCGGGCGGATCAGAACCGCACTATCAACGGTAAAGTAGATCGCGGCCGCGCCGCAACCGAAGAGCGCTGCCCACAGAAGTATGCCGACCGCGCCGGAGCCAACCACCACGGCAAGGAAGCCGGTGTTGTCTTTTGGCTTGGCCGGTGCCTGTGCACCATCCGCTGCCACAACTCCCTCAGCGGCCGGAGCTGCCGCCGGCGCCGCCGCCGGAGCCGCGTCCTGGGCCAGCGCCGTGCCCACCGCCAAACCTGCCACCATCACTGCCGACATGACCAGTCTTTTCATCATTACCTCTCGCGTTGTTACCTTTTTTGTTCAAGTTAGTTTCGTAGACTAACAAAATCCGTTTGACGTGTACTCCGAGCCCTACTTTACTTCTTGGCCCACTCCGAAGAACCGAACTCACCCTTGAGGATAGTCCGGAGTTGATCCGCGTGCTGGGTCTGCCCCAGCTTTTCAAAACACTTGGCCGCCTTGTACAGCGCCTCTGGCTGCGCGGAGCGTTCGCTCCGGTAGAGCGTGACCACGCGCAGATAACCGTCGCGCAATGCCTTTTTTGCGAGTTCGTTCGCGTCGCCGCCACCGGCCTGGATCAAGTCGCCACGTGCGATCAGCGCATTGGCGGAGGCTGGCCGGTCACCCGTTTTGATCGCTTTGCCGAGCAGTTCCTCGACCTTGCTGAGGCGCTCGCGCTTGATCAGCGCTTGCCAGTAAACCGGGGCCATCTCACCTAGATAGGCGGCCTCGGGGTCGGCGGCGATGACCTTCTCACAGACAGCAATCGCTTTGTCGGCGTTGCCGGCCTGCACGTGCGCCTCGGCCAGATAACGGGTGGCGGGCTTGTCCCACTGCAACATCATGTACTCGGACGCAATCTTCTCCAACACCGGAATCGCAGCATTGGCGTTGCCCTGACGGATCGCCTCGATTGCAGCGTCAAGCTCGCGCGGCCGCGGGATCTGCAGGCCAGCGATCTCCTCCGGCTTCAACTGCATTTCAATCGAGCGGCCCTTCTCGACAATGCCATACGCCTTGTCACGCGCAATCCATTTGATCTCGCCTTCGCGCTTCGATCTGTTGGGCATCGTGATGACGCCCTGCACGGCGGCGGCCTCTGCAGCAATGAAGGTCGCGGCCAACGCGGCCAGTCCAGTCTGTATTCTCATCTTCATACGTTTGCTCCTTGAAAGGGGTTTCAATTGTAGTAGGGAATAGCCCAACCCATCGGACGACCTACTGGCCGATCCGCGCCTGATTCAACCAATTCTGCACGTCGGTCTTGTAGCGGCCGTCCGGGAAGAGCGAGAGATACTTCTCGCAATCCTCCTCTGCATCCTTGAACTTCTTGTGCTCCAACAGCAGCGGGATACAGTGGAAATAGGATTTCTCGAGAACACTCGACAAAGCGAGATTGCCAGGGTCTATACTCAGGATCATCCCCTGAAAGGCCACGATCGCCTTTCCGCGCGTCTCGGCCGCCTGCGTGTTCAACCCCAATTTCTTTTCAGCCGACCACCTGCGCAACAGAACCTCGCCAGTCATCAGGTCCAGCTCGGCCTGCTCTTCCGGCGTGGTGCGGTAGCCCCTGACCATTTTGAGCGCATCCACCGCCGCATTGAAGAGGCGAGCGCGCTCCCTGTCATCCTTTTCAATCTTGCCCTCCTCGCTGGCCACGTCAACCAGCAACAGGTTGGCGTCGACCACCAGTGCGAGCTTGGACAGTTCTTTGTCCGCGATGAAGGCCTCCAACACCTTGTGCGCCTCGCCATACTTTTTGAGGCCAATCAGCGAACGGGCACGTCCCAGCCGGGCGTTAGCGATCAGACCAATATCCTTGGCAGTGGACAGCACCTTGTCGTACGCTTGGACCGCCATGTCGTACTCCCGGCTCTTCTCCAAGGCATCCGCCGCAGCCATGAACTGGCCTTCCGTGTAGGTGCCGCCGGCGGCGAACATCTCGCGGTACTTGGCAACACCCTCGCCGCGCAACCCGATCTCGATCAGAGCAGCGGCCTGCATCGGCACCGAGTTCTTAGCCTCGGCGGACTCCGGATAGTTTTTGCTGAGCTTCTCGAAAGCCGCCTGCGCGTTGGTGGTGTCCTGCAAAATGGTGTAAAGCGTACCGATCTGCAACTGCGCTCTGGGCGCGTATTGCCCCTTGGGGAAGCGCTTGATGTAGTCCTCATAGGCGTTGATCGCCAGCTTGCGCAACAGCGGCAACTTATCCTCGGGCTGATTGATCTGCGTCAGGCAGACCGCTCTGGTGAAGACGGCCAACTCGCGCATCTGCTCGTTACGCTGCTTCTCTTCATCGTTCCGCTGGTAAGCGGCCGCATTCTCATCCAACATCTTGGCGACGTTGTTGAAGTTCATGACCGCTCTGCTCAGCATGTTCACGCCCTGCGTCTGCTCCTCCGCTCTCTGCGCGGCATCGACGGTCTCGGTCTCATTCGTATCGCCGCCATGGAGCAAGCTGATACCGTACTCACGGTAGGCATCGGCCAGACGGAAAGTGCCGACGATCAGCGCATGGCCGGGACGCTCGCGTGCGCCGAGACGCTCGACGTAAAACTCCAGCGTCTGGATCTCGTTGGTCGCCTGTTCCTCTTCCTTATAGATCTGCGCCATGCGGCTGATGGCATCGAAGTAGTAGGGCGAATTGGTGTAAGTCTCGCTGATCTGCCGGTAATACGTCATCGCGCCGACATAGTTCTTGGCGGAAAACTCGCGCTCAGCGAAACTCATCACGAGCTGGCCTGCGGCGTAATGGTCCGGATAATCGCGGAAGAAGAGTGCGTAGGTCTGGTGTCGCTTGTCTTCCATGCGCAGATCGCCGTAGTGCTCAGCAATGCGACGCATCTGGTCGCCCGCTTCTTTCATAAGCTTGGGGTGGCACGCGAAACGCTCAGAGAGGTGGCCGATGACGGTCTCGGCCATCAGCGCCGCTTCTGCGTCCTCGCCAGAGGTCTCAATGTAGCTGATCGCGAGGTCACCCAAGGCCGACACCGACTCCGGGGACTCCGGGAACTGGTTGAGCACCAGCAGGTACTTGTCGATCGCCTCCTTGAACTGGTTCCGACTGAAGATGAGCCGCGCCCCCGCGAACTGCATTTCACGCACCCTGCGCATCTGTTCTTCGGTCACTGGCGTGCGCAGGTCCGCATTGTAGCGGGTCTTAATGAACTTGCGCAGGATCTCGGAACGTTCGCCGGCCTCGGAGGCCCACTGGCTCTCCGGGAAGCGGACAAACACGTTGATAAAGTGGTTGAAGGCACCGTTCTGCTTGCGCTTGCCGGACTGGGCATCCCTTTCACCGATCAGCAGGTCTTTGATACGGTCTTCATCGGGCTTGTCCTTCTTGGCCTCGGCCATCGCTTCGTCCATCAGCAACACCGCCAGCAAGTAACGGCACTGCGGCATCGGGCTCATACGCAACAAGCCTTGCGAACCATCGGGATCCTGATCGCGCAGAGAATCATGGATAGTCCTGAGTTGCGGCATGTAATTCTCGACCAGATCCCGGGTTCCCGTGAGGTCGCCGCGCATCAGGAGGAGGTGCGCCTTCATCACGATCGCCTTGCCGAACCAGATGTCCTGCTTCCAGAGCAGCTTGTCGACATTGGCCTCGGCCTCCTTGATCATCTTGTCCTTCTCCTCCTTCTTCTCGACATCAGGCAGGAGCTTGAGCATCAATTCGGCCATGTCGGCGCGTACCTGCCGCTCGGCAGCCTCCTCCAGCGGCACCTTAAAGAGGTTGCGGAAAGCCACGAGCGCCTCCTTGTCCCTCCCCAAGTAGAGCAACATCTGGACGTACCTGTAGGCCGCATCACGGTAAAAGGTGACCAGCGCACCGGCCGGCTTTTCGACCTTTTTGAAGAAGCTCAGATAGAGTTTGTCCGCCTCGTCGTACCTCTGGAAGGCATAGTAGGCATCAGCCTTGGCCAGCGTCAACGCCCAGAACTCAGCCCCGTTTTTATCGGGAATCGCGTCGATCTCCTTCTGGGCATCGTTGAAAAGTCCCTGAGAGAGCAAGCCTTTGAGTTCGCTGACCCTGAGCTTGGCGGCCGCCTCAGGCTTGGCGGCCGCCTCAGGAAAACGCGCCTTGGTCTCGGCTATCACCTCGTTGGCGATATCCGGCATGCGCATCTGCTGCAAGAGCTCGATGTACTTCAGTTCGTCTTCCAACGCCTTTTCAGCGTCAGCCTGCGCGAACGCCCCGCACAGAGGAATACCCACACCCAGGAGCCCAACAAGCCAGCAGCCAAAAATCTTGGAACGCTTCTTAGTCATAGTGAGGAGCAATTGTATGGAGGCTGTGCGCCAAGGTCAATTTCAAACCACAAAAAAAAATCACATCTTCTCACAGTTTGTTGTTGCAGTTCGGCCCGGTTTGAATTACCTTTTGACCATACGCGTAAACGTGTCACCAGTTAATCTTGAGGTTTTGAAATGGCTAAAGTGCTGCGTGTGTTGGTTATCATCATTCTGATCCTGAGTGCTGTGTCCCTGTTTTTTGCTCACAAGTTGTTCGAAAAACGGGAGCTGTTGACGAAGCGCAACAGTGTACTCGAGGAGACGCTCATCAAAGTAGCGAAGACGATTGAGGGGCAAGATCCCGCCGAGGCCGATGCGCCAAGCGTGATGAAGGACACCTCTGAAGTCTCCGACCGTGAGCTGACAAACCCCGAGAAGCAGGCGATGCTAGAGGGCTACCCGATCAAGCTGGAGCAGCAGAATCTGCCCACGCTCGACTTCGGTAACACCGAAAAGCGCCTGCAGCTCCGCTGCCTCTACCGTGTCGACGGCGAAGGCAACTATATCCTCAACCCGGTGGATAACAAGCCCGACACCAAGGGCCCCGGCACCATGCAAGAACTGATGGACCAGCTCTTCGATCGCGCCAAGGCCCAGCAGGCCTCGCTCAATAAGACGCGCGCCGAACTCTCCAAGATGCGCGATCAGTTCACTGCCTCGATCGATGAGATCAACAAGCTCAAGACCGACGGCCGTGCCGCCAAGGTGGAACTGAAGGGCGAAAAGGAAAAGGTCGCTACCCTCACCACCGAAAAAACAGCGTTGGAAACAAGCGTGACCCGGCTCACCGCCGAGAAGCGGGAACTCACCGCCGAACTCGCCGACGCCAAGAACACGATCGAAACGCTGAACGAGGACAAGGTCAACTTGACCGACGATCTCGCCAAACTGCGCGAGCAGAACGAAGATCTGAAGAAGAGGTTGAGCGGCCAAGGTTCGCGTCCCGGTGCCGTCGCACCGGCTCAGGGCATGGCTACGGCTCCAACCGCCGGTGACAAGGGCAAGATCATCGAGGCCAATGACGAACTGAAGTTCGCGATCATTGAACTCTCTGACGACGCCATTGCTGAGTTGCTCGGCCCTGAGCGCCAGAATGCTCTGCCGCAGCTCGAGATGAACGTGCGCCGCACTGGCCGTCAAAGCGCCGCCGGCGAGTTCGTCACACGCATCAAACTGCGCCAGGCCGTGCGCGGCAAGAATTTCGTGGTCGCCGACATCCTGAACGACTGGCAACAGGCGCCGGTGGAGAAGGGCGATGTCGTCTTCTTCTAAGACGAGCCTGACGATCCGTAGCCTCTGTCTCCTACTCGCGGCGCTCACCCTGCTCGGGCTCACCGGATGCATGGTCGACAACCCGAACGAAACTGACATGCCGTGGGCCGCGCCGGCTGGATGGGAAGGCACCATGCCCCTGCCGGGCGGCTACAGAGACCGCTACCAGTAAAAAAACAAGCGCCGGAAATCAACTTCCGGCGCTTCGTCTTTTCCGGCACTGCCGATCCTGCCGATGCTTCCGGCAGATCCCAGAAACTCCTCACGGCATGGGCATGAGCCCGTGTCTCGTCTGGTTTTTCCGCCGCGCGGTGCCCGTCTATTCACTTTCAATCACTAGACGCCCGTCCTCGACTTTCACCTTTTCGATGCGCTGTAGGATCTGCGCGGCTTTCGGGCTTCCGAACGCTTGGTCGGCCAGATTCCTTGAGCGGATCGCAGACATCAACTGCTCCGGCACAGGTTTCCCGCGTACCGTCAGCGACTCCATGAACACGACGAGCCGCCCCGCAACCGTGTTCACGCTAAGCTCCACGGATCCGTTCAGCCAGCGGCCTTTCAGCAGATCAAGGCTGCTCAGTTGATCCAGCGGAAAGCTGACATCACCGCAGATACGCTCGTCCTCAATCTCCACAAAGAGGCGTCCGGCTAACTCCGGTGAATTTTGAATCAAAGCATTGATGTCACGCGCGGACAATGACAAGGTTTGATCCGACTTGCCCTCTTTCACCGCCTTGACAAACCCATCCACCCGTTCAAACAACGCGCGTTTCTCTCCTTCCTCCATCTGAAATTCCGGCAACTCTGTCGGCGCGACGTCCGTGTATCGTGCAGCCAACCGCGTGACGGTCGATCTCGCCGTGCGGTAAACCAGCACACCGCCGACCGCCAGCAGAATAACCAGCGTCAAGCAGCCGATACCCACCTTCCTCAAACACCCGCCTTTTTTAGTATCCGTGCGTTCTCGCGACATTTCATCCTCCTTGCTTACGTTACCGTCCGCCTTCTCTCCTCAGTAACTTTCCTTATCATACGCCTCACCCCTTCCCGCCGCAAGTGCGATCAATTTCTGACAAAATTCTGACTCCCAATCCGGTCACACAAACGCTATACTGTATCGCCGTTGGACTTGCGTTTTTAAGTTTCACTCATTTATACGTTCTTTTATGCAGATTCCTCTCCCCAAAATCATTCAAGGCGGCATGGGCGTCGGCGTCTCCAATTGGCGCTTGGCACAGGCGGTCGCCCGTATCGGTCAGCTCGGCATCGTATCTGGAACAGGACTTGACCAAGTGCTCGCCCGGCGTTTGCAGGATGGCGACCCCGGCGGTGATATGCGCCGTGCGTTGGCCCATTTCCCCTTCCCGCAGATGGCGCAGCGCATTCTGGACACGCTGTTCATCGCAGGCGGCAAGAAGCCCGACGAGCCCTACAAGCCGAGCGAAAAACCAGCGCTCAAAAACAGCCGTTGGTTCGATGAACTATGCATCGTCTCCAACTTCGTAGAGGTCTTCCTCGCGCGCGAGGGCCACTCCAATCCAGTCGGCATCAACTATCTTGAGAAAATCCAGTTCCCCCATCTGCCCTCCGCCTACGGCGCGATGCTCGCCGGCGCGGCAGTCATGATCGTCGGCGCCGGCATCCCCGTGGAGTTTCCGGGCGTGCTGGATGCGCTGTCGCGCCATGAAGCCGTGACCTACACCGTCCGCATCCAAGGTGCAACCCCGGAGACCGACTGCCAGCGCGTCTTTGACCCGGCACTCTTCTTTGAAGACGGCTGCACGCCGCCTGACCTGCGGCGTCCGGACTTCCTGCCGATCATCTCTGCGGACTCGCTCGCCACCATGTTGCTGCGGCGCGCCAGCGGCAGCGTGGAGGGCTTTGTGGTTGAAGGACCGACGGCCGGTGGTCATAACGCACCGCCGCGCGGTCCGCTACAACTGACCCCCGACGGCCAGCCGATTTACGGCCCGCGTGATGTGGTCAAGTTGGAAGCCATGCGCAAGATCGGCATGCCGTTCTGGCTGGGCGGCGGCTACGGATCGCCCGAGGCCCTGCGCATGGCACTCGAAGAGGGTGCCGCTGGCGTGCAGGTCGGCACACCTTTCGCGCTCTGTGAAGAGTCGGGCCTGGAGCCGGAGATGCGCCGCGCTCTGGTCCGCCGGGCGCTGGCTGGTAACGGCAAGGTTTTCACTGATCCGCTCGCCTCGTCCACCGGCTTCCCGTTCAAGGTCGCAGACCTCGAAGGCACACTCTCCGAACCGGACGTTTATGCGGCCCGCCGCCGGATCTGCGATCTCGGCTATCTGCGCGAAGCCTACCGCAAAGAGGACGGCTCGATCGGCTACCGTTGCCCCTCTGAGACTGTGGCCGCATACCTCGCCAAAGGCGGCAAGGAAGAGGACACCATCGGGCGCAAGTGCATCTGCAACGGGCTCTTCAGCAATATCGGCCTCGCGCAAGTGCGGCCCGACGGTTACCGCGAACCGGCCATCATCACGCTGGGCGACGATCTGGTCCACATCGGACGTTTCTGCTCGCCGGAAAAGCCGGACTACACCGCCGCCGATGCCATCCGCGTGATGCTGGGTTAAAACGACGCGGAATCGTATAACTCACCGTCACACATGACAGATTGACGTCAACGCGCGAAAAGGCGCATGCCGATCGTCGCCGCATGACGCCCTTGCAGGCGGGCCGTCTCAAGCTCGATCGACGAGGGCTGTCGTGAACCGTCCGAACCGGCAATGGTCGTGGCGCCGTAGGGCGTGCCACCGCTGATCGCGTCGCCCACATGCAATCCGGGTGCCGTGGGCGGCACGCCCACCACCACCATGCCGAGACCGAACAGTACCGTGTGGAAACTCAGCAGCGTCGCCTCGTGACCGCAGTGCTGGCTGTTGGTCGAACCGAAGACACCGCCCAGTTTGCCGACCAGAACGCCACGCGCCCACAGGCCGCCGGTCTGATCGATGAACTGCTTCATCTGCGCGGCCATCATGCCGTAACGCGTCGGCGCGCCGAACAGGATCACATCCGCCTCTTCGAGTTGGGCCACCCGCGCTACCGGAATATGCGCGAACTGGGCGCGCGCTTCCAAGGCACCGCTGGCCGCCAGCGACTCTTCCGAAACCAACTCCTCGACCTGCCACAACGAGACCTTGGCACCCTGCACCTCGCCGGCGCCTTCCGCCATCGCCTCGGCCATCTGCCAAACGTGACCGTACATGCTGTAAAAAATGACTTGGACGTTCATGCTCAATCTCCTTGTTTTCGCTTGAGATTCAGACTGTTCTCACACACCCATAACCGACGCCGCGAACTGTAAACAGCCCCGGATGAGATTGCAAGCGCAAAGCGTTGACTTTGCAGGGCTACTCGTCTACCGTGATGTCATCTGCTGGACGGTTGCTGTCCGGTTGAAAAACAAGGGGGAAACGAGATGATGCGTGTTATAGGATTCGCGGCGGGAATTGTGGCGAGTGCGTGGATTGCTGGAGCTGCGGATATCCACGTAGCGCCGTCGGGGGCCGATAGCCATGTCGGCAGCGAGGCGGCACCGGTCCAGACGTTGGAAAAGGCGCGTGACCTCGCACGGGCTGCACGACAGGCCGAGCCCAATGCGGCCATCACGATCTGGCTGCATCCGGGCATCCACCGCGTGACGCGAACGGTTGCCTTCACCGCGCAGGATGCGGGAACAGCGGCGGCACCGCTGACCATCGCGGCGCGACGCGATCCTGCCGCGCCCGATGCACGGGCCGTGCTGGCGGGCGGTACGGTGGTGACCGGCTGGACGCGCGGCACGTTCAACGGACGCGATGTGTTTGTGACGGATCTCGCACCGCTGAACCTGAAGGCTCAGTTCCGACAACTCTACCTGAACGGCCGTCGCCTGACGTGGGCGCGTTATCCGAATGAAGATCCCGCGCTGCCGTATTCAGGCGGCTGGGCATACGTTGACGGCAAACGCCCGCCGATGTATCAGGATATCGAGGGCGAACGTACCGATATCGTGGTGTTGCGGGCACAAGACGCGCGCACATGGTCGAACCCGCAGGAGGGCGAGTTGTGCATCTTCCCGCGCTACAACTGGTGGAACCGTATCGAGCGGATCAAGGCGTATGATCCGGCGACGCGCACCTTCACCCTGCACAACAAGATGCAGTACGCCGCGCGCCCCGAGGACCGCTTCTGCCTGATGGGGTTGCGGGAGGAGTTGGACGCACCCGGCGAGTGGTGGCAAGATGTCGCGAACCAGAAGCTCTACTTGATCCCGCCGACGGGCGCGGACCTCGCGCGCGACACGGTGACCGTGCCGACCGTCAATGACATCTTGACCTTCCACCAGACGCACCATGTGCGCGTCCGGGGACTTGAGCTGACCTGCGCCGAGCAACATGCGTTGCGCTTTACCGAGTGCGAACATGCCCTCGTCGAAGCGTGCTTGATCCATGATCTGGGCTACTTCCACGGCTCAGCGGTGGCATTCAATAAGGGGCGCGCCTGCGCGGTGCGCGGTTGCGACATCTGGAACATCGGCGGGCACGGCGTTTCGGTACACGGCGGCGACAAGCTGAAGATGGAGCGCTGCGAGCATGAAGTTGTCAACTGCTACATCCACCACGTCGGTCAATTCAACCGGCACGGGATCGGCGTGATGCTCGGCGGCGTCGGTATCCGCGTTGCGCATAACCTGATCCACGATATGCCGCGCTGTGGCATCTTTCACGGCGGCGCACTCAACACGCTGGAGTATAACCGCATCCGTCACTGCAACCTGGAAATGGAAGACACCGGCTGCACCTACACCGGCGGCTGGTGCGGCGGCTGGCAGACGATCCGCTACAACCACTGCACCGACAGCATCGGTTTCAACAACCACGGTAAGTTTTTCGTTTTCGCCTGGGGCATCTACTTGGACGAGAGCGGCTGCGGCAACGACGTATACGGCAACGTCGTCGAGCGCTGTCAAGTTGGTGCGATGCACCTGCACAACGCGCGCGAAAGCCACATCTACAACAACATTTTCGCGCATAACGCAGGTCCCGAAGGCAAGACGCATCAACTCTCGCTGCAAACGTGGAACAATTCGCCGCAGGGGGTGTTTCTGCGCGACCGCCAGCCGCCATCAATCAAGGACTACGAACGGCTGATGACCAATCCGGCGTGGGCCGAGATGCGCGGCATGCATGTGTCGCCGAGGGATCCGTTTTTACCGGACGGCACCGTCATGCGCGGCAATCGTATCACGCGCAACATCTTCTACTACCCGAATCAGCCGAACTCCACCTACGTGCGCGAGAACGGCGTGAATCTCGAATACAACATCATCAACTCGAACCTCGTTTGGAACGGCGGTAGCGTACCGATCAAGACAGGCCGACAGGGTGTGAAGCAGGCGCTGGGCGATCTGACCGCAGCGATTCCGAACGTCGCTTTCACGCGCCGCCTGACACCGGAGGAGTTGGAGAAAGACCCCAACCGTACGGTAGCGGCCGACTGGTTCTGGTACCACAAAACGCTACCGGACCTGAAGGCCGAGGTGCTGGAGAAGGATGGCAAGTGTACGTTGCGGTTGCCGGGTGCGTTCAACGCCGAACAGCGCTACATCAAAAACACCTGCATCCGTTCCGCGCCGTTTGAACTGGCCCCCGGCAAGCACTATCGGCTCTCGTTCCAGTTGCGCCACGAAGCGGCGACCGGTGCCCTGATCGCGCGCTTTGTATGTGAGAACAAAGGGCTGTGGAAGGCCTTCGGTGCGCGTCATTTCTTGCGGCGCTACGACATGTCGGATGTTAGCACTGCATCGGTGGCCTACCCCTGCGAGACCTCCTTTTATCTGCCGAAACCCGGCGAGGCCGACTACGACGAGCGGGTGACGGCGCTCTCGCTGCAGTTCGAATTTAAGTCGGCCCAAGGGGCGGTCGAAATCAGCGACCTACGCTTGGAAGAGATACAGCCCGCTACCGAGTGGGAAGCATGGCAGATGGCGGGTGCCGACACCGCATCGCTCGTGGCCGATCCGCTTTTCGTGGATGCCGCTAAAGGCGATTTCCGGCTCAAGCCCGACTCGCCGGCCTTGCGCCTAGGCTTCGAACCGATCCCGTTCGAACGGATCGGGCCGTACGCGGATGCCGCCCGCGCGACCTGGCCGATTCAAGAGGCCGAGGGCGTGCGGGAGCACCCCGAGTGGCTCGTCTCCGTTCCGATTCCGCCGGCGACTACCGCAAAATGAACAAGTTTACTCCAAGATAAACAACATGCCGCGCGGCGTGAAGAAGTAGATCTTGGTGCGATCATCGCTGTAGCGCAGACTGGCGTTTTTCGCACCCTCGATGGTCCAGCCGCTCAGGTCGTCCGGGCCGTTGATCGCGGTCGTCGCGGCGATCAGCGGTCTCTTGGCGGGCGGCTTCAGTTCCGGCGTGAGCGAGGAAACCTGCACCAGGCCGTTGGTCGGCATGTTCACCGTGCCCGCGACGGTGATGGTATCGAACGCGCCGCCGTCGGCATAGCGCCAAGCGATG
>DUPH01000317.1 GCA_012838435.1 Lentisphaerota bacterium | reverse complement strand
TTTTACACTCAAAATTGCGAGCCACTGCGTGGTCGCAATAACCGCCTGCCCTGCCCCCAAAAAACCTTGTGGCATGGGCGTCCCGCCCATGAAACACGGGCAAGATGCCCGTGCCACACCTCTGCGTCTCTGCGCCTCTGCGTTAAAAAACCCCGAGCAGCGCTTCACGCAGGCAAACGGAGCGTGAAGACAGTGCCTTTGCCCGGCTCGCTCGTCACCGTGACCGTTCCGCCATGGAGCTGCGCAATGTGCTTAACGATCGCCAGACCAAGCCCGGTCCCCCCTTGTTCACGGCTGCGCCCCTTATCCACGCGGTAGAAGCGTTCGAAGAGCCGCCCGATATGCTGCGGCTCGATGCCTTGACCATGGTCGCGCACGGTGATGCGTACTGTCGGCCCCTCCTGCGCCGCATCGATCTCGACGCGGTTGACCCCGCCGTTGACACCATATTTGATCGCGTTGTCGATCAGGTTCACCAGTGCCTGCTCAATAAGCCCCGCATGCACACGCACCGTCAGCTCTGCCCCGCATGTGACTGCCAACGTTACACCTCGCTCATCCGCCAGCGTCTGCCGCAACTCGACCGCATGCTGGACGATCTCGCTGAGGGGTGTTTCCTGCTGGTCGAGCGACTGACCCGCACGCTCGTCCAGTCGGGAAAGTTCCAGCAAGTCACTGATGATCGACTCCAGATGATTGGACTGGCGCATGATGATCTGCACAAACCGCTCTGCTTTTTCTGGATCGTCCAGCGCCCCGTCCAGCAACGCTTCGGCAAACCCTTTGACCGAGGTAACGGGCGTCCGCAATTCATGCGAGACGTTCGCGACAAAATCCTGGCGCACCGTTTCGAGGTGGCGTAGCAGGGTGACATCGCTCAGCACCAGCAGCGTGCCGACCCGTTGGCCGTCGGCGTCATTCAGCGCGGTAGCACGCATGTTCAGCCGCCGGTCACCACCTGCGCCGTTCGCCACAGTCAACTCACGTTCAACCGGCCCCTCGCTATGTTCGCTGTCATCGATCAACGAGAGCAACACCGGCTCGCGAAGCACGTCGCTGATCAGCGTGCCTGCCGCCGCAACATGCTTCAGTCCCAGCAGGCACCGTGCTGATTCATTCATGTCGAGCACCGTGTGGTCTGGATCAATTGCAATCACGCCGTGTGTCATGTTCGCAAGGATAAGCGTGCGCAACGACCGCTCATTGTTCAGCGCGTTGATATGCTTCTGCAAGCGGTCGGCCGTTCGATTGATGGCGCGCACCAAATCAGCCAGATGCGGCACGGAGGGAGTCGGCAACCGATAATCCAACTCGCCACGGCCGATCCGTATCAGACCGCGCCGTAAATTCGCCACCGGTCTTATGACACGCCGTGCCGAACCGTAACTCAAAACCAGTGCAGTTGTCAGCACCGCTGCCACCAACGCCCCCATCACTCGTCGAGCGGCCCGTGTCTCACGCATGATGGTCTGTGCCGGTACAGCCACACGGATCACGGCGCGTAGCGTGCCTTGTTCCGGGATGCGCAGCGCCAGATAGAGCATCGATTGCCCCAAGCTGTAGCTATAGCGCTGGCTTGTGCCACGCCCTTTTGCAATCGCCTCGACCACCTCGGGGCGGTCACTGTGCGACTCCATACGGCCCGCCTTGGTCTCGGTATCGCCGATCACCCGCCCATCCGGCAAAATAAGCGTAAAGCGATGTGCGTCGGTTGTGTCCAGTCGTTCAAAAAAGTGCTCGGCCGCTGCACTGACCTCAGTTCCGTCGTCACTCAGCAACAGGGCAGCAGCGAGACGCGCCTGAACTTCCAGTTCACGCAACCACTGTTGACGGTAGGTCGTCCGGCCCGACTGCCACATATAGGAGGCCACAAAGCCCACCGCCGCGATCAGCAGGAGAACATGCACGCCGAAAAACTGCCAGAACAGTGTTCTTCTGATCACAGCTTACTCTGCCTTCATTCGGTATCCCACGCCGCGCACGGTCTCGATCCACTCGCCGTAGTCGCCGAGTTTGCGGCGCAAACCTACAATCAGCACATCCACCGAGCGATCGGTCACCGGGTAGTCCTTCCCATGAATCGCGTCTACAATCTGATAACGCGAAAAGACAACGCCCGGACGCTTTGCAAAAAGCTCAAGTGCTTTAAACTCGCTCAATGTCAGTTCCAGCGGCTGTCCGTCCACACGGACCGTGTGGTGCAGCCGGTCGATCTCGAACGGTCCTTGCGTCAGTGTTTCTTTCTCGTCTTCCGGCTCAACGGCGGAACGCCGCAACACCGCCTTGACCCGCGCCGTCAGGATGCGCGCGCTGAAGGGCTTGGTCACATAATCGTCAGCGCC
>DUPH01000316.1 GCA_012838435.1 Lentisphaerota bacterium | reverse complement strand
TCCGCAGGCAACGCGGGTTGCCGGGGCGTCTTTTGTTCCTCCGACGGTAAAATCATGGTGCGCCTCCTTCCGCAGCATCAGGCTCCGGCAGGCGACGCAGTTCATCGCGTAGTGCGATCGCCTCTTCATAGCGCTGCGCCTTGACGGCCTCCTGCAGACGCTCTTCAATCTGGCGGCGCTGCCACAGGGCTTGCGCCCGCTGCGGCACCTTACCGACATGCTGCGTGGCGCGATGCAGGTCAAAGATCGCCGCGTCCATCTCCTTGGCAAATGCCGTGTAGCACTCCGGGCATCCTAGGCGCGACTGCTTGCGGTATTCGTGGCGCATGATGCCGCACGCCGGGCACGCCGGCTCGGCAAGATTCATGGCGCGTCCCACGATCTCAAACGCCGCGTCGAGGATCATGCCCATCAGCGGCATCGATTCCATCTCGTCTTCCGGAGTCGGCTGCCCCTCCTCTGAGACCGGCGGTGCGGTCGGCGCGGCTTCCTGCCGGGCACAGTTCTGGCAGACGTAAAGCTCCTGAACCTCGCCGTCCACCTCGCGCTGGATCGCGGTTTCCGCATCCGCTTTATGACACAGTTCGCATTTCATCTTTTTCGTCCAAAACGTAAGAAATGGAGAATACCAAAAAACGGCCCCGTCCGCAAACCGCAGTTGATACCTGATTTCTCCTTGTGCTACCATAGAAAAACTATGCGAGAGCGCTGAGGGGTAACACTTTTTTGAAAGAGGGAGAATGGATGATATGAGTGCCAAGTTGTGTCTTTTGATGATGGGGCTGGGGCTGCTGGTGTCGGGACTGGATGCGAAGGAACTGGATTTCGCGCAGATCAACTCGCCGTCCGCGTTGCGGCGTGTGATGGATGCGCGCATCGCGGAAATCCGTGCAACGGGAGACAGCACGCCGCCCGCAGGTGTGCCCGTCTACTACGTCTCAGCGGCGCAGGGCAACGACACGGCGGACGGCCGTACGCCTTCGACGGCCTGGCAGACGACGGCACGGCTCAATCGCGAGAACCTCGCGCCCGGTAGTTGGGTGCGCTATCAGCGTGGCGGCGTGTACCGCGGCAGAGTATGCGTACAGAAGGGTGTAACCTACGCGGCATACGGCACCGGACCGAAACCGATGATCTATGGTTCGCCGGAGAACGGCGCCGATCCGAAGAAGTGGCGGCGGACGGACAATCCGCGTGTGTGGTCGTATCCAATCGGCGAAACGGATGTGGGCACGCTCGTTTTCGACGATGGTGCCGCACATGCGATCAAGATCGTCATTCGCACGGACAAGAAAACGGGGGAGAAGTTCAACAAGTATACGGGGCGTCCCTTCAACTCTTACCGCGATCTTGATGGCGATCTGCATTTCTGGCACGACTACTACAAAGACGGCACGGGGCTCGTGTACCTCTACAGCGAACGCAATCCAGGCGAACGCTTCCGCTCAATCGAGTTCAACGTGAAGACGTCAGGATTCGGCGTGGGGGGTGCTGATGACGTGACGATTGACAACTTTACCGTCAAGTACGTGGGCGTGCACGGTGTTGCGGCGGGCACCTGCCGCAACCTCACGGTGTCGAACAGCGAGTTTGTTTGGATCGGTGGATCCATTCAGGCGGAGGGCATCTACGGGCGCGACTATCCCACGCGCCTCGGCAACGGTGTGGAAATCTACGGCGGTTGCGAGAACTACACGGTCACGAACTGCTTTTTTGACCAGATATATGATGCGGGCGTGACGCATCAGTTCAACATCCCTCCGAAAGACGGGATGAAACGCTTCGATCAGAAGAACGTCCTCTTCGCGCACAATGTGTTCGACAGGTGCAACTACTCGATCGAATACTTCCTTACGGCGAAGGACGGTAACCCGAGCCGTATGGAGAACATCCTTTACGCGAACAATCTCATGATGAACGCGGGCGTGGGCTTCAGCGAACAGCGTGCGGATCGCGGTTGCGCGGCGCACGTGAAGGGGTGGTTCCACGCTGAGCGCAACCGGGCGTTCAACTACGTGATACGCAATAACGTGATCTGCCACTCGATTGACCGTTTGATGGATGTGGGGAGCGGGCTCAAAAACCTCGACGGGTCTTCATCTATGCCGCGTCTGGACGGGAATGTCTTCATCGAGCGGACGGGTGGCGTGTTCGGTAAAATCACGGAGGTGCCTGTGCGTGACCGCATGTGCGACACAAATACCCCCGCGTTCCTTGAGGCGTTCGGCCCCGGTAACCGATGCGTGTGGCTGGAGAAGTGGGAGTCGGATCGGTAGTTCATTAGTGCATGAGTTTGTTTTGCGCTGCTCGGGTTTGTTTAACGCAGAGGCGCAGAGACGCAGAGGTTTTTGGGGGAGAGTAAAAGCACTGCTCGGGTGTTTCACGCGAAGGCGCGAAGACGCGAAGCACTGGTGGGCGACTGTCCCCACGAGCCGTACCACTTGGCATTTTCGTGGTTCGGCGTTCACACTCAAAGCACGATCAGGGTGATGCTCCCCGCCGCGATGCAGTAGGGGCCGAAAAGCCAGAAGCGTCCGCTGTGCAGGGTGCGCACCAGCAGTGCCAGTGCCGCGTAGCCCACTACGGCTGAGACGACCGCACCGGCGAAAAGAAGCCAGCCGGGCAGGGAGTCGGCACTTCCGTTTTGTGTTGTGAGTCCGAGGATGTCCAGCAACGCGGCACCGACCAATAGCGGCAGGCTCATGAGAAACGAGAACTCGGCCGCCAGTCCCGGCGCGACTCCAGCCATGCGGGCCGCTGCGATGGTCATGCCGGAGCGGCTGATGCCGGGTAGTACCGCCAGTGCCTGCGCAAGACCGGTCAGCAAGGCGCGCGCACCGTTCACCGATTCGTTGCCGCTCCGCATCCAGCGCAGGGCGAGTAGCACGACGCCGGTGAAAATCAGGAAGCCGCCGACCGCCTGCGAGTCTTCGTAAAAGGCATGGACCTTGTCGTGGCACAGGAAGTAGAAGAAGGCGGCTGGAACCGCTGAGAGGATGATCCGGCCGAGCGCGGCCCAACTCGCACGCTGCCCCTTAAACACACCGCAAGTCAACGCCCACAGCGGCTTGCGATAGAAGGCTATGATGGAGATCATGGTGCCGAGGTGCAGCACAATCTCCAGCCGCACGCCCGGCGTGTTGGTCTTGAGCAGATTCTGGGCGAGAACTAAGTGCCCAGAACTACTGATCGGCAGGAACTCGGTGATGCCCTGAAGCACCGCCAGCAAAAAAACATCCAAGCACTCACGCATATTGACGACCTGTTCTGAAAAAGCTGTGAAATAAAAACGGCGCGGTGGTCACGGCGCGCCCGCACCGATACACCAGAGGTGGCTGTGGCCGCGCACGAAGATCTGCCCATTGGCAAAGGCCGGCGTGGCGCAGACCGCCTCGCCCATCGGGTTGACGGACAACTCCTTGGCCTCACGTGCGACGGCATAGACGCGGAACAGCCCCTTCTTGCGATCCACGATGTAGACCCGGCCCTCGGCAGCGACAGGCGAGGCATAGTAGCCGTCCTCAAACTCCTTGTACCACAGTTGCTTGCCGTCAGCCAAGTCATGGCAGAGGACTTCGCCGGCGTCAGTAGCCAGAAAGACGAGTCCGTCTGCGATCACCGGGCTGGCGACATCCGGCAGATTGCCTTCATCCCACTCCCAGAGCATCTCCGGTGCACCCTCTTGCGGCATCCGGTACGCCACCATGCGTGAGTAGCAGTTTGCGGCCAACCAGATATCCTTCTCCCATGTCAGCGACGGAGCGATCTCTCCAGTAACGGCTTCGACCTCCCAGAGTTTCTTGCCGGTCGCCAACTCCATGCCACACGTCTTGCCGCTGGCATGCACCAACAGTACGTAGCCGTCACACAGCGGCATGATCAGCGGCGTGCTCCAAGACATGCCGGCCGTGCGCGGGGTCTCCCAGAGCGTGCGTCCGCAGGTCTTATCGAGTGCCAGAATGCGGCTGTGCTCCTCTTGATCCCACTGCACGATCAGCATCTCGCCACAGTAGACGAGCGACGAAGCGTGTCCATAAGTGTTATGGGGACGCCCCAAATAGAGTTGCCAGACGATCTTGCCGTCATGATCGAGAGCGGCTAAGTCGCCACTGGCGAAAATGGCATAGACGTGCGATTCGTCGCAGGCTGGCGAGGAGGCGGCAAATCCGGTATCGTCACTGGTCTCCGGTAACGGCTCGCCCCCCTTCGCACCGTCCGGGATGTCGGTGGACCAGAGCAACTCGCCGGTTGCGGTATCATACGCCATGACACTGCGCGTCTGCTCATCGCCTGCCGTCAGAAAGAGCCGCTGGCCCCAGACCGCCGGTGTGCTGGATCCTCCGCGCGGCAGTTTGCTTTTCCAGCGGATGTTCTTGTCGGTTGTCCCGTCCCATGCGAGCGGCAGGTTGGTGAGTGTGGTGCGTCCCGACATCTCAGGTCCACGCAGGAACGGCCACTGCGCGGCAAGATCGGCGGCCGAGGTGCCGCGACGGCATGGGCAGACATGCGTCTCGCCGGGCTTCAACGCTGGATTGACGAGGCTGGCGCGCAGCGCCCTGTCGGCTACGGAGTCAGCGTGCCGCTGACGGACTTGCAGGATAGTCGCGCCGACCAACAGCAACGCGCCGGCCGCTAGCACCGCATTCACCGCCCAGCGATCGGCGCGTGCGGGATCATTGCCGTCGATGGTGCGCGGATCGGGGATGCGCAGACTCAGCCGGTACGCCACCCCGAAACAGCCGGCGGTGATCAGCAGGCCCAGTACCATCAGTGCCATGCCCTGCTGGCGGAATGAGAAACTGTTGAAATAGGCACGGCGCGCCAGACGGTCCATCTCGCGGGCAAAGGCCACGGTCTGCGTTGTAGCGGATTCGCTACGACTTTGGGCCAGCGCCTGCGTCAGCACTTCAGAGCGAACCGTTTCAGCGGGACCGACACGCGCGGCGTCGACAGCCAGTAGGGAGGCGACCGTCAAACTGAAAACCAAGGCCACCAGACCCACGCCGCGAGCACACTGCCGCAACGTCCGATCCCGCCTCTCCCTGCCTTTACATGCCATGCGGCCCGTTCTCCCTTAGTCCTACACACTTAGTCCTACACACTTAGTCCTACACACTTAGTCTTACACACTTAGTCGAAAACACTTAGTCGTCAATTCGGCAGAAACTAAGTGTACGCGCCGAAGTACAAAACGACGAGGTGTAACCGACGAAGTGCGAGGACCAACTGTACGAGATTAACCGTCCCCTGTCACCACCCGATTGCCCTTATCGTTCTTGATGTTCGACCACTCATCATAAGGGAGCATGCACGGCAGTGTAAAGTTAGTTAATGGTGAGTGGCGTAATCGAACCCTAGGGGCAGCGCGGTCGAAAAAAATTTCACTTGTCGGTGGGGGGAATGATTTGTACCATGTTGCGCCAACTTTACCGCTGCTCATGCCCGGAGCTTGGGCGGGCCGCTAGAGTGACAAAAAGACCAAGCATGGAGATCACCAAAATGTCCTGTAAGAAGACTGCAAAACGCGCGTGTAAAACGACTGCAAAGACAAAAGCCGCCAAGGCATCCGCCGCCAAGTATCCCACCCAGCACGAAGAGCTGATCAAGTGGGTGAATGATTTTGCCAAGCTGACCCAGGCAAAGGATGTCTACTGGTGTAACGGTACCAAGAAGGAATACACCGCGATTTGCGAAAGCATGGTCGAGAGCGGCGCGTTTATCAAGCTCAACCCCAAGAAGCGTCCCGGATGCTATCTGGCTCGCTCGCACTGGTCGGACGTGGCGCGCGTCGAAAACCGCACGTACATTTCGACCACGAAGCAGGAGGACGCCGGCCCGACGAACAACTGGGTCGCCCCGGCTGAGTTGAAGGCGACGATGACCGGTCTCTATAAGGGGTGCATGAAAGGCCGCACACTGTATGTGATCCCCTTCTCGATGGGGCCGATCGGCTCTCCCATCTCCAAGATCGGCGTCGAACTGACCGATTCGCCTTACGTTGTGGTCAACATGATCATCATGACCCGCGTCGGCACGAAGGTGCTGAAGCAGTTGGGCAAGGACGGCGAGTTTATCAAGTGCCTGCACTCGGTCGGCGCGCCGCTGAAGCCGAGGCAGAAGGATGTGCCCTGGCCGTGCGCCCCGCTTGAGAAGAAGTACATCTCGCACTTCCCCGAGACGAGCGAGATCTGGTCGTTCGGTTCGGGTTACGGCGGCAACGCCCTGCTCGGCAAGAAGTGCCTGGCGCTGCGTATCGCCTCCAGCCTCGCCCGCAAGGAGGGCTGGCTGGCCGAGCACATGCTGATCCTGAAGCTCACCTCGCCGGAGGGCAAGGTGAATTACATCACGGCGGCTTTCCCGAGCGCGTGCGGCAAGACCAACCTCGCCATGATGGAGCCGCGTCTCCCGGGCTGGAAGATCGAGACGATCGGCGACGATATCGCGTGGATGAAGATCGGCGCGGATGGCCGTCTGTATGCGATCAACCCCGAAAGCGGTTTCTTCGGTGTGGCGCCGGGAACCTCGATGGACAGCAACCCCAACGCCATGCGCACGATCACGAAAAACACGATCTTCACGAACTGCGCGCTCACCGACGATGGCGACATCTGGTGGGAGGGCATGGGCGTGCCGGCACCGGCGCACGCGATCGACTGGCAGGGCAACGATTGGACGCCTGATACGGTCGACAAAGATGGCAAGAAGGTCAAGGCCGCGCATCCGAACGCCCGTTTCACCGCGCCTGCCGCGCAGTGCCCGGTAATCGCCGACGAGTGGGAAGACCCCAACGGCGTACCGGTTTCCGCCTTCCTGTTTGGCGGTCGCCGTCCGACTGTGATCCCGCTGGTGAACCAGGCCAAGGACTGGACGCATGCGGTGTTCATGGGTTCCGCCGCCGGCTCCGAAACCACCGCCGCTAACCTCGCTGAGGTCGGCGTGGTGCGCCGTGACCCGATGGCGATGCTGCCGTTCTTCGGCTACAATGCGGCCGACTACATGCTGCATTGGCTGACCATGCCGTTGCGCACGGATGTGAACAAGCTGCCCAAGGTGTTCTTCACGAACTGGTTCCGCAAGGACGAAAAGGGCTTCATGTGGAACGGCTTTGGCGACAACATCCGTGTCTTGAAGTGGGTCTGCGAGCGCATCGAAGGCAAGGGCAAGGCGGTGGAGACGCCCATCGGCTTCCTGCCGACGCCCGACGCGATCGATATGACCGGGTATGTCGATCCGCAGCGTAGTGCGTCCGAGATGAAGAAGACGATGAAGGAGTTGCTCTCCGTGGACGTCGAAGGCTGGAAGAAGGAGATCGAGGCTGTCGCTAAATCGTACGAGCCGTTCGGCAGTCGCATGCCGTACGCGCTCAAGGCGAAGCTGGCCGAGATCAAAGCCGCGCTGGAGAAGTAAGCCTTATTGCGACCACTCAGTGGATCGCAATGACGAGTGTAAAAGCTCTGCTCTGTGTTTCGTCACGGAGTGGTAAAGTACGGCGGGACAGGACGTCCCGCCGTACTTTTTTGCATTGCCACCGGTCAAGCAGACGCTTGTCCCTTTCGGCGCTTCGCAAAAACGATCAACTCCAACCGCTCAAGCCTGACCTACAGCGGACGCCATGCTTTCGCACTGTCGATCACTCGGAAGCGGTCGGCGGTGCCTAGTTTTTCGTAGACCTGCCGCGTGTATGCGTAAGCTGGCGGTACGGTGCCTATGAACGTGATGGGGCGCGGCCACAGCAACGCGAGGTTGTGCGGCAGATCGCCGACGCGCAGAACGCCCAGAAATTCAGGCGTATTGGGGTCGGTGTGGCTCTCGGGCAAGCCAGCGAGGATGACCTCGCTGACCTCTGGATCGAGCAAGGCCGCATAAACCGCCAGCACCGCCGTGTGTCCCTGCCCGTACAAGGCCACCGGGCCGGTGGGGGTGTCCCGTCGCAACAGCGCGATGCCAGCCAGCAGGTCGCACACCTGCCGTTCAGGCAGCGTCTGCCCCAAGAGCGGGTAGGTCCGCCGTAACGTCCACAGGTACCCCGGACCGACCGAAGTGAAACCCGTATTGCGAACCTCGACGCCGGCGGTCGTCAGTGGTGCGGCGATGGCCGGACGCGAAGAGCCGCCACCGGAAAACGTGCTTTTCGCCGCAGGCTGAATGGCGTACGCCACCGTCGGCACAGGCTGCGGCGCACCGGCGCGCCGCATGATCTTCACGCGCAGGTTGAGTCCGTCGCATGACGCGAACTCGCGGGTGATGAAAAACTCTCCGTTTTTCGTGCTGCCATCTTGGCGGACGTTACGTCCGCGCGGCGCGTGGTCAGCCGGAATGTTACGGAATGTTGACGCGCGCAACCGTTCGAGCGCGTCCCGCTGGTGCGCCTGCCACTCCGCCGCAGTCGTGACTTCAGGCTGCGCGCCATGTTGGACCAGCACGGTGTCGATCGTCCGCGTGAGGTCGTCCGCGGGCAACTTGCCGCCGAACACCAGCAGGTTCTCCTCCGGCTCGACGAACTCGGTCACGTCATCCTCGACCGGCGTGGGGTCGCCCTTCAGGTGCCTGTTGAACCACGTAAAAATGGCCTTACGCAACTTTGGCGTATAACCGTGCGGCGCGACGTCTTCGACCAGATCAAAGTGTCCCGTAGCGTCCAGTGCTATGTACTGGCCGCGGATGCGGTGCGCCACATCACGGAAACCTGACGGACGCCACAAGATGTCCTCCGTGCCGGAGGCGATCAACAAGGCGCGTGGCGCTATCAGCGAACCGATGTCAGGCCAGCACCAGCGGTAGTAGTTGATCCAGAACGCACAGTCGCAGTGACCGTCGGTGGAGCGGTCTATCACCACGTCTTCGATACTGCCGCTCTGGCACACCGGCACCACAACCTTGACCCGTTCGTCCGCCGCCCCGAGGCACCATGAAACAACGCCGCCGCCGCTGAGGCCGGTCACACCCATACGACCAGCGTCAACGTCAGGCCGGGTCTCCAAGTAATCGAGCGCGCGCATGGCATTCCACACCTCCGTGCCCAAAGGCGTGTAGCCCCGGCTGGGCCAATCCCAGCGTTTTTCGCTGTAGGTGCCGTGATGAAATCCTTGCGACTCTCCAAGCTGTATGGGATCCAGCACAAGCGCCACGTATCCGTGCTGGCCGAACCAACGCGGGTTAGCCTGATATGGCGGATTGACCTTCCCTTTGGAGTGCCCGCACAGGTACAAGACTGCGGGCAGGCGTCCGGTCACCTTCGCCGGACGGTAGAGGTTGCCTATCACGTAGGCACCGGGAAGACTCTGGAAATGAATCTTCTCGACCACATAGTCGCCGCGATCGAGTACCCCTGTCACGGTCGCCTTCAGGGGGCCGCGCTCGGGCATGGGCGACAGCCCCAGCATCTCGTGCCACATCGATCTGCGTTGCTTTAGCGTGGCCTCCCAAACCTCGCGCGGCGCGGCGACCGCCAGAGAAGTACGCGAAATGTGACGCGCTTCCCCGCATACGCTTTCGTAGATGGACTGAGATGCGGCGGTCAGTGCCAAAGCGACAAATGCGACGCACAGCGGGACGCGATTCTTTGCGCGGAGAACATGGATCATCATACCGGACACCTGCTGTTTACGGGGTGGGCTTACAATTGGAGTTTGGTTCAGGGTACCAATTCCGCGCGGCGTCAGTCAATCCGCCCACTTTTTGTGACCACCCAGTGGTCACAAAGATGAGGTTAAAACCTTGCGCCGCGCAGCCGCGCTACGCGCGGATTTAGGAGTTGGGATTTAGGATTTAGGAGTTAGGAGTTTTGTACCCCTCATTGCATATCCTGCGCGCGCCCGGTGCCCATCCTCCCGTCCGTTTTTACACTCATCATTGCGAGCCACTGGGTGGCCGCAATAAAGAGAGGTTGACTGGCGGCGATCCCGATCCCGATAGCGATCCCGATCCCGACGGGGCCAAGCTCATGCACTAATGAACTAACCGCTGTCATTCTCCCTAAACGATTTGACAGACAGGCCAAGGGTTCAGTAACTTTAAACCGTTCTGTTGGATTTTTCATCGCTGAGGTAGGCCAATAGCATTGTCAGGGTACGAAGAAGGGAAAACGATATGGCGGAAATCAAACTGGACTGTCCGCACTGCGGTCAGCATCTCGAAGGTGACGAGGGGCTCAGCGGCCAGAAGATCAGCTGCCCGTCGTGTAACGGCGAAATCATCATCCCCACAAAGGAAGCATTCCAACCAGCGGCCAAGGTTGTGCGTGTGACCACTTCCGCACCGCCCCATCCGGCGGCGGCGCCAATCCCCGACGAGGAGCGAGAAGTCTTTAGGCTGAAGCCCACGGCGAAAGCCTTTTTGGGCGAGATCATTCTCGGCATCCTATTAAGTCCATTCATCGTTGGACTCATCATCCTGCTTAACGTGTGGTATAAGGTGGTGTCGTTGAAATACCGACTGACCACCCAGCGGTTGTTTGTCGAGAAGGGGCTCATCGCTAAGCATCTCGAAGAACTCGAACTTTTCCGGGTCAAAGACGTGACGGTAAAGCAAGGCATACTCCAGAGGATTCTCGGTTTTGGCACGATCATCGTCCTTTCAACCGATGATTCGAATCCGCGGGTTTCGTTGATCGGGATCAACAAACCGGTGAACGTGAAGGAGACGATACGCAACTGTTACCGTGAGGCCCGGAAGCGTGAAGGAGTCAGAGCAGCGGAGTTTATCCCGTCATAGGAGGTCCAGCCACAACAACACCTCGGAACGTATTTTTAATCCGTCCGGACGCGGATTGAAAAAAAACGTTCAAGGTGGGCGTTCGCTGGGTGCAAGACAAGACGACGTAAACTCAGGGGAGATGACATGCTTTAAGGGGATGATCTCTTGTGTTGGCGGAAGATGCACAGACAACCGGATGGCGAACTGCTCGGAAATCGAAGAAAAGGCATAAAGAAAATAAAAACCACCAGAGGCTTTATCCTTCTCTCCTGCCGAAGCGGTAAGTGAGCAGGGTGGCTTAACGTTTGCCAAACCACTTGAACGTTGAGCGTTGAGCGTTGGAAGTTGAGCGGTTTTCCCACTTATTACCTCCTACCCATTACCTATTACTTCCTCCCGCGCTATTCGTTATTCAGTATTACCCCCTCGTTTGTTACAATGCCACTTTCTTTAACCCATGGGAATCGGTTATGACGACGAACGAGTATGATTTCACCGCGATTGAAAAAAAATGGCAGACGTATTGGGAGACGAACAAAACCTTCAAGGTGAATGACTTTGAAGCGGGCAAGCCGAAGTTCTATTGCCTCGATATGTTTCCGTATCCGAGCGGCTCAGGATTGCACGTCGGCCATCCCGAAGGCTATACGGCGACGGACATCCTTTGCCGGTACAAGCGCATGCGCGGTTTCAACGTGCTGCATCCGATGGGCTGGGACGCATTCGGTCTGCCGGCTGAGCAGTATGCGGTCGAGACCGGTACGCATCCCGCGATCACGACCGAACGCAATATTAATCGTTTCCGCCAGCAGATCAAAGCGCTGGGATTCAGTTACGATTGGGATCGCGAGGTGAACACCACCGATCCCGGCTACTACAAGTGGACGCAGTGGATTTTTACGCAGCTTTACAAGAAGGGACTCGCCTACATGGCCGAGGTGCCGGTGAACTGGTGCCCCGCACTCGGTACGGTGCTCGCCAACGAAGAGGTGATCGACGGACGCAGCGAACGCGGCAACCATCCGGTGATCCGCAGGCCGATGCGTCAATGGATGCTGCGCATCACAGAGTATGCCGAGCGCCTGCTGGCGGATCTGGACGGACTGGACTGGCCGGAAGGCATCAAAGAGATGCAGCGCAATTGGATCGGTAAGTCGGAGGGCGCGGAGGTCGATTTCACAATCGCGGGATGCGACGAAAAGGTCACAGTGTACACCACGCGTCCCGACACCCTGTTCGGTGCGACCTACATGGTGCTGGCTCCCGAGCATCCGCTGGTGACGCGCATTACGACCGACGCGCAGCGGACCGACGTTGACCGCTACCGCGAGGAGGCCGCGCGTAAGAGCGACATGGATCGCACCGAGCTGAACACCGAGAAGACCGGAGTCTTCACCGGCGCGTACGCGGTCAATCCCGTGACCGGCGGAGAGATTCCCATCTGGATCGCCGACTACGTGCTGATCAGTTACGGCACGGGCGCGATCATGGCCGTGCCGGCGCATGACACGCGTGACTTTGAGTTCGCCCAGACATTCAAGTTGCCGATCGTCTGCATCATCGAGCCCGACGCGGACGAGGCGGCGGCTGAAGGCGTATCTGTGGATGACGTGCTGGCCGGCCGCGCCTGCTGGACCGGCAATGGCCGCATGATCGGCTCGGCGAATAGCGAGGGGCTCGATATCAACGGCATGGCTGTCGCTGATTCCATGCGCGTGACCACCGAGTGGCTGGCCGCGCGCGGGGTCGGCAAGGCCGCGGTGAAGTACAAGCTGCGCGACTGGCTCTTCAGTCGGCAGCGCTACTGGGGTGAGCCTTTCCCGGTGATTCACATGGAGGACGGCTCCATCCGTCTGGTGGATGATAACGATCTGCCGCTGCTCCTGCCCGAGTTGGAGGACTACAAGCCCACCGGCACCGGCGAGCCGCCGCTCGCAAAGGCGGGCGCATGGCTTGATTACACCGATCCGGTCACTGGGGCGAAGGGGCGTCGCGAGACCAACACGATGCCGCAGTGGGCGGGCTCCTGCTGGTACTATCTGCGCTACATCGATCCGCGCAACGAGCGTGCCGCGTTCGATACGGCCAAAGAAAAGTATTGGATGCCGGTGGACTTGTACGTCGGCGGCGCGGAACACGCGGTACTGCATCTGCTCTATTCCCGCTTCTGGCACAAGGTGCTGTTTGATCTGGGCTATGTGTCAACCCCTGAGCCGTTCCAGAAGCTCGTGAACCAAGGCATGATTCTGGGTCTCTCCTACAAGGACGCGCGCGGTGCGCTGGTGCCGATGGAGAAGGTGGAACAGCGCACCGAAGGCGCTTTCCACACCGAGACCGGCGAGAAGCTCGTCGAGTTCCCGGCCAAGATGTCCAAGTCGCTGAAGAATGTGGTCAATCCCGACGATGTCATCCGCGAGTACGGCGCGGACAGCATGCGCCTGTACGAGATGTTCATGGGGCCGCTGGAGGCGGTCAAGCCTTGGAATACCAAAGGTGTGGAGGGCGTGTTCCGTTTTCTCAAGCGTGCCTTCCGTATGGTTGTGGAACAGCCGATCACGGATGACCCGTTGGACGCGGAGCAGCGCCGTCTGCTGCACGCCACCATCAAAAAGGTGACGGACGATCTCGATGCAATGAGTTTCAATACGGCCATCAGCCAGATGATGATCTTCGTCAATGGCTTCTCCGGCAACGCCAAGCCGCTGCCGCGCGAGGCGGCGGAGACCTTCGTGCTGCTGCTGTCCCCGTTCGCGCCGCATCTGGGCGAAGAGCTTTGGGAGCGTCTGGGGCACGATAAGACGCTCGCCTACGAGCCCTGGCCTGAGTACGACGAAGAGTATCTCAAGGTGGACGAGGTGGAGATCCTCGTGCAGGTGCTGGGCAAGCCCAAGGCGCGCGTCATGATGCCGTCGTCGGCCGACGAGGAGACGATGCAGCGGCTCGCGCTGGAGCAGGATGCGGTGCGCGAAGCCTTGGACGGCAAGACGATCCGTAAGGTCATCTGCGTCCCCAACCGCTTGATTAACATCGTGGCGAATTGAGCGTTTTTTTGCATCCACAGATTACGATTTTTGGGGCATGGCTCGGGGTTTTTAACGCAGAGGCGCAGAGACGCAGAGTTTTTTGGGGGCGTGGCGCGGGGTTTTTAACCACGGAATACACTGAACACACGGAAAGGCATGGCATGGTTTTTCATGAAGTTTCATGTGTTTCATGGTTGAGCGTTGACCTTGCATCGAAATGTTGGTACTGTAATTACGTATTGGTTGGGAGGTTATGATGCAAACGGTTGAGGTGAAAGTTGTGAGGATCGGGAATTCGCGCGGAGTGAGAATCCCTGCGGACGTGCTGCGCAGATACGACGTGGGGGAGACGCTTGTGCTGAATGAGACTCAGGATGGCATCTTGTTGTGCCCGAAACCGCAGACGGGGCAAAAGTTGTCATGGGCGGAAACGGCGCGGGCGATGGCCGCCGAGGAAGAGGATTGGTTAGCATGGGAGGTCACTGCGTCCGATGGAATCGAAACCGTTCCGTGGGAGGCAGAACGGGCGGCTGAAAAACCGGCCGCTTATCGCGTCCATCCAAAACAATCGGCGCGGATGTGAATATAAAACGGTACGACATTTTTTGGGCAGAACTGGATCCTGTGCGTGGATCAGAGATTGCCAAGACACGGCCGGTTGTGATTGTGAGCCTGGATGCCCTGAATGAGGTGTTGGCGACAGTGACGGTCTGCCCGTTGACCAGCCAGATACATCCGGGCTGGCGGTCACGCATTCAGATCCGATGCGCCGGCAGACCGGCAGAAATCGCGGTTGATCAAATCCGAACCATCAGCAAAAAACGGTTTGGCCGCAAGCTGGGGTCGTTGCCCGAGTGCGATGCTGCGGCTCTGCGCCGTGCCATTACGGAAATGTACGGGGAGTGAACCCCCGCCAATTTATTCTCATCCACTGATATTTCTATCCACAGATGGCACAGATTACACAGATTTTTTGGGGAGTTTTTGGAACCGCCAAGATGCCGAGATCGCCAAGAGGGATGGGTACCTGCTCGTCCCTGATTTTCATGAAGTTTCATGTGTTTCATGGTTGAGCGTTAACAGAAAAGGTCATGGCACTTGCTTATCGAAAAACAGAGCTGGGTTGGATTGGCGTTGAGGTGAAGGACGGCGCGGTGACGCGGGTGTTTTTTGCCGACGAGGAGGCAAGGGATGCTAGCGTGGCGGAGGGGGCGTTGCTGGATGAGACGTTCCGCCAGTTGCAGGCGTATCTGGATGGCAGGTTGACGGTTTTTTCGCTACCGTTGGCTCCGGTGGGAACGCCGTTTCAACGGCGTGTGTGGGCTGTGCTTGAAACGATCCCGTATGGTGAGATGTGGAGTTATCAGCGGGCAGCGGCGGCTGTCGGGAATCCCAAGGCCACGCGCGCGGTCGGTATGGCCAATAACCGCAACCCGATTGCGATCATCATTCCGTGCCACCGTGTGATCGGCGCGGACGGGAGTTTGGTGGGATATGGCGGCGGGCTGTCGCGCAAGGCGTGGCTGCTGGCGCTGGAAAAAAGGGGGATGAGGGGATGATGTTGAAATACGGAATGACGGCGCTCTGCTTGGCAGGCGTGTGGGGAACGGCGCTCGGCGTGTACGGTGCGGATGCGCGTGTGTTTCATGTGCGGCCGGACGGTAATGATGCGGGGCCGGGAAGTGCCGATGCGCCGTTTGCGACGCTGGAACGGGCGCGTGATGCGGTGCGCGCAGCTAAGAAAGCAGGGGCGTTGCCGGGCGGCGCCGAGGTGGTGTTGCATGCCGGACGCTATGCGTTGACCCGCAGTTTAAAGTTGGAAGCGGAAGACTCCGGCGCGGAGGGTGCGCCGATCGTCTATAAGGCGGCGCCGGGTGCCGTGGTCTCTCTGACCGGTGCGCGTCCGATTCCTTGCGGTGCGTTCCAACCGCTTGCGGGGGATGCGATCGACGAACGCCTCGATCCGGCGGCACGCGGACAGGTGCGCTGTGCGGACCTGAATGCGCTGGGTTTCCCGAAGACCTCTGTGCCGCGCGACAATTTCCGGTTGCCGTTCGGTATTCCGGAACTGTTTGTCAACGGTCGCCGTATGACGCTGGCTTGCTGGCCGAACGAGGGCTGGGCGACGATCGCCAAGATCATCGACCAAGGAACGATGCGCAACGATGGATCGGTTTCGGATTCGGCTGACCCGAAGAAGGCGCGTCCCAAAGAGAACCGCGGCGGCGTATTTGAGTACGAGGGCGACCGTCCCGCGCGCTGGCGGGTGGAGCAGGGCGTGTGGCTGCATGGATTCTGGTGTTTCGACTGGTATGACGACGCGATCCGCGTGGCAGCCATCGATCCTGCGCAGCGTCGGATCACGTTCAAGGTGGCGCATGTTTACGGTGTGCGCCAGGGCAATCCGTCGCCGCGCCGCTGGCGTGCGGTCAATCTACTCGAAGAGTTGGATCGTCCCGGCGAATACTTCATTGATGTCGCGGCGAACCGGCTCTACCTCTGGCCCGATCAGGATCTTACGCAGGCGCGGGTCGCGCTGGCGGTGCATGACGAACCGCTCATCGTTTTGCAGAATGCGGCCGACATCGCGTTGCGCGGTCTGATCTTTGAAGAGGGGCAGGGAGATGGACTGACGATCACCGAGTGTCGGCGGGTGACCGTGGAGGAGTGCGTGTTCCGCAATTTGCGGCGCAAGTCGATTCACATGAACGGCGGCGCATCCAACCGGATCGCGCGGTGCGACATTTACGACACCGGCACGGGCGGCGTGACGTTGGGCGGAGGAGACCGCAAGACGCTGACGCCTGCGGGGCATGTGCTGGAAGATACGCACATCCGGCGTTTCTCCGTGCATCAGTTCACGTACGCCAGCGCGCTGCATTTTTCCGGTGTCGGCAACGTGGCCCGCCACAATCTGATTCACGACGCGCCGCATCAGGCGATCAGCATGCACGGCAACAACCACCTGTTCGAGTACAACGTGGTCAGCAACGTCTGCATGGCCTCTGACGACGCGGCCGCATTCTACAAGGGGCGTAATCCGTCTTGTCGCGGCAACGTGCTGCGCTACAACCTGTGGAGCGAGATCGGGAGCCCGCGCGGGCATGGCAACGCGGCGGTTTACTTTGACGACGGCGATGGCGGCGAAACGGTCTACGGCAATCTGTTCTTCCGTTGCGGCGACCCCGGCAAAGGTTCTTTCGGCACGGTCTTTTCGCATGGCGGACACGGCAACACCGTGGACAACTGCGTCTTCATCGAGTGCAAACGCGCGTTGGGTTCCGCTCCGTGGAATGATGCGCGTTGGAAGGCATTCATCGAGGCACCGCTGTGGCAGGAGCGGCTGCTCAAAGAGGTGGACATCACGCAGCCGCCCTATACCGAGGCATATCCGGAGTTGATCGGGTTCATGGATCCAAAGCCCGGTGCCGCGCGCGACAACATCGCCGTGCGCAATCTGTTTGTGAAGTGCGATGAGGTTAAGAGCAACCGCTGGGTGACCAACGAACTCCAATTCGTGACATTTGACGATCCCGGGTTCGTCAACATGCAGCAGCGAGATTTCCGGTTGAAGCCCGATTCGCCGGTCTTCACGCGCATCCCGGGGTTCAAGCCGCTGCCGCTTGAAAAGATGGGGATGCGACGTCCCGCGCGCAGTGAGTGATGATGCTCGCCTTTGCGCTTGCTTGAAGGGCATGTAGGATTTAATATACCACACAGTTTTCAATTGAAACTGTGCAACAGACAAAAGAGCAGGGAGAAAGAAATGTCGTACAAAGCATCGCGTCGTGATTTTCTGAAATTGTCAGCCGTGGCCGGATACGGTGCGGCTGCCGCGCAGGTACTTAAGCCGACCTCAGCGCGCGCCCAAGGTAGTGCAGGAACTACTGTGATGGGGCTCAGAACGCCGAAGATGGAGCGTGTGCGCGTGGGTTTCATCGGCTTAGGACGCGGCAGCGGCCATCTTGGTGACATGCTCAAAATCGAGGGGGCGGAGGTCACGGCGCTGTGCGACATCCACCAGCCCACGTTAGATCGTGCGCTCAAGCGCGTTGCCGATGCAGGGAAGCCGAAGCCGGCGACGTTCAGCGATGGTCCGGAAGCCTACAAAAAGATGCTCGAGCGTGACGATGTCGATATCGTCTATATCGCAACCCCTTGGGAACTGCACACGCCACAGGCGCTTGATACGATGCGGGCTGGAAAGCACGCTTTCCTCGAGGTTCCCGCCGCGATCACAACAGAAGAGTGCTGGGCGCTGGTTGATACGGCGGAGAAGACGCGGCGTCACTGCATGATGCTTGAGAACGTCAATTATGGGCGTGAGGAGCTGATGGTGCTGAACATGGTCAGGCAAGGGCTTTTCGGTGAGTTGCTGCACGGTGAAGCCGCCTATATCCATGAGCTGCGCGGGCAGATGAACCAAGTGGAGCACGGCACGGGCTCGTGGCGCACCTTGCACTACGCGCGGCGCAACGGCAACCTGTATCCGACCCACGGCCTGGGCCCGATAGCGCAGTACATGGGCATCAACCAGGGGGATCGCTTCGATTATCTGAGTTCGGTGTCGTCTCCGGCGCTCGGTCGCGCGCTGTATGCCAAAGAGCGCTTCCCCGCTGACCACAAGTGGAACCAGATCAAGGAGTGGCGTTGCGGTGACATCAACACCACGATCATCAAAACTGTCAAGGGGCGCTCGATCATGGTGCAGTGGGACGAGACCACCCCGCGCCCTTACAGCCGCCACAATTTGATTCAGGGCACGCGCGGAACGTTCGGTGGTTTCCCGAACCGCATTGCGCTGGACTATAAGAAAGAGGATCTGCCGCCTGCGATCCAGAAGATTCTGGGCGACAAAAAGACCACCAACTACCATGCCTGGGATCAAGACATGGCACCGTGGTTCGAAGCTTACGACCATCCGCTCTGGAAGCGCATGGGCGCCGAGGCGAAACGGGTCGGCGGACACGGCGGCATGGACTTCATCATGAACTGGCGCGTGATCTACTGTCTGCGCAACGGCGAACCGCTGGACCAGACCGTGTACGACGCGGCCGCTTGGAGCGCGGTCGGCACGTTGAGCGCGGATTCCGTGGCGAATCGCAGTCGTTCGGTGGACGTGCCGGACTTCACCCGTGGTGTCTGGGAAAAGACGCCGCCGCTGGGCATTGTCTCTTGATCCCTGTTGACCAAGCCACGCTGTTTTCGGTACAGTGCTAGCCAGTAAGTATTAGATGGGCTGGCGAGGAGCGTAGGAGGTAGGCGTGATGAGAACGTGTGTTGCGATCATGTGTGTGGGTGCGACGTGCCTGACGCAGGCCGTTTTGAGAGCAGAACCTGTGGCGCAGACCGCACGTTCCGTGCCGGTGGTCCGCGATGCGGATGTCGTGGTGGTCGGCGGCGGCAGCGCGGCGGTGGCTGCGGCGGTGGCCGC
>DUPH01000315.1 GCA_012838435.1 Lentisphaerota bacterium | reverse complement strand
TCGCTGTCGGTGTAGTTGCAGATGATCTCGGCACCGTTGGAGAAGGCGGTGCGGAAGACGTTGGGCGCAAGCTGCTCGTGTTGCTCCATGAATTCGAATTGCAAGTCGGACAGCGCTTCAAATTCGTCATAGCCCTTTTTGACAAATGCGGCCGTCTGCTTGAGTTCCTCGTCGGTGGCGCACCTCAGATCGATCTCGCCCATCCAGTTCTTGTTGTCGGATTTGAACTTGGAGTAGATGTAGAACGTCGGCCGTCCATTGAACTCGACGAGCTTGGTTTGGGTGAAGAGGTCTTTGGCCGGGGCGTTGACCGTCTCGGTGAAGGGGTTGTTGAGGATGATGCCGTTGTAGACGAGCTGCCAGATCGGGATCAGACGGTCATGCATCGCGTTGTGCTTACCGGAAAGTCCACCGAAATAGACGTAGAGCGCGTAATCAAGATTACCGCAGGCGTAGTCGAAGCCACCTTCTGAGGATACCCCGCCAATATGGTCTTTGCAGGCGGCGAGAATGCGGTCGAACCACATCGCGCTCTCCTTGGGTGTGCAGGGATGATTGGGATCGAAGCAACGCGGCGGCTGTACGATCGTGATAACATCGATATAGTGCAGGCCGCGGAAACCGAGGTCGGCCACCTTGCGGATGTCCTGCGGATAGAAGCGCTCAAAGACGCGTTGCGGGCAGAGCGAGTACATCCGGCCGCCGCTCCAGACGGCATGGGAGTAGGGCGTGCCGTCTTGGCGCTTGACCGGCAGATCCCAGTCCCAGACATTGGCGATGCTGTAGCCGTCAGAACTGTTGGTGTGCCCGACAATCCGGTAGCCCATACGATGCGCCTTGCGGATCAACTGCCGTAACTTCGCCTCACCGCCCAGCGCTTCTTCTACCGGGAACATCTGCGGCCAGCGTCCGTCGTGGCCCTTCTGGTTCCAGCCGACCAGACAGAGCTGCGCGCGCTTGACACCGACGCGCTTGAGGGCGTCCAGAATGTCGCCCACGCGATCAAAGGTGACCGCGACCTTCATCGGCGGCTCGGTGGCGAGGCTCTGTTCCATGACCGGGCTGGGCGCGGGCTTCCAGCCTTGGCGGATACGGATTTCGGGGCAGCGCGCGGCGTAGTCGAGTTCTGGCTGCTCTTTTATGCGTACGCTGATTGGCTTGCAGACCTCGCGCAGGAGCTGGTAATTACGATAGGCGCGTGCCATACCGGCATAGTCTGCGTTGCGCCCTTCGAGCAGATGGTAGTGGATAACGATATCGTCCGGCGGTACAAAGCCAGCCACCCGAAAGCGCGGCGCAATCGTATACACGCCTTCTTTGGCGCGCACGTGCAGGTCGTACTCAAAACGCATCGTGGCGACAATGCCGACGAATGTCGCGCGCGGATTCTTCATGCCGAAAATCGGCATGAAGTTGCGTCCGTGGACAACGCTCGGCCCGCCGATCATGTAGGCACCATTCTGCAAACGGAAGGTGCCGAGAAAGCCGTCGGGCGTCACGTAGTAACCCTCCTCACCGACTTTGGCCGTGGCGAAATCCGGCAACACCGACACCCACTCCACACCTTGCGGCAACTGGCTGCGCTTGACGATCACCGTCACCACACCCTTGGCGTCGGGCGTGACCGACACCGTCTTCTTCTCCTCGTGCTTGTCGGTGAACGTGTAAGTCAATTCCACCTGCGCCGCCATCAGGCCGCACACGCAAAAAACCGTTAGTATCGAAAACAACATTCGCTTCATAAACGACTTCCTCGTTTTATTAATGCCCGCCGAAAACATCTAACCCACCGGATGGACACAAAATACACGGAAGGGACAGGCGTCTGCTTGCCCGGACGAACAGACGCTCGTCCTTTTTCACGTATGGGATGGTCCGTTCAGCTCGATTTTTCGACGGTAGGTTAACACGGTTGTATCAGTAATCAAAATAGGGTATGCGTTCGATTTTTTCGAAACGCGATTCGGTATCGTTGCCGGTCTCAGTCCGATAGGTGTCGAATCCGATACCCTTGGCGTGCGGTCCGGACCAGGCGAACAACGGCTGCTTGTCGGGATCGGCGCCCTCTTGCCAGAAGATATTGCGGTTGCACGCCACTTCGTTCAGCCGGGGATTGTAAAACCAGATCATCCGCTCTGTCGTGTTGTAGAACCGGTTGTCGTGGTAATGAAGCTTAAGGACTTTCGATTCTAGGCGATACGCCAACAGGTGGGTTCCGTTTTTGTTGGGACGTTGTACATGACCCCAGCCGAAGCCGCAGTCGTAGCTGCTGTTGCCTTCGTACGTTACGCCGGCGACCTCCGACTCTGGATTGGAGAACCAGATTTCATAGGCCTGTTCGCAGAGATAGACGATGTTGTTGCGCCACAAGACATCGCTCACGCGACACTTCTCGTTGCCTTGGTTGGTCATGGCGGTGTCGTAGATCTGCCAAAAACGACAACCCTCGACCACGCAGTCAGTCGCCGTGCACCAAAACTCCACGCCGTTGCCGTAACGTGTGGGCCTATCGTTACGCGTGTACAAATGGCCGCCACCGATCCAGAAGAAATCGCAGTTGCGGATCCGTGCATGGCTGTGCCCGGCACCGCCGACACCGTGCGCGGCGGTATAGCCAAAGGCCAGTCCGTCCAACACATACCACTCTGGTTTCTTTACAGACACACTGTTGATTTTGGGCGCCGCCTCAATGAAGCTGTAAAACTCAGCCGGATTTTTTTCAGAGTAGAAAAAGATCGTCCGTGGACCGGCCGTAGACGAAAACGGGCTGGAGAAAAAGTCGCCCTGCGCACGTAGCTCGTCGACAGACCACCGCTTGAATCCTGCCGTCTTGGGTGTCGTACCTTTCTTGACGAGCACGATATTGCCGATGTCTGCATTGACGTTTGTACCGCCGCCGATGGTGGGCACGACTTTCCAGATGTTATTGCCCGTCGACTGCCAGAGCGCCGGATCGGCAAGATCGACGCTGCGCATGATACGGGGCTTCCAGTCGGCGTTCTCGCCCGTTCCCGGATAAGAGGTGTACGTGACGGGCGCTCCCTGTGTCCCCGGCTGGACATTGAGGCTCCCGCGCCACATCTGCCCGCACTTGAAGCGCACGCGGTCGCCGGGATTGAGCCGGGCCGCGTTCACGCGCTCAAGCGTTTGCCAAGCCTGTTCCGGCGATGTGCCGGGGTTCCCATCCCGGCCGTGTTCGGCATCCACATAGTAATCGGCAGCCTGCGCCGATACGCAGGCGAGCAGGCACGCAAACAAAGTAGCACGCATGACCTTCAAAGCTCCGGAATGGGGGGCACAATGATCGGCGTCCATTTGTCTGGCGGGGGCGCTGGCTCTTCCGGCACGGTGCAGTTCTTTAGGACGGCGTCGACGAACACGACCGCGCGCAGGCCATCCTCAATGCTCATGAAGCCGCGGGCGGGGGGAGCGACACTCTTTTGGGCTTTGCAGGATTCGTAATAATCCGCAAAGGCAGAGTAGGTTGACGCGAGCGCGGCGATGTAGGCCGCATCGCTACCGAACGGGTTGGGGCCGGGTTTCTCTCCCGTGGCGGGGATACCCTCTGTCAGGACACGCTCCGAACCGTCAACGTCGCGCACGATCAGGCGGTGCGGCTCATTTTGCGACCACAACAACGCGCCGCGGTCACCCATGAGTTCAATGGTGAGGCCGTCGCGCCGTCCGGTAGCGATTTGACTGGCGAGGAACACACCGCGCGCGCCTCCAGTGAAGCGCACAAGCACGCTGCAGTCATCGTCCAAGATACGCCCGGGGACCGTCGCCCGCAGATCCGCGCAGACCTCGCTGACCGCCAGGCCCGACAGCCATTCCGACAGATAAAAGCAGTGGATGCCGAGATCAAGCAGGCATCCCGCCGGACCGCTGCGCCGCGGGTCGGCTCGCCAGCCAGCTTGTTTGTTACCGGCCGTCTCAAGGCGTTGTGCCATCCATCCCAGTGGGTAGCGGGAGACGATTTTACGGATCGTGCCGATCATCTGCTCCTCAAGCAGGAGGCGGCGCGCCAGTTGCAAGGCGGGATAACCCTGATAGACCATGGCGATCCCGTACACCAACCCGCTTGCCTGCTGCTTGCGCGTGAGATTCAGCCCTTCGTCCAGATTGCAGGTAAAAGGCTTTTCACTGAACACGGAGAACCCTGCGTCGATTGACGACATCGCGACCGGATAGTGCATCGCATTGGGTGCCAAGATGGACACAAAGTCCATACGTTCGTCTTCGGGCAGGGTTGCCTCCCGGCGAAACATGTCACGGTAAGTGCCGTATGAACGCCGCGTAGGGAGTTCCAGGCGCTTGCCGGTTTCAAACGAGCTTTGTCGCGTGGAGCCAAACGCACCGCAAACCAACTCCAGCCGACCGCACTGCTTAATGGCGGCACGATGGATATCGCCGATGAACGAGTCATTGCCGCCGCCAACAATCCCGACACGTAAAGTTTTACTCATGATCTCTTACACCTGTCATAACTGTGAGCCACTGTGAACCTATTCACATCATGATGCACCAATTATAGGGCAGATTGAGATATTCGCCAAACAAAAAATGATTGTTTTCGTAAAAGCGTGCCAGCGTACTTTTCCGCGCACTTTTCGATGGGGTACGCTGATAAGGCTAAAGGAAAAAACAGATCGAAATCGGGATTTGGATCGAAAGGGATTGACTCACTTTGCCTCCCCCGCATAATAAGCGCCGATCTATCCTATGGGAAGGCGGAATGAGAGAATGAAGCGTGTGATGATTCGGATCGTGTCCGCAGTACTGGCTGCGGAGGCCTTCGCGGCGTTGCCGAAGATGCCGGTGCGTCCGACGCCGGATGCGGCGACACTGAAGATGAATGCGGGGCGTGAACTCAAGTTCATGAACCCGCTGCCGCGACAGCGCTGCGGGGGGAAGACGTGTGGCACCTACAACAACCGGGAATTCGCGTGTCCCGGCCTGCTGACAACGCAGGAGCACGATTTAGGCGATACGATCTGGAACCTCCGTAAAGTTGTGTGGGCGGACCGCCGACTGGTGGCGATCGATGGACGCTATCTCATGTGCCAACTCAATTGGATTCGCGATCACGTCCACCAGATGAAGGGCTTCTGTCACTGGGAACACGACCTCACGAGCTTCCTCGATTTCATTCTCGACACACAACGCGCCGATGGACAGTTCTTCGAGCTTATCAAACAGATCGACGACCCCCATTGGATGTTCGTGCCGGAGGATTGTTCGGTGCTGTATCCAGAAGACAACCAGTCGCTCGTCCGGCTCGAACTCGAGGCCGACATCGAATACCTGATGGTCGAGGGCTGTGTGCAGGCATGGCGCGTCACGGGTGACGACGAGTGGTTGAAGAGGGCGTTGCCGCGGCTCGAGAAGGGCATCGACTACCAGACGAGCGACGTGAAGCGCTGGGACCCGGAGCGTGGACTTTGCAAGCGTCCCTATACCATCGACACTTGGGATTTCACGAAGGATCCCGGTTCCGCGTGTAACCGTTCGGTGGTGCTCACAGAACCGATGGCGATCATGCACGGTGATAACACCGGTGTCTATCAGGCCATGAGCCAACTCGCCTGGGTCAACGAACGCTTCGGTAACGCGGAGAAGGCGGCAGCATGGCGCGCGCGTGCCGCGACGCTCCGCGCGAATGCCATGAGGCATCTCTGGAACGGGAAGTTCTTTATCCATCAGCTTGCGATCAACTGCGAGCCGTACGATGAGAACGAGGCAGAGCGTCTCTCCATGAGCGATGCCTACGCGCTCAACCGTGGCATGTTGACGCGGGACGAATGCCGTTCGATTATCGAGGAGTATAAGGGGCGGCGTGCGACCACGAAGGCGTTCGCCGAATGGTTCACGATCGATCCGCCGTACAACATGAAGATCGGAAACCATCCGCCTGGCGAGTACGTGAACGGTGCGATTTGTCCATTCACGGCCGGCGAACTCGCCAAGGGCGCTTTCGAGAATGGGTTTGAGAAATATGGATGGGACATTCTGCAGCGGCTGGTGAAAATGATCAAGGAGGACGACGGCAAGCTGTTCTTCCTCTACCATCCGACGACGCGCGCGCCGCAAGGACGCGGTCCGAGCGCCTGGGGCGCGGCTGCGGTTCTGAGCGCGATCGATCAGGGTCTTGCTGGCATCACCGACCTCGACAAGCAGTACCGCCGTCTTCGCTTTGCACCGCGTTGGGCGGTCACGGATTACACCGAAGGACGTTATCTCACCGGCTACGAGCGCGCCGCGAAATTTGTCGACACGCGTTGGGTGTTCACTGACCGTGGATTGCGCTACCGCGTGGAGTCGCCGGCACAAGAAGTTGTCGCGCACATTCTGTTGTCCGAAGGCCGCCATGCGTCGAAGGTGCTCGTCAACGGTGTCGAGCAGCGCTTCACCGTCACGAAGGGCGAGTCGGCGGACTACGTCGATCTGGTCGTGAAGGGCCATCCATCTATCGACTTCGAAGTCCTCTATGAGTGACGCTGGACGTAATCGGTTGGTGACAGGGATGTGCGAAGATGATGCGTTTCCGTGCGAAGCGCGGGCGGCGGGCTAACCGATTACAATTGCATGGCCGCAGGCATTTTGCCACACTGTGTCTATGAAAGATAAGTCTCAGCCAGTTGTGTCGTTTGTGGTCTCAAGAGTGCAGGCGGGCCAGTCGCTCCAAGAGTTTCTCGCCGCACGGCTCTCAATTTCCAAACGTGCGGCCAAAAATCTGTTGGATGAGCGGGTCGTGTGGGTCAACCGCCGATGCGTGTGGATGACACACCACACGCTCAAAACCGGGGATACCGTAGAATTGCCAAGTGCCAACCTGTCCAAGCAGTCGGCGGCGTCGCCGGCGTCAGCAATCCGAATTCTGGTGCAGGATGATTTCTATCTGGTGGCCGACAAACCGTCCAATATGCTTTCGGTCGGCGCGCGCAGTGTCGAAGAGACATTGCGCACGCAGACCGGTCTCGCGACGTTGCGGGCGGTACACCGTCTGGATCGTGACACGACCGGCTGCTTGCTGTTCGCTAAAAATGATGCCGCGTTCGATGCTGCTGTCGAAATCTTTAAGACGCGCCGGGTCAGCAAGCACTACCGCGTGATCGTGTACGGTCGTTATGAGCGTGCCGCTTCGACCGTGGAGCAGGAGCTGGACGGTGAGCGTGCGGTCAGCCACATCCAGCGTGAGATGGCCACCAAAGACGCCAGCTTTCTCAAGGTGAAGATCGAGACAGGACGCACTCACCAAATCCGTCGTCACCTCGCCTCGTTGCGCCACCCGGTGCTGGGCGATCGCGAACACGGCATCAAGCACGCGCGCGATCCGCGCCTGCTGACGGTGCCGCGCCAGATGCTCCATGCCGCCGGTCTGGAGATGCCGCATCCGATGCTTCCAGGGGAGACGCTCAAGGCGCACAGTCCGTTACCGGCCGATTTCCGGCGTTGTCTGAAACTGTTCGGCATGGGTAAATGAGGCGGACGTAGGGATCGCTGCGCATGCTCAGTTTCCGTACAGTGTGGGTGACACGGCCGCCGGGACGACAATCGCCGATCTTCGACCTCTTCAAGGGTGATGAGGGTGAGGCTGCCGATAGTGAGCAGGAGACGCTCTACATCACTCAGGATACGGTTGCGTTTGAAGGATTGCTGCCGTCCGAACGCGCGTATGCAGTCGATGTGCTGGCCCTACATGCTTTCGCCTTTCCGGACACGCCGGAGGATAACGCGGCGGAGCACTTGCGTCAGGGTGGTGCCAGCGGTGCGGGCCTCTGGGAGGTTTGGCGCACGATCGAAGCGCGGTTGGCAGCGTTGCCGCTCTGGACGCTGGAGACCATCGAGTTGATATTGCGCGATCTGGACGAACGCGGTCTGGCGCGCGTGTTCGGTCATTTTGCCGAGTGTGCCCGGCGCGCCGGAACGCGATGCGGGCCGTGGCTGGAAACCTTTACGCCCGATGCGCGCCGGAACGAGCGGCGTACCTTGCCGCCGCATGCTGACTGCACCCCGCTGGACGTTGACCGCCTTGCCTCGCATCTGCTGCCCGGCGGCACCTTCTCGCGCCTGATGCCCGGTTATGAATCGCGTCCCGGACAGGTGGAGATGCTGCGCGCGGTCGCGCGGGCTTTCAGCGAGGGCCGACACCTATTGGTTGAGGCTGGTACCGGTGTCGGCAAGAGCATTGCCTACCTGATCCCCGCCGCCGCATGGGCGTTGCTCAACGATGTGCCGGTGGTGGTCAGCACCAATACGCGCAACCTACAGGCACAGCTTATCGAAAAAGATTTGCCGCTGGTCCGCGCGGCGGTGTGCGGCAACGACAGCGCCACTCTACGCGTGGCTGTACTGAAGGGGCGCTCGAACTATGCTTGTCTACGGCGGATCGCACTCCTGTTGGAGCAGAGTCACTTTGAACTCGAACGTCCCGAACTGCGCCGCTTCGCCTTGGCGTTGGCTTGGATAGCGCAGTCACCTGATGGCGATCTCGACACCTTTGCCGGCGCGGGTCATGCCGATGCCGTGTTTCTTGCCAAACTGTCGTCGACCGCTGAAGAGTGTCCCGGACGCGCCTGCCGCTATTGGCGTCGATGCTTTTTGCAGAAGGCGCGTGCCCGCGCCGCCGCCGCGCATGTGGTCATTGCCAACCACGCGCTGGTTTTTGCCGAGTCGCAGGCCCCCGGTACCGCTTTGCCACCTCATGCTCAAATCGTATTCGACGAAGCGCACAACTTGGAGGAGGCGGCGACACGCCATCTTTCCACAGAGTTGACCCAAGCGCGCCTCAACCAGTTGTTGCGACGTTTGAGCCGTGGTCGCGGCAACCGTGCGGGCGGCGTGTTGGAGGTGTTACGCAATCACCTTCAAAAGGGCGCGATAACGACCAACGAAGCATCAGCCAAAGCGTTGCGGCGACAGATCCGCCAGATTCGCAGCGCACTGGAAGAGGTGCAGAATAGCGCCCGCATCTTGTTCGAGGAACTGCATGGCCTCATCCAGCCGGGCCATGACCCGGTACGTTTCCGCTGTGTGCCGTCCTCCGCCGCAGTGTCTGTGGAAGCCGACGACCTGTTTGCCGATGACGAGGGTGACGATGCGGCGACGATGTGCGCAGATGGGATGCCGTTTTCCGGTGCATTCACGCGCGAGGTGTGCCGCGACAAACAGTTCGCAGCGTGCCAGGGCGGTTGGGATGAGGCCGAGGTTCAGCGTTGTCGGCTGGCCGTTAAACATGCGGTTGCGGAGGCCTCTGGCCTGTTGCTGGAGTTGGGCGAGGCGCTGCGCCAGACCACGGAGGGCGAACTCGCGCTGTATGATGATCAGGCGGCGAATGTCGAGGGTGCGGCAGCGGCGTTGCGTGCCTTCGCGTTGGATATGGATTTCATTCTGGCCGCCACCGATACGGAGCATGTCTTTTGGGCGGAGCCGCCGAGCCGCAGTGCCGGGACTGCCAATCTTTACGCCGCGCCGCTGAGCATCGGTGAGGCGTTGGCCGAGTTGCTCTACCGGCAGAAGGCAACGGTGGTGTTCTGTTCAGCGACTCTGCGCGTCGGCAGTTCATTCGGCTATATCAGCCGACGTCTGGGGATCGATCGCCTTGAACCTGAACAGCTCATGACCTGTGTGGCGGAGAGTCCGTTCGACTACCTGACGCAGTGCGCGGCTCTAGCTCCCGTCTTTTTACCTCCGCCCACCGGCTCCACCGGCGGCAGCTATTCCGAGCAACTCTGCGGTCTGATGCTGGATGTCTTCACGCGGACACGCGGTCGCGCCATGGGGCTCTTCACCAGTTACGAGATGATGAACCAAGTCGCGCGCCTGCTGGAAGAGCCGTTGCGCGCGGCGGGCATCCGGTTGTTGGTACACGGCACGAACGGAACGCGCGACCAGATCACGCGGATCTTTCGCTCGGGCGGTTCCTGTGTGCTGCTCGGTACCCATTCATTCTGGGAGGGCGTGGATGTGGCGGGCGAGGCGTTGAGCTGCGTGGTGATGGCGCGCCTGCCGTTTGCCGCCGTGACAGATCCAATCGTCGAGGCGCGCTGCGAGCAGATCGAACGTGCGGGCGGTAGCGCCTTCCGCGAGTTCTCCCTGCCACAGGCGGTTATCCGCTTCCGGCAGGGGTTTGGCCGCTTGATCCGTACACGGGCGGATAGGGGAGTGGTGATTGTCGCGGACCCGCGCGTGATGACCAAGTCCTACGGCGCGACGTTCCGCAAAAGCCTGCCCTGCCCGCTGCTGCGCGTCGGGAGCCGTGACGAGCTGCTGACGCGCGTGGAAGTGCTCTTCACTTAAGGGACGGGTTACCTTGCCAGACAGCTTGACCGCTTGCGTCTGGTATTTTGTTGTCCGCGAAAAAACACGATTGATAATGCCTGCCGGTAAAGCGTACGCTGACGGCGCGCCCTTTTTGTGGGGGCGCACGGAGCCCGGTGCGGCACGGGCGGCGGGGAGATAGCACGATGGATGGAAATCTTTTTTGCGGCGGAACGGATGCCGGCGGGACGGCGTTTATCGGGCTGCCGGGTATTTTGCTTGACATCCCCGACATCATCTGCCTCGGCCCGGACAACAGCGCGTCCTTTTCCGTGTCGGCCAGCTTCGTGCCCGACGGCGAGGAGATCGCGGGGCAACCGCAGTGGTTCGTCAGCAGCGGGACCGCCACGCCGGAGAGCGGCAACATGGAGACATGGGTGGACGCGGTTTTCCCCGCGCCCGCGCAGCAGGCCCAGGGGGCACCCGCACCGATGGGCGCGGGCGTGGAAACAAACGGTTCGCCGTCGATCACGGCAGAGATCGGCGACAGAACCGTCACGCGCACGCTCGATCCGTCCACGCCGGACGACCCCGACGAACCAGACCCTTGGGACGGCCGGCGTTTCATCACCCGCTCCTACGGCGGCGGCACGGAACCGGTGGCGCTGACCTACGCGCTCGCGCACAGCAGCAATGCCGTGACGTTCGCGTGGCACGGGCATCAGGAGGACACGGTGCTGGAGTGGAGCATCAGCGGGAGCGGGCCGCGCTTTCTCAAGGACGGGCAGGAGGTGTCCAAGGTGACACGGGACCTCTCGGTCTCGGTCCTGCCGCGCGGGACGGTTTCGAACTTCAAGATCAGGGCGAAGGTCCTGACGCAACTTGGCACGGTCATCACGCGGCAGACCGAGCTGCGCGTGATCAGAATCATCGCCGAGCCGGTTCTGTCGTTCGATCAGGGCGCGCCGGTAAATCCCTGCGGTCTTTTCGTCGGCGGCTCCGCAACCTTCCAGATCACATTTTCATCGAACGTCAGGGCAGAGGATGTGCAGTGGTCCGTTGCCGACGGCAACGCCGCGCTCGCCTTCGGTCCGCAAAGCACCGCGCCCCAGATCGTGGTCGGCCTCGCGCCGGGCACGGAAACGCTGGCCGCCAATATCGCGCACTACGTCGGCCCGCCGCCGCAATTCAATTTCGAGGTGTACCCCTATGCCGACCCTATCGCCTTGCATTTCATGCTCATCTGCGATAACAACGGTAACCACGCCGGATCGGCGTCCGACATCCCCGGCCTCATCACCGGTGTCAACGACATCTACCGCCAGGAGGGGCTCCGCTTTGCGCAGGCCTCCGTTTCGTACACGAATGAGATATCTTGGTACCTCAATTCGGAGATCAGCAATATTCAGCGAGAAATCGTCAACGTCATGACCAACACAGGCGGGCTTGAAATCTATATCGTTCCGAATATCGCGCCCGGCGTTGCGGGAAGAAGTTTAGGTAGTCAAGGAATATTAGTCAACGGAAGCGTCACCTCTCATATTCTTGCGCACGAGATCGGACATCGATGCGGCTGGAAGGACATCTACGTCTCGCGGCCAAATGTCCCGCCTGTGAGCGGTCCCGTCTCCATTGGCCGATTGCCGCTGGACTGGAACAACGGGCCGGGACCGGAGGAGTACTATCCGCGCGGGCTACAACAAGCTACACTGATTGTGCGACTCCTCATGTATGGTACCACGGCGGGGGGCAAAGACATTCCAACTGGCTCGGTGTACGGGTTGAACAAAGAGAAGGTTCTTGCCAACATCGTAACCGGGGTGCAGAGTATGAACCGTACCCCATCCCATGACTAATCAACTGAGGAGCAATAATGACACTCACTAGCATTTTAGCGACTTTCACTATGATTGGTTTGGCACTCGTTTCTATTGAGGCGAATGCTCAGACAAACACAACCCATCTCGATGTTGGACTGGAAATACTGTTCAAACCGTTTCCAGAGAAGGAAAACGGTTCGTCTGAAGGCGATGATTCTAGGGTCGCCCGTGTGTTGGACTGGCTGGGATGCCGTAAAGGATTACCCATAACAAACGAAATAGATCGGATTCTATTTGCACCGCAAAGTCCTTATCGGCCAATAGCATTCTTCATTCGCCCATACTTTTCCGTGCCGAATGAAAGAAGCTTAGGGAGGCAAGTCGTGAGCACTCTTCCGTACATTGAACGGAAAACATGTTATGTCACGGCATTGGAACACCTCGATTTCCGTAGAGATAAAGGGACTCGGCTGATGGCACAGGCGGATTCATTGTTACAGGATTGCGCTATAGCAGAGACAGGTGGATATCTGGCCGCTTTACTCGACAAAGGGCTGGTCGAAAATGCCAGTGGTTGGGCAGGGCGGAATGCCCGGAAACATGTTGCCGTCCGACATGTCAAAGTCGAGGGAGATGCGGGGGGGTATTTCCGTGCCGTTCTTGCTGAAATCGGCTCTCCTTCAAAGCCGTCTTTGACAACTGTCATTTCCGAACTTTGCGATGTTTATTTTTGTGGCACCGATGAGATTTCTATAGAAGAACAAGAGTTACACCAAAGCTTAAACATCATGCGGTTCGCCCAAGACCACAACATGACTGAACCCGAAGCTGTCCGTTTGATGGCGGATGCACTTCGGGAAACTTTACGAAAAAAAGAAACTGATGAGCGCGGACGGTTAAATTTGTATAGCCTGATCACAGCCCTCAGTCTAAGCCGAGGGTTCGGCACAGAAGGAGTCTTGCTTGATGCGGCATTTTCTGAATGGAACCCGAATCGTTATGCGAGCCTTTTAGGGTTTCTTCGGATTGCCTCACCCCAAGCCACTCTGAATGCTGCTCGGCGTGTGATTGACGACAAAACCAATTTTACTGCACTTGAGCGTAACGGTTGCTACAAGAAACTCGCCGAATTAGCCGGTTCTCGGGAAAGCGAAAGGACAGATATTCAGAATGAAATCGTGTCATTTCTACAAACCTCAACAGAAAGAGAGCCAGACGCTTTTATTTGTCATATGCTTGACGTAAAACTTTTGAATATTTTGCCGGATTGGGAAAATTCGGAGAACCGTAGAAAACTTGCCGCAAGATTTGCGGATCAGGGTGACCAGAATGCTATCGGGTCTTATTTCCGAGAGGTGCTACAAAAGATCGATAACAGTTCACAAAGAGAAAAGCAAAAATGACGATGCCGCTCTCGCGGGATCATTTGTCGACTGCCGATTGGAACAACGGGCCGGGGCCGCAGGAATACTATCCGCGCGAGTTGCCGCTGGCAACGGTGATCAAGCGGTGCCTGATGTTCGGGTACACATCGGGCGGCAAGGACATTCCGGCGGGCCCAATCAAAGGGTATGACAAGGAAGGGAAGTTCGGCCCCGTTCCGGTCGGGACACAGGGGATGGAACGAAGACCGGCTCACAGTGAATAATCCTACGTGATGAAAGCAAAGGAGGAAGCAATGAGAATCAGGTGTGTTTTTTTGACCGCGTTGATGTTCGGCATGTGTTGGGTTGCCTTGGGGCAATATGTAAGCCCGACAGACTCTGCAACGCGTATCCATAGGGTGGCTCCGACGACGAGGCCGTGGTATGAACCGGACGACTCGCTGGTGTCGATGACGTTTCTCGCGGAAACGGTGGTCAAGCGGGTTCCCGCTGAACAGCGGAGAGCATGGTATAACGATTCGCGCCGCCTCTCCTTCAAACCCGCGATAGACGCGCAATATATCGACCGCCCGTCCCGCGAGGCACTCCGTTTCGCGCACTTCCTTTTTACGGTAAAACAGATCGAGAGCGACCCCGAGTGCCTGCGAGCCATCGGGAATCCCGTCGATCCGAAGCGGGAGTGTCAACAAGAGAGAAAGGATAAAAAATGATGACGATGCTGATGGGTGTTTTGCTGTGCTTTTTAGGCGCTTTTCATGCGTCCGCCGCTGTGGTGTCGCAATGCGAGGCTGTCGCGGACAGAGTGCTCGTGAATGCGGATGGTTGTGTGCTGTCATGGATATCTTTGCGCGAAGGGGCGGCATGGAGCCCGGCCATCGCGGGGGCGACGTCTTGGGGATTGCCCGCGTTGGAAACGGAGGGGATCACGTTCGATACGCCGGGCGCCC
>DUPH01000314.1 GCA_012838435.1 Lentisphaerota bacterium | reverse complement strand
TTACGCACCCAAGTGAGCTTCCGGCATGCGGTGCAATTAATTTCCATCGATGCTGTCACAGAGAATACCCGCCTTTCAGTGTGGACAAGATTGTAACGCCCCGCGCATGCAACGCAAGAGGTTTCAGTAGTCGATTGCGCCAGCGACGAAGTGTTTCGGCGAAGTGTTGGGGACGACGAAGTGGCATGGGCGTTACGCCCATGAAACACGGGCAAGATGCCCGTGCCACATCTGAACGCCGAACGCCGAAGTAAAAACTCCTTGCCTATAACTTGGCATTAAAACAGGGGCACGGGTTTTCCAACCCGTGGCACGGACAGGAATGTCCGTGCTCCTTTACTTGCCCATAACTTGGGCATTTTGTCGCAGTTACTCCATCGGTTTTTCGCGGCGAAGCCGCGCGGCAGGCTAACTGCCAATTCCGCGCGCAGCGCGGAAATTACGCTGGCATCCGCCCCCCTGCGGTGGTATGCTGTGGGCATAAGGTTGCAATAAACTAAGGATACGAAATGCCCCGGATGAAAACAAAAACAGCCGATTCGGCCGCCAGCCTCGGCTTTGAGGCCAAGCTCTGGCTCGCCGCCGACAAGCTGCGCAACAACATGGACGCCGCTGAGTACAAGCACGTCGTTCTGGGCCTGATTTTCCTGAAATACATCAGCGATGCCTTCGAGGCGATGCGGCAGAAGCTGACCGAAGGCAAGGGCGAATACAAGGGCGCCAACCCCGAAGACCCCGACGAGTACCGCGCCGAGAATGTGTTCTGGGTGCCGCCCGCCGCCCGCTGGTCGTACCTCCAGGGCAGCGCCAAGCAGCCGACCATCGGCAGGATCGTGGACGACGCCATGACCGCCATCGAGCGCGACAACCCCCGCCTCAAGGGCGTGCTGCCCAAGGACTACGCCCGCCCCGCATTGGACAAGCACAGGCTCGGCGAACTCATCGACTTGATCGGCACCATCGGCCTCGGCGACCGCGAGAACCGCTCCAAGGACATCTTGGGCCGCGTCTACGAGTATTTCCTCACCCAGTTCGCGTCGGCGGAGGGCAAAAACGGCGGCCAGTTCTACACGCCGTCTTGCGTCGTCAGAACGCTCGTGGGCATGCTCGCCCCCTACAAAGGTCGCGTCTACGACCCGTGTTGCGGCAGCGGCGGCATGTTCGTGCAGTCAGAAAAGTTCGTCGTCGCCCACGGCGGCAGGATCGGCGACATCAGCATCTACGGCCAGGAGAGCAACCCCACCACCCGAAGGCTGGCGCTCATGAACCTCGCCATCCGCGGCTTCGAGGCCGACCTCGGCCGCGAGCACGCCGACACTTTCCGCAGGGACCTGCATCCGGACCTGCGTGCCGATTACGTGCTGGCGAACCCGCCGTTTAACGACAAAGAGTGGTTCCGCAAGGATGACGACCCCCGGTGGCGCTACGGCGTGCCGCCCAAGGGCAACGCCAACTTCGCCTGGGTCCAGCACTTCATCCACCACCTCGCGCCCGACGGCAAAGCCGGTTTCGTCTTGGCCAACGGCAGCATGTCCTCCAACCAGAGCGGGGAAGGCGAGATCCGCAAGGCCATTGTCGAAGCCGACCTCGTGGACTGCATGGTGGCCCTTCCCGGCCAGCTCTTCTACTCCACACAGATCCCGGTGTGCCTGTGGTTTCTCACGCGCAACAAGTCTGGCCGCGCCCTTGGGCAGGGCAAGTCCGCCGCCAAGGCTCCGCAGCGGCGCAACCGCAAGAGCGAGACCCTGTTCATCGACGCCCGCAAACTCGGCACGCTCGTCGATCGCGTCCACCGTGAGCTGACCGAGGCCGACATCGACAAGATCGTCGGCACCTACCACGCCTGGCGCGGCGACAAAGGTAGCGGCACCTACGCCGACATACCGGGTTTCTGCAAATCCGCCACCACCGAGGAGATCGCAAGCCACGGCTACGTCCTCACCCCCGGCCGATACGTCGGAGCCGAGGCGGTCGAAGATGACGGCGAGCCTTTTGCCGAAAAGATGACCCGCCTTGTCGCTGAGTTGAACCAGCAGTTTGCCGAATCCGCAAAGCTGGAGAAAACCATCAAAGCCAACCTGAAGGAGCTGGGGTATGGCGGGTAAGACCGGAAGAACGCAGAACGCAGAACGTCGAACGCCCAACGCCGAAGTGAAGGCGGGCGAACATCCCCTTGGCAATCGGTTGGTGACAGGGATGTGTGAAGATCATGCGTTTCTGGTGAGAAGGGGAGCAGAGAGTCGGGAGCGCGGGCGTCCTCGCCCGCAACAACGTGTCTTGCAAAAGACTGGTGCGCACGCGTGCTCGGCTTCAGGTTTCATTATGTGTTCCAAAATGGAACATTTGCTTTCCTCTTTTGACATGACTGACATGATTGTTGTGCCGCGCATGGCGCGGCGGAAAAATTTGGAGTGCGGTGACAAGAGTCGCGCTGTGCGCGAGTCGCGGCACCGCTTTCTCGCCGCGCTGTGCGCGGAGAGACCGGTCGCTAACCGATTACAAGTATGTGCAATTTTTGCACATACTTTTTCGGACGGAGGCGGGCATGGGTGAAAATATTGAAGCCATCTATGGTCCACTCGCCAAGAACTGGCGCATGGTCAGGCTTAAGGATCTTGTCGAAAATGGAACTGCTGAACTTCAGACAGGACCATTCGGCACCATGCTACATGCCTCTGCTTACCAGCCTAAAGGGACACCGGTCATTGCAGTTCAACACATTGGCGAAAACTCGTTGCGGCAAGGAGAATACCCTCTTGTTGATGATGATGACACGGCGCGGTTATCCCGATACAAGGTGCGCGAAAACGATATCCTTTTCGGCCGTAAAGGTGCTGTTGATCGACGTGCACTGATTCGTTCTCATGAATCCGGATGGCTTCAAGGTAGCGATTGCATTAGACTCCGCTTTAACGAAACCATTGACGCCCGCTATATTTCTTACGTACTGGGAACCAGTGCCTATAAACAATGGATCGTGCGCCATGCGCATGGCGCAACGATGCCCTCACTTAACCAAGAGATTCTGGGCTTGATTCCTCTGCCTCTTCCTCCCCTCCCCGAGCAGAAGCGCATCGCCCACATCCTCGGCACACTGGACGACAAGATCGAGTTGAACCAGCGCATGAACGCGACCTTGGAAGCGATGGCGCGGGTGCTGTTCAAGTCCTGGTTCGTGGACTTCGACCCCGTCCGCGCCAAGATCGACGGACGCAAGCCCGAGGGCATGGACGCAGAAACCGCCGCGCTCTTCCCTTCCGAGTTTCAAGAGTCGCCGCTGGGGCCGATTCCGAAGGGGTGGAAAGTACAAAAAGGACTTTCCCCAAAAAATCGGGGGCAATTATATCTAAGTCCTTGAAAACAAAGGGGATGCGTCTCTGACGGGCGTGCCTGAAAGTGAAAAAGTGGTTTTCCTCCGCCGGTTCTGCCAAAATG
>DUPH01000313.1 GCA_012838435.1 Lentisphaerota bacterium | reverse complement strand
TCGCCCGCAACTTTGAGTTGCGCGTGCGCCGCACAAACCGACACCAACAGAACAATACCTGCCCTCAACCCAATTCTCATAATACGCCTCCACATCTGATTGGCCGTCTGCCAATTTAATCATGAATGACGTCATTATTACATTTTACCTTCCCCGCGTCAAGGCAACGCCGGAACTAATTTTGAAAGCCGATCTGTGAAACGCGCAACACACTCACCACGCCTGAGTATTATCCGCTCACGCTCAATGCGTTGCTCGCCAAACTTGAGCCGCGTTGTCATGAGTCGATAGGGGGTTCGGGGGCGGAGCCCCCGTTCTTCGCCGCCTCACACAGGGCAATAATCCGGGCATTCATCAGCTCGCAGTTCATGCGGCTCACCGGGAACGTCGGGACATCGGCGGGGAAGGAACTGAGGATCAGCTCCCGCCCCGCCGCCAGGTGGCGGCTGTCCTCGACCGTGGGATCAAAGCGCGGCGGCAGCCCATGAGGCACGCTCTTGATCCAGCGCGCATGCGAAGACAGCCGAAGCCGCTGCTCAACCTCCTTTTCTGCAGGTGAGAGAAAGCCAGAAACCGGAATCATGCCGCGCTCCGCCTTCTCGACCGCGTCGGCAATCGCAGCTTCCTGCTCGGCAACAGGGACTCGGCGCGTCAGTCGAACGGGGAAGAGGAACGGCGAGGCCAATAGTGTGAGATCGCCGTACCCGCTCCATGGGAGTGCCGGATCGAGCACGCGGTGTCGCAGCCCAGAATGGCGGGCGAAACGATCCGGATGATCGCGCTTCCAGATGGCACGAGCCGGGTTGTTGCGGATGTAGGTGCGGATCGCCCGCAATTGACGAGAGTCAAGGGAGAGATCCATCCAAAAATCTGGCTCCCAGAACGGGGCAAAGGACGGGGGCCGCCCCCCCGAACCCCCGCCCGGCGCAGGCGGCGTGTTACGCAGGACGCGGGGCGGCGGGCCGCCCGTTGTAATCATGCGCTCGGTTTCCTCTCGGAAGGCATGCACGAAGACGAGCGGGTTAAAGATGGGGTCGGCGTCGTAGTTGACGATGAGCAGGAAATGGACATGATCCGGCATGATGACAAAATCACTGGCTGTCAGAGCGGAATTGAGGCCGTGCAGTGCCCTCAGCATTTCAAGCACCTTCTTGCCAGATTCCGTGAGCACCGGCCGTGTCTTCTCGTCCACGAGCCGGGAAAGGATGGGCCTCCGCTTGTTTACGCAAACGGTAAAAAAGAAGAACTGCCTCCCCCGATGCCGGAACTTAAGCTTCATAACCGCCACTCAATACACGGGGGTTCGGGGGCGGAGCCCCCGTCCTTCCGTCCTTGCTCACTCCTCAAACCACGCGCCGACGGTTTCTGCAAAGGCCGCCAGATCGGGCAGGCAGAGTTGCGCCCGGTCGTCGAATGATGTCGGCTGAGCGTTGACGATCACCAGTTTCCCGCCGGTCCGCAAAGTCTCGCCGGGCAGCGCGGCCACGGGATGCACCGTCAGCGAAGTGCCGAGCACCAGCATCAGGTCGGCCTGACGCGCCTGCGCAACGGCTTCCGCGAGCGCAGCCTCGGGCAACGCCTCGCCGAAGAAGGTGACGTCGGGTTTGTAGGCCGCGCCGCATTGGGTGCACAGCGCAACTGGCCCATGCTGTTTCAGCAACGCACAGACCTCGTCAAAGGTGGCGCAATGTCCGCAACGAATGCAGTGGTGCTGGATCGGCGAGCCGTGAGCCTCGATCACATGGCGCGAGCCAGCCTTCTGGTGGAGCATGTCGATGTTCTGCGTAATGATCGCCTTAAGCCGACCGACCTGCTCCAGCCGGGCAAGCAGTGTGTGAACCGGGCCGGGCGCATAACGGTCAAGCCCGTAGATCATCTCGCGGCAGGCCTCGTAGTAGATGGCAGGATCACGACGGAACCAGTGGATGTCGAAGATCCGCTCAGCGCCGGGTTGTCGATAGAGCCCCTGCGGTCCCCGAAAGTCGGGGATGCCGGCCAACGTGGAAATCCCGGCCCCGGTCAAGGCCACCATATGGTCGGCCTGCTGTATCATCGTCTTTAGGTCAGCTCTGTTTGTCATGCCTGCATTGTACGACAACCGGCGCAGTGTGTCACGCGCTCATTGGTAGGTCTGATAGACCAGCAACGGACCGCCCTCGAAAACCAGCTTGAAGGTTTCGCCAAGCGACTCGTTCAGCGCGGCCTGCCACCAGCGGGTGAAGGGCACGCCGTCGAGCGCGTATTTCAGGCCTTCGGCGTAAACCTGAAGATCAGGCGCGAGCGCAAAGACCGAGACCTGCTGCCCTGCATGCGACCGGAACTGCGTAGAGGCGAGTACCGGTGTGAAAACTCCGGTGTCGGTCAGCAACACGACGCGCCCGCGGACAGTGCCTGCAGTACGCGACGCATGCAGTGTCTGTGCGAAATCCGCCAGCCAGGCGAGATTGCTCAGCGTGTGATCCTCACGCAGACCGGTGGCGCCCACGATCACCAGATCACGCCAGCCCTGCTCCAGACAGAAATGGAAGGCCTTGGCCAGATCGTTGGTCTCCTGCTCAGCCACCGCCACCAGGCGATCCTGATAGCGCATGCGACTCTCTTCGGCGATACTGTCGAGATCCCCCACGATCCAGTCCGGCACAATGTCCGCCGCCTCCAGCTTTTCAGCCGCGCCATCGCAGCACACCACGCGCCGCGCCCCGCGCAACGCTGCCAGCGGCAGCGGATGCGACGGGAACGCGCCGTTCGCTACGATGACACATTTGGAAAGCGGCGGTTTCATCACAATTTTCCTCTTACTTCGCTCATGCGTCGGCGCGCGAACTGTCACTTTTTTCATCAAGCAACACATTCAGCGCCTGCAGATAGGCCAGGATGCTGCCCTCGATCACGTCGGTCGAGACACCGCGCCCGTGGTAGACGCGCTCGCCGTCACGCACGCGCACCGTCGCCTCGCACTGGGCGTCCCGACCGCCGGTGATAGCGTTGAGTTGGAAGCTTTCCAGCGTGACCTTCAGGCCCAGCAATTGATTGATCGCCTTGAACGAGGCATTGATCGGACCGTCACTCGCGGCGACGTGCTCTATCAGCTTACCGTCACGCAGCAGACGGATCGTACCCACCGGCGTGATCGCGTTGCTGGCCGTGACGTTGAAACGGTCGAGCTTGACGTGCTCGGTGATCATGATCTGCATGCCGTGCGCCAGCGCTTCGAGGTCGGCGTCGGTCACGGTCTTCTTGCGGTCGGCGAGATCCTTGAACTTTTCGAACAGCTCATTGAGGCGCGCCTCGTCCAAGTGAAAGCCCAATTCGTTCAGACGGCTCTCAAAGGCATGCCGTCCTGAGTGCTTACCCAGCACCATCTTATTGCGCGGCAGGCCGATCGACGCAGGCGTCATGATCTCGTAGGTCAGCGGGTTAGCGAGCACGCCGTGCTGGTGGATGCCGGCCTCATGCGCAAAGGCATTCTCGCCGACAATGGCCTTGTTCGCCTGCACGCGGCTACCGGTGACGGTAATCACGCAACGGCTGGTCGCATAGATCTTGGTGGTGTCGATGTTGGTCTCGGCCTGGAAAAACTCGCGGCGCGTGTGCAGCGCCATGACGATCTCTTCCAGGGCAGCGTTACCCGCACGTTCGCCAATGCCGTTGACAGTGCATTCGACCTGATCGGCACCGGCACGCACAGCGGCCAGCGAGTTGGCGACCGCCAACCCGAGGTCATTGTGACAATGCACGGCCAGCCGCGCCTTGTCGATGTTCGGCACGTTGTTCCTGATGTCCTCGATCAGCTTGCCGAATTGCTCCGGCACGGCATACCCCACGGTGTCGGGGATATTGACCGTTCCAGCGCCCGCCGCGATCACGCCTTCCACCACGCGGTAGATGAACGGACGCTCGCTGCGCGAGCAGTCCTCCAGCGAGAACTGGACATCGCCGCACAGGTTGCGCGCATGCTTGACCATCGCCACCGCCTGCTCGTACACCGCATCCGGCTCCATCTTCAGTTTGCAGGCCATGTGGATCGGCGAGGTTGCGATGAAGGTATGGATGCGGGGATGCTTCGCCTGACGCACCGCTTCCCATGCGCGGTCAATGTCCTTGGGCAACGCCCGGCACAGACTGGCCACCGTAGCCTCCTTGACCACGCCGGCAATGGCTCTGACCGACTCGAAGTCGCCGACTGAGGCGATCGCGAAACCGGCCTCGATGACATCCACGCGCAACGCCTCGAGATGCTCCGCGACCAACAGTTTGTCGCGCAGGTTCATGGTGCAACCCGGCGACTGCTCGCCGTCGCGCAGGGTGGTGTCGAATATGTAGATGCGTCGCATCTCAGAAGTTTCGCTCATGGTTCTGTTTCCTCGTCGTGCCCCTGTCGGGGCTGTTATCGTTTTGGTTTCCGGGCTTTGCCCCCGTAATCCGCCACGCTGTCGCCGGGAAAACAAAAACCCCCGCGGCAGCATTCGCTGATCCACGGGAGTTCTGGCCTTACCTTCGCACTGCGAAAAACCTACACGTCAACCCTCCCGTGGCCGCACAGCAGCCACAAGCCGGTAAGTCGCAGGTTAATCGCTATGACTTTCGATGTCATTTGCGGGTATCATGACATAGTTGGGCCGTCTCTGACAAGCGGAATCGAAAATCCAAAAACTAAAATTTTCGATTTGTTGGCGCAGCTCAATTTTGCTAATGTGTTTGTTTTTACCCGTTGTACGGGTGGAAACGAGTGGCACGTCCCGGTCGGGTGACCGGTTCCGCGGCCCTCATAAACAGTCACAGACTAACAAACCTCAAAACAAACGTCGGCCGGACATCGCGACGCCGCAACGGCGCGCAACGTGCCTCGCACAATCACTTTATCCGGCGGACGGGAACACAATTCACATGGCAATCCGTAAACCCACGACCGCAGCAACAAAGACCGGTCCACTCTATGACGCAATGGCGGCAGCGCTGGACCAGACGATGAATCAGTTCACGGTCGGCTCCATCATCAAGGGTACAGTCAGCGGTATCAAAGGCAACGAAGTTTTCGTTGATATTGGTTACAAATCAGAGGGCGTGGTTTCAATAAACGAGTTTGAAGACCCGACCCAGATCAAGACGGGCGATGAAATCGATGTGCTGCTGGAACAGCTTGAGAGCGATTCCGGCATGGTGGTGCTGAGCAAGTCCCGCGCGGATGAGAAGCTGCGCTGGGATGCGGTTCTGGCCAAATACACGGAAGGCGGCGTGGTCACAGGCACCATCCGCAACAAGGTGCGTGGCGGTTTGATCGTGAACGTGGACGGCGTGGACGCCTTCCTCCCCGGTTCGCAGGTCGATGTCACGCCTGTGCATGACCCCGACCCCTATCTGGGCACGACCAGCGAATTTAAAGTCATCAAGATCAGCAACGAACGCCGCAACATCATTGTGTCGCGCCGTGAGTTGATCGAAGAGCGTCTGGCGGAAAAGAAGCGCGAACTGCTCGGCACCATCGAGAAGGGCCAGATGCGCCACGGCCGCGTCAAGAACATTACCGATTTCGGTGCGTTCGTGGACTTGGACGGGCTGGACGGTCTGTTGCACATTACCGATATGAGTTGGGGCCGCATCAAGCACCCGAACGAGATGCTCAAGGTCGGCGACGAACTCGACGTGATCATCCTCGAGGTCGACATGGAGCGTGAGCGCGTGTCGCTGGGCCTCAAGCAGGCCACGCCGAATCCGTGGGACAATATCGGCGACACCTATCCGGTCGGCAGCCGTCTGCGCGGCAAGGTGGTCAATCTGGTGCCCTACGGTGCTTTCGTCGAGATCGAGCCCGGCATCGAAGGTCTGGTACACGTCTCAGAATTCTCCTGGACCAAGCGCGTGGCCCGCGCCTCTGACATGCTCAGCGTTGGCGACGAGGTCGACGTGGTAGTGCTCAGCATCGACGCCGAAAACCAAAAGATCGCGTTGGGCATCCGTCAGACCGAGGCCAACCCGTGGGACACGGTGCAGGATCGTTACCCGGTCGGCAGCCGCGTGAGCGGCAAGGTCCGCAACTTCACGACCTACGGTGCCTTTGTCGAACTGGAAGAGGGCATCGACGGCATGATCCATGTCTCTGACATGTCTTGGACGCGCAAGATCAACCACCCGAGCGAAGTCCTCCAGAAGGGGATGCAGGTCGACGCGGTGGTGCTCGAGGTCAATCCGGCCGATCAGCGCATCAGTCTGGGCCTCAAGCAGGCCAGCGACGACCCGTGGAACACGATCGCCAGCCGCTACGCCATCGGCCAGATCGTCACCGGCAAGGTCTCCAAGATCGCCTCCTTCGGCGCGTTCGTTGAACTCGAGGACGGCGTGGACGGGCTCGTCCACATCTCCCAGATCAGCGACCAGCATGTGGAGAAGGTCAAGGACGCCCTCAAGGTCGGGCAGGATGTCGAGGCGCGCATCGTGAAGATCGATCGCGACGAACGCCGCATCGGCCTGAGCATCAGGGCGGTCACCATGAACGAGAGCCAGATCGCCGAGCTGACGCGCGATCTGAGCATCACAGACCTCAAGCCGGGCGAGAACCTGGTGGGTCTGGCGGCAGCCTTCGACGACGCCTTCGCGCAGAGCGAAGAGTGGCGTCCGGGCGCCGACGAATAAGTCCATGCGGGGCGTCTGGCAACAGGCGCCCCGTCCTTTTTTC
>DUPH01000312.1 GCA_012838435.1 Lentisphaerota bacterium | reverse complement strand
TCGACCTCACCCTCCATCGGCACGATGTCGGTGCGGCGCACATCGCCGCGCTTGCCGGAGAGAACGTACTTGGCCTTGAGGTCGGCCAGATCGTCTTTGATCAGGCCATAGATTTTGTCGGGCGACGCCAGCAGATCCTTGAGGTACGCAATACGCTCGCAGAGCGCTTTGAACTCGGCTTCGACCTTTTCGCGCTCCAGCCCAGTAAGTTGGTAGAGGCGCATATCGAGGATGGCGTCAACCTGCTTGTCAGAAAACTCAAAGCGCGCCACCAAGCGGGTCTTGGCCTCGTCACGGTTCTTCGAGGCGCGGATGATGGCGACCACTTCGTCCAGATGATCCAGCGCGATAAGCAGCCCGTCCAAAATGTGCTTGCGCGCCTCAGCCTTGTCCAGCTCAAAGCGGGTGCGGCGCGTCAACACGTCAAAGCGGTGATCCACATGGCAGCGGATCATCTCTTTGAGCGTCATGACCTTGGGGCGTCCCCGGTCAATCGCCAGCATGATCGCGCCGAAAGTGCTCTGAAGCTGGGTATGCTTGTAGAGGTTGTTGAGCACGACCTGTCCGATCGCGCCGCGCTTCAGCTCAATCACCACGCGGATGCCGTCACTCGCGCTCTCATCGCGGATGTCGGAGATGCCCTCGATGACCTTGTCATTCACCAAGTTAGCCATCCGTTCGATCATCGCCGCCTTGTTCACCATGTAGGGGATTTCGGTGATGATGATCGCCTCTTTGTTCTTGTAGTCGACGATCTCGGCCTTGCCGCGCACCATGAGCGAACCACGCCCAAGCTTGTACATCGCCTCGATACCGCGCTCGCCGCAGATGACCCCGCCGGTCGGGAAGTCCGGCCCTTTGATGAACTGCATCAACTCGTCGATCGTGCAGTCTGGATTGTCCACATAATACGTGATGCCGTCGACCAACTCACCCAGGTTGTGCGGCGGGATGTTGGTGGCCATGCCGACCGCGATACCCGACGAACCGTTCATCAGCAGATTGGGCAGGCGCGACGGCAGGACCACCGGCTCCTGCTCCTTCTCATCGTAGTTCGGGCGGAAGTCGACCGTGTCCTTGTCGAGGTCGGCCAGCATCTCCTCGGCCAGCCGGTCCATGCGGCATTCGGTGTAACGCATGGCGGCAGCAGAGTCGCCGTCGATCGATCCAAAGTTGCCCTGGCCATCCACCAGCGGGTAGCGCATGGAAAAGTCCTGCGCCAGACGAACGAGCGTATCATAAATGGCGCTGTCGCCGTGGGGATGGTATTTACCCATCGTATCACCGACCACGCGCGCGGACTTCTTGTAGGCCTTGTTGTATGCGAGCCCTAGCTCGTGCATCGTAAAAAGGACGCGTCGGTGAACCGGCTTCAGGCCGTCGCGCGCATCCGGCAGCGCGCGCCCGACGATGACGCTCATCGAATAGTCGATATACGACGTGCGCATTTCATCTTCGATATTGATCGGGCTGACGTTGGGTTCTTCGCCCGAAACAGGGACAATCTCTTCTTCGCTCATGCTTTCTCCGCTAGTGACAAAAAACAAAAATAAGCATACCATTTCCCGCCGCAGAAAACCACTTTTTCTGGTGTCAGAGCCGCGATTTTTTAATGTAGAGGCAGGGAGAAGTTCGTTAGTGCATTAGTGCATTGGTTTGTTTGGGCAGAGCTCGGGTTTATTTTAATCACAACAAAGCGCCAGTGTGTTTTCTGGAACCGCCAAGGCCAAGAGAAGCCCCTGATTTTCATGAAGTTTCAGGTGTTTCATGGTTCCACGGGTTTCATCCAAATCGGGATCGGGATCGCTATTGGTATCGTCCTTAACTGAGGTAACGGTTGACACGTTCAACAGGCAGACGTAAACTTCCGACAAATCCAGAGACGACAATGTTTTTCATTCTCGATTCGGATGCGGAGGTTCGTCATGAGCAAGACAGACACTCACACCAACAATCACCTGACCGCCGTTTCCGATGGCATGCCCCCGGCCTACGACACCGTCTCCGTGCCCTCTGCGCCTTCTGTGAGGAAACTCATCCGGGACACACCGCTTATTATCTTTGTCTTGTTATGCAGCGTATTTCAAATGTCATGCATTCAAGTTGACGGTAATTTTAACACCGGGGTTGCCGCCATTTCCAATCAGGTGGAGGATTCGGTTTCATCAGGAATGTTGCTGACCTCAGCGTATACCGATTATTTTCAAGAATTCAATAGATGGCCTGACTCCCATGCCAAGCTTGTTGAATACTACAAGACCAAAGCGAAAACGGATGCATCGTTGATCGCGGTGTATAAACAGTTGGAAGAGTTCACGGAAGTAAAAGTTGTCAGCATTGAGGATCGGATTATAGAACTGGAGTTCAAGCGTCCGCCGATTTCGCCTGTAAATGGCAACCGTTCCGTGGCAACAGGCAAAGTAATCATTTTTTTGTGACCACTCAGTGGTCACAAAGACGAGGTTAAAACCTTGCAGCCGCGCAGCCGCACCCCGCCCGTGACCGTTCACGGCGTTTTGGGCGTTTCGCCGGGCTGTCTCCGCGCGCGAGCCACCATTGCATGGCCTGTGCGCGCCCGGCGCCCGTCCTCCCGCCCGTTTTTACACTCACCATTGCGACCACTGGGTGGTCGCAATAACGCCTCCCAAAAAACCTCTGCGTCTCTGCGCCTCTGCGTTAAATTAACCCGAGCAATGCCCAAAAAATCTGCGTGGTCTGTGCCATCTGTGGATGAGAAAACCCGGCAACCGCCCGGTTCTGTATTGAGCATCGGCGTCATCCATGCTAAATTGCGCATCACACGACTTGAGGCCAGAGTGGTGGAATGGCAGACACAGTGGACTTAAAATCCACAGGCGGGTGAAATCGTCGTGGGGGTTCGAGTCCCCCCTCTGGCACCAAAACAAAAAGGCCCAAGGCCGTCGAACTTGACCTTTAGCCGCGGACGTCCTTTTTACGAATTTGCAAGACGGCCTGTTTTCTGCAAGAATACGCGTCATGAGATGTTCGTTTCTGTTTCTCGCGACATGCCTCGCGCTGCGCGCATACGTCCTCCCGGCGGCTGCCCAGGAGACCGATCCCGGACGCGCGCCGACCGGCGTCATCACGCGCCCCGGCGACTTGTTGAAAGAGGCCGACGGCACGGAGTTCCGTTTCGCGTATTTCCCGTCGTCCGATCGGCTGCGCCTGCTTGTCCTGCAAAAAACGCCTGCCTTCTCGCGATGGGATGTTGCGCTCAGACGTAAGGGCGACGACCGCGTTCTCTCCCGTTACGGCGGCGCGCTCCCCATGCCCACCGCAGGCGAGACCGTCTCGGCCCCGATGCTGGACGAAGGCGTGTATGAACTCACCTTGAACCTGACAGCGCCGGACGGTAAGCAACGCGACATCACGCGTACCTTCACGCGCAAACATTTCCCTTGGGAAAACTCCACACTGGGTAGCGAAAGAATTGTCATCCCGCCCTTCACGCCGATGACCGTGGATAAAAAGCGCGCCAGCGTTTCCTGTGTCCTGCGCACCCACGACATCGACGGCAACGGCCTGTGGAAGCAGGTGACCAGTCAAGGCGTCCCCTTGCTGGAGGCCCCCATGCGTCTGGAAATCGAATCCGCTGGCAAAGACTACACGGCCCAAGGCGGCAAGGTGACCTTCACGGAAAAAGCGGCGGACCGCGTACAGGGCCATGCGTCATGGCACGCCGGGCCGGTGCGTGGACGCACCGACTTCTCCGTCGAATACGACGGTGTGGCGAAACTTTCGCTTCGGCTCGAACCGGCCCAGGAACGCGTGGACGCCCTGCGTCTGGTTATCCCCCTTCGGACAAGTGAGACGTGGCTCATGCACCCCGTAACCGACCTGCTGCGCTTTCACTACGCGGGCCGCATCCCGGACGGCGCGGGCATTCTCTGGGAATACAGCGGCAAGACCAACACGGTGCGCTACACCGAGACGGGGAAACCCGACGTCGACGGCAAGGTGTGGGACTCGCGTCATGTGGGACGCCACCAATTGCCCGCCCCGTTCGTGCCCTACATCTGGATGGGCGGCACTGAGCGCGGGATCTGTTGGTTCGCCGAGAACGACCGTGACTGGAACCTCGACCCGCAGCGTCCCGCCCTCGAAATCAGACGACAGGGCGAGACCACCTCGCTGGTCGTCCATCTCTTCACGCGCCCCACATCCCTGACACGCCCGCGCACCCTCACCTTCGGGCTGATGGCCACGCCGGCCAAGCCGATGCCCGAAACGCCCGTGAACTTCCGGCGCTGGTTTCCCGGGGCGCAGGTCACCAATACCGAGCAGGTGGTGAATTTCGGATTCATGCCTGCCTGCTACTACTGGGGCGCGGCGGGGCCCAGCTTCGCATTCTATCCCGCCTTCAAGAATTTTTCCGTCTATGACGAGTTCGTCCGTCTGCGCAAAGGCGGAACCGCCGACTTCGCGTTCACCGAGAATTGGCTCAAGCAGTTCCAGGCCGCCGAATTCACGTCGCGCCTCGACGAGCACGGACATCCCCCGAACATCGTCACCTACCGCAACCACATCGACTGGTCGCTGCGCTTTTTCAACAAGGGCGCGTGGTCGTCGCAACCCGAAAAAGGGCGCACGGGGTGGGTCATCCCCTACACAAATGCGCGCGCGATCAACTGGGGCGAAGAGGCGGAGACCTTCATGGACGAGTGGAGCACCATGGACATCGCCGACCCGCGCTGGCCGGGCGAGGAGCGCTTCATACGCGGCAAAGACAGTATCTGCCGCCTCGCGCGCTACGGCAAGGTCTCGATCCCCGGCGAAACCTCGGGCATCGCCTACGCTATCGATCCTTTGCCGAGCTGGCAGAACATGGTCCTGCACTACTTGAAGCGCATGATGGAAACCTTTGCGGACGGCATTTACTTCGACGACTTCTTCCTCTCGCCGAACTACACGCCAACCGGCCCGGGTTACGTGGCCGAAGACGGCACGCTCCGTCCCGGAGTCAACATCTTCGGCTTCCGCGAGTTGACCCGGCGCACCGCCGTGATGCAGCACCAGATGGGGCGCCGTCCGCTGCTGTTCATCCATATGACCAACGCCAACCTCATCCCGCTGCTCTCCTTCGGCACGATCATTCTGGATCACGAATGGCGCGACCAAGGCGCATTCAAAGACAAGGACTGCCAAGAGCGACTCTATCTTGACGGCGACACAAGCCTGCTGCTCGCGCAAAGCACCGGCCTGCAGAGCGGCTGCCTCAGCGTCTGGCACAACCTCTTCCACGGCGACGAGCGCATCACGCGCAGCGCACTGGGCGTGTCGCTCACGCACGAGATCAAGTGCGGCCTCTGGTACGGCCCGCTCCACGTGCGCACCACCGCGCTGCTGGCGAACTTCGGATACGGTCTGCCCGACTGCCGCGTCTGGCGCTACTGGGACGCGAACCAGCCTGTAAAGACCGAAGGCGCACCGGCGAAAACAATCGTGATGGCGCGCGCGGGACGCGCACTCCTCGCCGTCTCAAGTTACGGTCCGGGAGGCGATGTCTCGCTCGCGCTCGATTTGGCGGCACTCGGGGTGCCCGCCGATGCCGTAGCCCGCAACGCCGAAACCGGCGAGCCCATCGAACGCACAGCCGGAGGGCGGTTCAAGCTGTCCCTTCCGCGCCATGACTTCCGCCTGATCGAGGTCGGGCCAGGACAGTAATCGGTTATGAGCATGCCTTTAACACGGACATTTATCGGATGGGAGCGGCCGCTTTGCGAGACCGTGCCCGCCTTTTTGTTGGCGCAGGCGGACGGCGGCCTGCTGGATCTGCGCCGTACCGTCGTGATCGCGCCGACCCGCCAGTCGAGCTGGCGGCTGCGCGGCGCACTGCCGCTGGCCGCAGACGCGCGGGGCGTCGCCTGCATCGGGCCGGAGATCGTCACGCCGCCCGTCTTGCTGGCACCGCCGCAAGCGCCGGGCATGGCGTCGGGCTTCCGAAGTCTGCTCGCTTGGACGGCTGTGCTCAAAGCGGCCGGACCGGATGAGTTCCGCGCTTTTCTCGGGGCCGGCGACAAGCGTCCGGCTACAACCGCATGGGCGTTGCAAATCGCCCGCCAGCTTCAGCAGTTGCGGAAGGAACTGGCCGACGGCGGCCTCACCTTGGCGGACGTTGCTGATCTCGACGACGCATTCGAGGAGACCGAGCGCTGGGCCGATATGAAAGCGCTCGAAGGCCGTTACCGTGAGCAGGTAACGGCGTGGGGACTGCGCGATGCGGTCGACGCCAAACTCGCCCATGTCCGTGACAGCGCGCGGCCGGCGGAAGTCGAGCGCATCATCGTGGCCGCCGTGCCTGATCCCCCTCGGTTGCTCGAAAAGCTGCTGGCGCGTTGGGCCGAGGACGGCGCCATCGTGGACATCCTCATCGCAGCGCCCGAGAGCGAGGCCGCCGCGTTCGACGCCTGGGGACGTCCCGTGCCGGATGCGTGGGCGCGTCGACCCATCGCGTTGAACGACGAGGATCTGTGGCTGGAGGCCACGCCCGACGACCAGGCCGCACGCATCGCTCAGTCGGTGGCGGAAGCGCTGAAGGCGCAGCCCTGCCCTACTGCGTCGCGGCCACAGCTCGCCATCGGTGTTCCCGATCGCGAAACCGTCGCGCCGCTGCAGCGCGCGCTGGCGGATCTCGGCCTTCCGGCTTTCGATCCGCAGAACCAGCCCTTCACGCAAACGCCGCTCGCCCGGCTCGTGCATGCGCTGCTCGACCTGCGCGCTTCTGACGGCTATGCCGAGGTCGCCGCCCTCTTGCGCCATCCGGATGTCTTGGACGCGATCGGCGACGGTACTGACGTGCTGCGGAAGCTCGATGCGTTTCAGTCCGAGTTCCTGCCGGTCACGCTGGACGACCTTCACGAACGGGAAGCCGCAGACCCTAGACATCAACCGCCCGCAGTGCCGCAACATGCCGTGACGCTGGTGCGGGCGTGGCGCGAGCACCTGACGCAGGGCGATCTGGCGGCGGGATTGCGCACGGTCTTGCAGCAGATTTACAAACCGCGCCTGCTTGATTCAACCAACCGGACGGACGCGGCCTTTCAGCAAGCCGTCACCATTTTCGATGATTGCCTGCGCGAATTGGAAGAAGCCGGAGCAGACGCACGGGGCAGTCAGGACGGTGCCGACATCCTGCTCGCCCGCCTGCACGAAAGCAGCGTCAAGCCTGAACGGCAAGGCGAACCGCTCGACCTTGAAGGGTGGCTGGAACTGGCGTGGAACCCCGCGCCGCTGCTCTTTGTGGCCGGCATGAATGAAGGCTTTGTGCCTGACGGCCACATGGGCGACATTTTCCTGCCGGACTCGCTACGCACCCGGCTTGGTCTGCGCGACGACCGCCTACGCGTAGCACGCGATGCCTACGTGCTGGAAGCGCTACTCGCGCAACGCCGCAGCGGGGGGCGCGTGATCCTGATTGTCGGCAAGACCTCCGCTGGCGGCGACCCGCTCCGTCCCTCGCGCCTGCTCTTTCGGTGCCCCGACTCCGAGCTGGTGGCGCGCGCGAAAAAACTTTTCCGCGAGATACCGCCGCCGGGCACGGCATCGGCCTTCACCATCGGATTCAAACTCGATCCGGGGCGCGTACCGTCCGACAGCCTCAACCAACGGCGCAAGCAGGTGTTGAGTCCGACGCTGTTCCGCGACTATCTGGAAAGTCCGCTCCTGTTCTACCTGAAGCATGTGCTCGACATGGAGCCGCAGGACGACCGCGAACGCGAGCTGGACGCGCTGGCCTTCGGCACCCTGATTCACGCCGTCCTCGACCAGATGGCCGCTGACCGCAGCCTGTGGGCGTGCGACGACGCCGAGCGGCTGGG
>DUPH01000311.1 GCA_012838435.1 Lentisphaerota bacterium | reverse complement strand
GGCTCTTCACGCGCCACGGGAAATGGTACGGCTACAAGCCGCCAGACCCCGAATCAAACCCGCTCGGACTGGTCTTTCTGGAATGACCAGATTTTTTGGGGAAACTCCTTTTTTACGGCGATGTTGACCCGGCAAGCGGTGCCGTGGTATCATCCGAGATGATATGAATTGTTAATCGGGCGATTTATTGAGGAGGAGTTGATTGATGAAGAGACGCGATTTCCTGACATCTTCGGCGGTTGCCGGAGCTGCTGCAATGTGCAGTGCGCCACGTACCGCTGCGGCTCAGGCGAGTGGAGGCAGCGGAATGCCAAAGTTGACGCCGCCGGAAAAACCGGCCGAACTGAACCTGTGCCTGCAATGGGGAGCGATCCCGGGCGGCGAGATGAAAGAGAAGCTGGACTTCCTTGAGGCGAACGGCTTCTCGGCGGTCGAGATTCCCTCGGGTGACTGGCCGATCAAAAATTGCGACGCGTTGCTTGATGCGATGAAAGGGCGCAAGCTGTTCATCGCCACAGCCTGTGGACCGAGCAATTTTGCGTATGCGGAGCCGGAGAAGCGCGAAGCCGAAGTGCAGAAGTTCCTGCCGGTAATCGAGGCACTCGGTAAGATGAAGTCGGTGGGCTTGATCATCTGCCCGGCGCGCGGCAAGCTGAGCGAGCCGGGGTGGTTGACCGCCAAGGAATTGCGCAAGGATTTTGTCGAGAACACCGGCAAGCGGCTGGCGGAACACGCGCACAAGCACGGCACGTCGATCGTGCTGGAGCCGCTGCGGCGCAACGAAACCCCCTTCCTGCGGCAGGTGGCGGACGGCGCGCGCATCGCGGCGGATATCGGTCCGGGCGCAACGGTCATGGGCGATTTCTGGCACATGGAGCTGGAAGAAACCAGCTTCATGGGTGCCTTTATCAGCGGCGGCAAACTGTTGACGCACGTGCATATCGCGGGTCTGAAAGAGCGTATCATCCCCGGCGTGCACCGCGATGCCGACAACTATGTGGACGGCTTCAAAGGCCTCAAACTCATCGGCTACCGCGGCGCGGTCAGCTTTGAGGGCGGCTGGCCCAAGAATCCTGAGGATCCCAAGAAGGGGCTGCCGCAGGAGGAGAGAATCCGGTTGATCCGCAACATGGTCACGTTGCTGCGCGAGCAGTGGGCGATGGCGTGAGGAAGTTTGTTAGTTAATTAGTGCATTAGTGCATTAGTGAGTTAGTAGGAGAGAGAGAGATGCAAAACCGTAGAGAGTTCATTAAGAGTTCAGGTGTGTTCGCGGCGATGATGGCGGCGGCACCGACCATTTCAATCGCGCAGAATGCGCCGCGCGTGTTCAAAGTCGGCATGATCGGCGCGGGTGGACGCTGCGTAGGCGCAATGGCACAGATCATCGAGGCGGCCAAGAGCCTCGGCCATGACGCCAAACTGGTGGCCGTCTGTGACTTCTTTGAAGATCGCGCCAAGAACGCCGCGAAGAAGTTCGGTTGCGACGAGAAGAACGCCTTCTGGGATGCGAACAGCTACAAGAAGGTCGTGGCCTCTGACTGCGAGATCATCGTGACGGCCACGCCGCCGAGTTTCCGTCCGGTTCACGTTGAAGCGGCGATCAAGGCCGGCAAGCACGTCTTCGCGGAGAAGCCGGTGGCGGTCGACGGACCGGGCGTGCGTCAGTTCCTGGCGGCGGCCAAGCTGGCCAAGGAGAAGAACCTCGCGCTGGTGGCCGGCACGCAGCGTCGCCACCAGAAGGGCTATCTGTTGCAGGCGCTGGCGTTGCAGCAGGGCAAGGTCGGCCAGATACTGGGCGGCGCGGTGTACTGGAACGGCACGGTGCCGTGGGTGCGCGCACGCAAGGAAGGCATGAAGAACGATGCCTACCTGTGCAGCAACTGGGTGAACTGGACTGAGCTGTCCGGCGACCACATTGTCGAGCAGCACGTCCATAACCTGGACGTCGCGAACTGGTTCATCGGTCGCTACCCGCGTACGGCTGGCGCCTTTGGTGCGCGCACGCGTCGCGTGTCCGGCAACCAGTACGACTTCTTCGGCGTCGACTTCGACTACGGCGATGGCATCCGCATCCACAGCCAGTGCCGCCAGATTGGCGGAACCAGCAGCTTCGTGGGCGAGCGCTTCCGTACCGAGCAGTTCGAAATCTCGGGTGGTGGCAGGATCCAGAAGGTCGGCGGCGAGGCCCTGAAGCTCGAAGGCGACAGCTACACGCTGAACGGCAACACCTACCCGATCAAGGATGGCAACCCGTATGTGATCGAACACGAGAATCTGCTGCGCGGTCTGCTCGGCCAGATCCCGATCATGAACGAGGGCGAGGCGGTGGCGATGTCCACGGCTTGTGCAGTCATCGGCCGCATCTCGGCCTATACCGGCCAGACGATCCGCATGTCGGATATCCTCGAAAACAAGGACTCGCCCTACTACAACCTCGCCTGCAAGCCGACTTGGCAGGATTTCGAGGCGGGCGATGTGCCGATGCCGGAGTACGGCGACGATCAGGCGCCGCTGCCGGGCAAGCCTTGGGGCAAATAATAAACAAGTTGTTTCTCACACGAAGACACTGAGGGCACTAAGGTTTTTTGGGAGCACTGCTCTGTTGTTTCACGCGAAGGCGCGAAGACGCGAAGGTTGGAGGGCGAGTGTCCCCACGAGCCGCCTTCCGCTGCGCGGAGGGATGGTCTCAGGTTCCCTCGCAGAGCACCGGGAGGGACGAGCGTCGCTCGTCCGCGGGCAAGCGGACGCTTGCCCCTCCCAGCGCTTCGCAAGCCCGACACAAGTGCTGGAGGACGGCATTTGGGTGGCGCGCAAAAATGGAAAATTTGTGGTCTTCGTGGCCTTCGTGTGAGATTGAATTGCGTTGCGGGCTTCGCCCGCATTAGGCTTATATCTCCCAGCCCTTGCGGTAGCTGCGCTTCAGGAATGTGTTCGCGCTCTCTTTATTGGTGAAGCGGCCCGCCTTGGCGTCCCACTTGAGTTCGTCGCCACTGTCTTCCGCGATCGCCGCCACGCCGAGCATGACCACCTCGTTCAGGCGCTGCGAATATTCGAGGTTCGCGCAAGGCACGGGACCTCCCATGCAGCCGCGCAGGAAGTCGACCTGATGTCCGCCCTTCACACGCGGAATCGTCTTCTCCGGCGACGGCTTGCTCAGTTCCCCGGGGAAAAAGCGTATCCATTCCCCGAAACAGCCCATCACGATATACCCCTTCTCGCCGACAAAGATCGATCCGTCGTCACCAAGATCGACGTTGTATTTTTTCTCGATCTCCTCCAGAAGCGGCGGCGTGAACCAAACCTTGCGGTCCTTGATGAGCTTGGAAGTCGAGCCGCCGACAAACCATGTGGTATCGTCCCACGGCGTATCCCCCTTGAGGCCGTCATACCAGTGAACCGTCACCGGCGCGAGATTACCGCGTGCAGGGAATTTCCAAATCACGTGGTCGCGCAGGTTCCACGAATCCTCCGATCCATGCCTCACGTCCGTCACGCGGACGCTCTCCGGCGCGCCGAGGTTCAGCGACCAGAACGCGGGATCGAGGATGTGATTGCCCATGTTGCCGAGCGTGGCGCTGCCAAAGTTTTTCCAACTGTACCAGCCCATCGGATGGAGTCCCTCGCGTCCGCTGCGGAAACCGGTATGGGGCGACGGTCCGATCCAACTGTCCCAGTTCATCCCTGCCGGGACCGGCTCCTCCGGCGGCAACCTGTTCATGCGCCCGTTCAAGCGCTGCGTCCAAGTATGCACTTCAGTGACCTGCCCGAGCGCGCCTGCTCCGATGTACTCCACGAGACGCCGCACGGCCTCCTGCGAGTGCCCCCACTGCCCCATCTGCGTGACGGCATGGTGCTTGCGTGCTTCCGCGAGCATCCGCCGTCCCTCCTCCACGGTAAAGGAAAGCGGCTTCTCGATGTATGCGTGGATACCGTTCCGGAACGCCAGCAGGGCCGGCATCAGATGGTGATGGTTCGGCGTCGCGATGAAAACGGCGTCCACTCCGTCCGCCATCTGCTTGTAGAACTCGCGGTAATCATCGAACTCGGCGATGCCATTCGTGTCAATGCTGAGCTCCTTCATCGAGGCCAGCTTCCGCTTGACACCCCGTATCATCGCCGGATCAGGATCCACCAAGGCGACGATCTTCGCGAGTTTCGTCCAAGCGACGCTGGACGCCAACCCGCCCCCCATTCTGCCAAGCCCAAGGATCGCGACCCTAAGCGGCTTTGAAGGATCCTTTATCTCGCACCGTTTGAGTCCAGCGTTCTCCTGTTGGCTCAACACCGGCGCCGCCATGAATCCCGCGCCTGCGGCAGCAGTCGCCCCCATGAACCCTCGTCTTGTCATGTTCATTTCCGCACTCCTTTGATTAGAAAGTTTCACGCGCCGTCTTCGTGTCTTCGCGTGAATACCAAAAACCTTCGTGCCCTTTGTGCCTTTGTGTGAGAAAAACTTCGCCGGTCGCTTACGCCTTCAACTCCCAGCCCGGTTCGTACGGCGGCATCCAGAACTTCGATGCGGGGCCTTTCGGATCCTTCAACTTGCCTGTCGCCGAATCGACGTGCACGGCGTCACCGGTCTGCAGCGAGACGTTGCCGAGTTCGGTGAGAAGGTTCGACTTGAGGGAGCTGTCGATCGGTTGCGCCGTATTGAGGTCGCCCGCAAGCACGCAGTCCGTGAAGCGCTGAACATGCCAGATGTCGCACGCGCGGATCGGATCGGAGAGGCGGGTGTCCCCTTCCTGATCGCCTGTGTCCGCAGCGTCCCACTCCTTGATGACTTTCTTCCCCTTGCGGTCATAGATCGCCGACTCGCCCCTCGGACCGAAAAACGCAAGACCGTCATCGCAGTAAACGAGTGTACCTGTCCACTTGCCCATGAACGGCTGGGCGCCCGAATGTGAGCACCCCTCCCAGGTCAGGAATTTCTTGTCGGGGAACTGCACCGTCAACATGTGCGTATCCTCCCACTCGAAGTCCTCGCCTTCGTAGAAGAGCTTGCCGCCCCCCGCGTAGACACGCTCCGGCCACTCGGCATCAAGCGCCCAGCGCGCGATGTCGACAAAGTGGAGGCCGTTGTTCGGCAGGTCGCCCGTACCGTAACCCTTGAAGAAGCGCCAGTTGTAGTGGACAATGTTCGAGCGGTACGCGCGGCGCGGCGCACAGCACTGCCAGAGGTCCCACCCATCGGCCCCCATCCAGGCAGGGACGGCGACCGGCTTCACATTACGGATCGCGGGACGGTCCGAAAGACACCACGCCTTCGCCCAGCGCGGTTTGCCGATCTGTCCTGAGCGGATAAAGTTGATCGCCTGTTTCGTCGCATGCGAACTGCGGCGCTGCGTCCCGAGTTGGAAAACCCGGCCTGTCTTGCGCTGGACCTCGGCGAGAGTCTCTGCCTCGCCCGCCGCGATACCGATCGGCTTCTCAAGGTAGAGCGCCTTCCCCGCCTTCATGGCCTCGATGCCGATGTAACAGTGCGAATGATCCGGTGTCGCCACAAGGACGGCGTCGACATCGTCGCGGCGGACGGCCTCGCGGAAATCCTTCACCTTGGCGGGCGTGCGTCCAGTCATCTTCGTGACAACAGACGCCGCATCATCCAGCGCCGTCACATCGACATCGCAAAGGACGGTGATCTCGCAATTCTTCAACTCTGCGAAGCGGCTCATCACTTGGAAGCCCCGCCCGCGCGCACCCGTCGGGTCCACAACAAAACCATTGCCGTGATCCTTCGTACGTGCACAACCGACCACGCACAGGCGCATCTTCTTCGACGGCGTCGCCGCGCCGAAAAGCGTACTGACGGACGCAATGGTGAACGCACTCCCGCCGGCCTTGATGAAATCCCTTCTGTTCATGTCCTGACTCCCTTTTGCACTGGCTTCGGAGCCCTCCTCCTATGACCCACAGGCATTATGAAAAAAAACCAAAACGCATGGTCGCGCAAACTCCGAGGCCAGCGAAAACAGCATACACCACCCTGCGGCAGATCGTCCAGCGGATTCACGTGTAATCGGCGTTCGCAAAATGGCGGCGCTCCGCGAGCCCGATCACAAGCCGGAGGGCGCAACTAAGGGACAGGTGTTTAGCGCTAGGGGGCCGCGTGGCACGGGCATCTTGCCCGTGTGGCGGCGTGAAACGCCGCCCGGACGAGCAGGCGCTCGTCCCTCGCTGTTGTCCGCAAGATACCACATGTTCTAAGATGTCACAACGTCACAGACGGATACTCCTGACAACGCCATAACCGCGCCGGGGCACGACCTCCGTCTCTCCGAAACAGGCCGCCTGCCGCTCTTGCAGCGCACGCGCATTTTTGGCGACCGTCAGGCAGACGCCGCCGGGCTTCAGTGTGTCGTACGCGGTTTGGATAAACAGTTCTGCAATCCGGAAATCGGAGTAGTAAGGCGGATTGCCCGCAAAGAGATCGAAGCACGCATCCGACTGCGGCAGGCCGCAGTCGGAAAGCACAAGCGTCGCACGGTCAAGCAAACCAAGGCTCTCAAGGTTGCGCCGGGTGGCAAACAAGGCACGCGCATGCGCATCAATGAATGTCACGCGCACATCCGGCTGACTGCGCGCAAGCAGGATACCGACCAGCCCGCAACCGCAACCCATGTCCAAGACGTGCTGGCCGGGAGTGAGATCGCGGGCCGCGACTTCCGCCAGAGCGAGTCCGCCGGTATCGGGTCGGCGGTGACAGAAAACGCCCGGCAACGAGATGAGCGGACAGGGTTCAAGGCCAGGCAACGAAGCGGGAAAGGTGGCGCTAAAATCCCGTACACGCGCCAGCGCCCCTTTTTTCTTGGCGATGCAGCAACAGACGCCCTTTTTATCGAAGCGAACACGCAACGTGCCGAAAATGGCGCGCACCTGTTTGAAAAGCGCGGCGCTGCTGGCTTCGCAGGCCATCAGGCAGAGACCGCCGTCCACCAGACGCGCGTGGATCTCTTCAAGCTGATCCAACACCAACTCTCCGGTCATGGTGCCGGGGGTGGACATAAAGAGCGCGGCGGCGAAAGGGCCATCCGGCAAGGAAGTCGTGCAATGGACCGCAACCGCCGATTGGTCAGAAGCGACGTCCGGCAACGTGTCGGCCAGAGTCTCGTCGCACAGATGCACCTCGCGATCATGCGTAAAACGCGGATGGGCACCATGGGCCGCTAACGTGCGCTGAATGGCGCGGGCATGGTGCAGGTCGAATGCATGGCACGCCAGTGCACGCTCCGGAAAACGCGCTGCGGCCGCCAGAGCGATGCAGCCGCTCCGGTTGCCCGCAGTCAGGAGCGCCCCCTCCGGCGCGGCGTCGAGTGACGGCAGATTGGCGAGCAGCAGACGTTCGGTGGCGTGCAGTCCCGAACGCGAAATCACGGCCAGCGTCCCATCGAGAAAGGTCTCGGTGACGGCGCGGCTTTTCGGAAGATCAGTGATGCGAATGGTTTGCATAGCGGGTTTTAAGGCTCTTGCAAAACCTCTCGTGGCATGGGCGTCCCGCCCATGAAACCCGGGCAAGATGCCCGTGCCACACCTGTAGGCAAGGGGTTTGCAAGACTCTCGGTTTTGTCAATGCGGGATAAAGGCTCCAAAATCAGGTACAAACAGACACTGCGCACCAAGCCGACGGGCTTGGGCACGAAGGTCGTTGTCATCGGTGACCAGAAGAATCTGGATTTTGGACGACTCCAACGTGTGGAAGCGGATGTTATCGAGCAGCACATTGTCGGCGCGATGCTCGCCCTCCCCACCGGAATAGGTCACGGTCACGTTGGGCGCGACCGACGTATCCGTACGGGTGGGGCCGTCGAAGACGATCTGCGTGCGCAGCGCGGGAGAGGCACTGACCAGGCGCACGACATCGCGAACGAGCATCTCACGCTTTTTCGACTCGGTGAGTGAGGCACCGCGCGGCGGGTTATAGCGGGATGGCAGCCCGTAAAGCACGTTGTGGCCATCCAGCAACAGAATGGCCGGCGTCTCGCCGCAGAGCGCGCGCGACAGCAGGGCAGCCTCTGGCGGCAGGTCCTCGGCCTGAGGTGGCGGCGGCACACCCAACGCCTCGATCGCGGCTATACGCCGCTGGAAGGCCTCTTTCAAGCGAGCCATGGCCGGTGCATCCAGCACATGCAGCTTGGCCAAATCGTCAAGGAATGTACGCAAACGCGGCAAAGCGTTGTCGCCCACATCCTGAAATCGCGCGGTCAGTGCGTCTTCAAGCGCCGAGGCGGGAGCGTTAGGATTGAGCAGATTGTCGAGGCGCAACATTTCAGCAGCGAGTTCACTCTCCACTGCTTGCAGGTCGGCCGTCGGGCGCAATGCGTTGCGGAGCGCGGCGCGCACCGTCGCCAGCGTCTGCGCAACCTGCTCACGCCGTTCGGTCAATCGGGCGCGGTTGCCGCTGTGACGGTCGGCCTCGGCCTGCTTGCTCAAGGCGGCTTCGGCCCGTGCGAGCAGTTCCGCATGCGGCGCGGTCTGATGCACGTCGCGCTCGACCTCGCGCGCCTGGCCGAGCCAACCGTGAAACTCCTGCGCAAGCGCCCGATCGACGGCTGCGGCCACACGCTCCTCGCGATGCGTTTGTTCACGCTTCAGTTCAACGGTCACTTCCTCCAGCTTACGCTCGGACTGCCGCAGGGTTTCGCCCAGCTCTTTTTCGCGTTGGCGGGCCGTATCGCGCTGTTCGACAACTTCATCCTTCTCGCGTTGAAGATTCTTGAGCTGCCCCTCCACCCCTTTCAGACGGCGGTTCTCAGTTTTGAAGTCGCGCAGTCGTTGTTCCAGCCGCTCCTTTTGAGCGAGCCATGCTTCACGTGTCAGCGTGACACCCATGTCATCACCATCCGGCACACGTCCCAGCAGGCTGTGGAGATCGGCAAAAAGGTCACGCAGGTACTCAACGGCTTTGTCGGGCTCAATGGCGTGAAATGCGTCGGGCCGCTGCATCCAGTCTTCGGCGTACTCCTGAACCTCATCGCGGTCATCGAGCAGCAGCGCGACCAGCAACGCCGGTGCGCCGAGCAGCGCAGCGAAGGCGTGACGGGCTTCGATCAGGGTGTCAATCGCGATCAGTCCCGTGAGTGTACATGTGCGCGAACGCCGCGCGAGAATGCATCGCAACTTATCCGACACCTCGCCCGCGCCGCAGACGATCTGGTGCAGACGCTTCCGCAGGACCGGGATGTTGCCAGCACGAAAACCACCCCTCTGGAAGGCGGGCTCGGTAGCGACAAGCATGTCCAACTCAACCTCTGGCATCAAATCGATCAAACGAGCGATTTCTTTTTCGCACTCAGGCGTAAGCGGTGTGGAACAGAGAGCCATATTTGCTGGTCTCTATCTTAGGGAAGACCCCGCGCGGGCGCAATCTGAAAAAGCCCCAGACTTTTTAGGGCGCGCGCGCAGCGCGGCGATGGAGGTCGAGCCACAAGAAGCGGGGCCGATAGATCTCGGTCGTCTTGGGCAAACTGCCGCTCTGGTTGACATTGTAGCTGATCAGCAGGCGACCGGGCGGAGAGAGATGCGGATGCGCTTTGGCGTTGTACGTGTAGGTGGTGCCGCCATTGGAGGGATTGTAGATTTCAGGCTCCTGCGCACGGTGGATAAGGATGCCGTCGCCGAAGGGGCCGGTGGGCGTTTCGCCAACCGCGATCATCATATCGGGCGTCTGCACGTCACGGCAGTAGACCATCAGAAACTTGCCGCGGTACAGCCCCTCGCTGATCGGTGTGACACTAAACTCGGTGGAGATACGGCGGTGGAGCGTGGCGGCCTCGCGCACGGCGACGGCGATATCCGGGCTCCATGCATGACCATCCCAGAAGCGCCACTGCGCGGGATCGGCGTACGCCTCACGCCGCACACGCGCCACCACCGCATCTTTGCGCGAACCCCGCTGTTTGTTGTCGCGGTACCCGTAGGCGTAGACATATCCGTCCGGTTGGAAGGCGCCCGCCGCTTCGGAGAGGTCCATGAGAGCGACGCCGAACATGATGTCGAATGTTTCGTCCTTGTAGAGCAACGGGATATCGGGACGGACGCGCACACGCTTGAAATCGGGCCGACCGTTGACCAGCGGCAGGGTGATGAGATCAAGCCGCACCGGCTTCCAACCCTTTTCGGCGAAAGCGGTGATGAAGACGGAATCGCCGATCGCAATGCCGTCATTCAGCCAAGCGTGCGTGCCGGTGAAGAGGTGGCCGAGACCGCCGTCAGCCCGCTCGCCAAAGTGGAACGAGATCGCCTCGCGGCGCGGTGCGGTACCGTCGAGAATCGCGGCGGAGTGAGACGGCATGCCGCCGCCTGTAATGACGCGTGTCTGGGGGTCCGCCTCGCCGATGCGCGTATCGCTGAATAGAAAGAGCGTACACGTTGCCGAGCGCGCTCCGACGGCCGCGTCATAGCCGTTCAGGGGGACCGAATAGACACCGTCCGCGCCGAGCCAGCCGGAGGTGCGCTCGAACAGGGCCGTCCACTCCGGTGCGCGCGTAACGGCTGGCGGGCGTTCATCATCAGCGAAAACACCGACGCCGACGAAAACGAGAAGCAGGACGAGCGGTCGGAAAAACTTCAGCCAGGCATGGAGAAACTCATGAAGATGCGCGTACATGATTCCACTGTATCCGACAGAACAACGGGCTGTCAATTGCCGGGCGCGATTCGCTCTGCCTTCCCGCTTGACTCAAGATGACGATTCGCGTAAAAAGGTGGCGGATTGTGGGTCGGCGGTTTCATGGTGGAAGGAGATAACATGAGGACATGTAAAATCGCAGGGGTTGTCTTGGGTGGGGG
>DUPH01000310.1 GCA_012838435.1 Lentisphaerota bacterium | reverse complement strand
GACGTAAGCGGAGCCTGAGAAAAACATGTGCTCCTCTTCCACACCTTTCAAGGTGTGGAAATAAGGCCCAGAGAGGAAAAGGGAGCAATAGTGAATAAACCCTAGTAAACATTGGGTTTTTTTGATGTTTCCTTATCTGTTTGACTGTCGTTTTCTACTTCCACACCTTTCAAGGTGTGGGCACAGTAGAAGGGTAATTGCGGAGCATCGGGAGCAAAATCGGTTGGTGTGATCACGCAGTGGCTCGCAATGATGAGTGTAAAAGCACTGCTCGGCTGTTTCACGCGAAGGCGCAGCCGCGCTGTGCGCGGAGTTAGCAGTTAGGATTGAGGATTCAGGAGTTTTACTTCTGCGTTGGGCGTTCAATGTTCTGAGTTCTGCGTTCTCTTACTCATTACCTCTTACCTCTTACTTATTACTTTCGCCCACCGCTATTCGTTATTCTCTCTCTCCGGCGGATGTGCTACCATGACGCCCATTTTTCAACCCGAAAAAGGATAGACTAAAATGAACAAAAAGACTTTGCGTGATGTAGACTTGAAGGGTAAGCGTGTTGTGATGCGCGTTGATTTCAACGTGCCGATCAAGGATGGCGTGATCAAGGATGACACCCGTATCAAGGGGGCGCTGCCTTCGATCAAGTATGTGCTGGATAACGGCGGCAGCCTGGTGCTGATGAGCCACCTCGGCCGTCCGTCGGGCAAGGGTTATGAGGCGGAGTTTTCGCTGAAGCCGGTGGCCGAGCATCTGTCCGGTCTGTTGGGTAAGCCGGTCGTTTTCGCGCCGGATTGCGCGCAGGCCGCTGCTGAAGTCGCGGCGCTCCAGCCGGGCGGTGTCGTGATGCTTGAGAATACCCGCTTCTATAAGGCTGAGGACGGCAAGGTCAAGCCGGCCGAGGGTATGAGCGATGAGGAACTGGCGGCCAAGAAGGCTGAGTTGAAGGCGAAGCGCGAAGAACTGGCCAAGACGCTCGCCTCTTATGGCGACATCTATTGCAACGACGCTTTCGGTACCGCGCACCGCGCCCACGCTTCCACGGCGGTGGTCTGCAAGTTCGCGAAGGAGAGCGTCGCGGGTTTCCTGATGGAAAAGGAGATCGAGTATCTGGGCAATGCGGTTGAGAACCCGACCCGCCCGTTCGTGGCGATTCTCGGCGGCGCCAAGGTGTCGGACAAGCTGGCGGTCGTCAAGAACCTGCTGGACAAGGTGGATACGCTGATCATTGGCGGCGGCATGGCCTACACCTTCCTCAAGGCGCAGGGGCACGACGTTGGCAATTCGCTGTGCGAGGAGGATCAACTCGACTATGCCCGCGACATGATCGAGAAGGCCAAGGCCAAAGGCAAGCGGTTCCTGTTGCCTGTCGACAACGTCGCGGCCGACAAGTTTGATCCCGAAGCCAACACGCAGATCGTCGGCAACGACATCCCGGCGGGTTGGATGGCGTTGGATATTGGTCCCAAGACCACCGAGCTGTACGCGGCCGCGATCAAGGAAGCGAAGACGGTGGTGTGGAACGGGCCGATGGGGTGCTTCGAAATGCAGAAGTTCGCGGGCGGCACCATGGGCGTTTGCAAGGCCGTGGCCGAGAGCGGCGCGGTGTCGATCATCGGCGGCGGCGACAGCGTGAGCGCGGTCAACAAGAGCGGCCTGGCCGATAAGATGACGCACATCTCCACCGGCGGCGGCGCCTCGCTCGAATTCCTCGAGGGCAAGGAACTGCCCGGCGTGGCGGCGTTGAGCGACAGGTAAGATGGCCGTGATGGACGCGCGCGATCTGGAACGGTGTTCGGCGGCGGTGACGCTGTCGGACATGGAGGTCTTTGTATTTCCCGAGCTGATGTACAGCCTGGTGCTGGCCAACATCATGTCGCCGCGGATCTGGCTGTGGCGCGACGACCCTTGGTTCAAGGGGATTCGCAAGATGAAGCCCTACCGTCGGCTGCAACGCTTGAAGCAGTACATCATAGACCACTACGTTTTCAACCTCGATCTGGAAACGTGGGGGCTGACCAACCAGAAACGCGAACTGGCGCGGTTCGCGCCGTTCCTGTCGCCCGAGGAGATCGCGCAGTCCAACGCGCTGTTCGGCTATCAGGGGGATACCTACTACTTCGACATCGACATCCGCACGCACTTCGGCCTGGACAAGTACGACTCCGACGTGATCCCGTACTGGAAAACCGAGACGGTGGAGGCCATGGACGCCTTCCAGCACAAGGAGGGCTACACGACCGGCGCGGGCGAATGCGTGTCGCTGTCGGCGCTCTACGCGGCGGCGCTCTATGTGGTGGCCGGTGTCCCGCTCGAGCAGGTGTTCATGATGGCCACGCCGCTGCATTCGCAGAACTTTGTGGATGTGGATGACGGCGTGCTGACCAACAACCGTCGGCTGGTGACCAAGGCGATGTGGTTCAACGGTACGCAGATCTCCGGCCAGGCGCGTCGCGCCTTGGAGAACGAGCGGGTCACGATCGTCTCGCATCCGAGCGGCTGGATCCACACGCTCTATCCGCAGGCGTCGATCGATCCTGTTGTGTACAGCGGCTTTGCCGAACGCCTGCGCGCCTATCTGACCACGCCCTTGACGCCGGAAATCCTGGGCAATTTCTTGCGGCAGAATCCGCGTTGCCACCAATGTTTCATGGTTCGCTGGCCGATTCGCGGCGTGGACCGCTATGTCACGCTGGAGCAAGCCTTCAGTTTTGAGCAGGACAGCGCCTACAAGGTGACGGACAACACGCGCGAGAAGTTACTGGCGATGATTCCGCAGGAAACGTTCGCGATGTCGTGCTGTCCGAACAAGATCGTGCTGGACGACATCGAGGAGTTTGTGCGTGAGCGGGCGATTGACCTCAGCGATCCGGCCGATCTCAAGGCGTTACGGGATCGGATCGGTGACGCCTGCGTGTGCGGGGACGAGATGGTTGACCAACTGGTGCGCTTTTGCCATACCGAACCGCGGTTGCCCTCCGCAGACGTGCGTTTTGTGTCGGCGGCGGCCCCGTTGGCGTTGACACTCGATATGACGCGCGAAGAGGTGATTGCCCATCTGGAATCACTGCGCGCGCACAACGAGACGGCCGACATGGCCTTCTACGCATGGCGCGATTTGTCACGCACGCCGGCGGCACCCTTTATCAAGGCGGCGATGGAGCGCAATCCGGTGAGCGTGGCGGCTTTGGCTGAAGCGTCGGACGACGAGGTGGTCGCACGTGTCGCCGCCTTGCCGGACATCTCGATCTACGACGAAGACACGCGGTTGGCCCAGCCGGATGAGGTATGGACTTTCGGACGTGGCGATGGCTTTGAAAAGGCGTTGTTGGTCGCGAACGTGGCGCGTAGCCGCGGCGCTGGGCCGTTGTGTTTGACGCTGGTGACCGACGAAGCGGTGCTGACCGACGAGGTGGGTGCCGAGTGGTGTCGTTTCGCTACATGCAAGCGTCCGGCCGAAACGTGCTGGCAGCTTTAGTGCTGTGCCCTGACATTGCTTGGCATGCCTCCTGCGTATCAATATGCGGAAGGCGCGGGCTGACTCAGCCCAGCCGCCCGGCGACAGGTCTTAATCATTAGATTTGCGCCGGAAGCCGCCAGGTTTGGACATTTGGGGTGTGCACAGGACAACGCAGTCTGTTGCGCGAACTGTGTCAGCGTGTATCCATCTTAGGTCCGCCACGTCGGGGGACGTGGCGGACCGTGCTGTTCTTCCCCCGAACCTTAAAAAATTGTAATTTTCAAATTTTCGTGTTGCATGCATGGAGGCGATAGGCTAAACTGTTCCCCGTTTATGTTACTCAGGAGGTTCTTATGAAGAAGGTTTTCGGTATTGTTAGTGTTCTGGCCCTGGCGGCCTTTGTGTCTGTGCGTGCCAATGAGTTGGGCGAGTCGCCCCGTTGGTATGTGAGTCCCGGCGTCGGCGGGATGTTCTT
>DUPH01000309.1 GCA_012838435.1 Lentisphaerota bacterium | reverse complement strand
TGTGTTCCGTGGTTCCAATCAGAAATTGCGTTCTGCACCAAATAGGTGCGGCGCGGATCTCAACGGAAACCAATGTTTACGGGGCTTTGCTCAAAATCTGCATGCTCAACTGCTCTTTTTAGGCTTAACGAGGAGCGTCGCAATTCCAGCAGGTGTGCAGTGCAGCATCGACGGTTTCGCCGCAGTGTGTGCAATGCCATTCGTCGCGGGCGGGGGGTTCAGGCGTCGGATTCAAAGCGTCCCGCAACGACCGCATAAAAGTCTGGACGACTTGCATGGCGTCGGCATGGTCGCTGTCATCGACCCAGACTTCGGGCGCGGCGAACTCCGCAACGCCTCCGGTGATTACAAGCCCGATAGAGTGGCCGAACTCGTTTCGGATGTCGCTCCGAATTCCTGCCAACTCCAGCAACATGCGGAGCTGATCACACTCGGCGATGTATGGCGAAGAAAAAATTTTTATCATGGCCGTTTTCTAGACATGATTCACATGATTGGAAGTGAAGCCAATATAACGGGTCGCATTAGTGAAAGCGAGTGCAAAACCAAACGCACGGGGCTTGCGGGCTGACCGAAATTGTACTATGCTTCAACTCAATTGCCATCGGGGTGTCGTCATCGGACGGCTGAGAGCATACCCGTTGAACCTGATCCGGATCATACCGGCGCGAGGGAATAGGCGTAGCCTTTTTTGAGCGGACCGGATTCGGTCCGCTTTTTTTGTTGTTGGTGGAGATAAAATGACCGAGAACGAACCTGATTATAGCTCCATGCGTCGCGTTGTGGCGTTGACGATCGCAGGCAGTGATAGCGGCGGCAACGCCGGTATTCAGGCTGATCTGCGCGCCTTCCATGTGTTCGGCGTGCATGGCTGCACCGTGCTGGCCGCTTTAACCGCACAGAACCCCTTTGGCGTGCGCGGCATTTTGACGGCAGATGCCGATTTTATCGGCATGCAGCTTGATGCGGTGCTGGAAGCCTATGCGGTCTCGGCACTGAAGACCGGCATGCTCGCCACGCCGGATGTGATCACGGCGGTGGCCGACCGCCTGCTGCCGCACAGCCGGATCAGCAAGGTGATGGATCCGGTGATGGTGGCGACCAGCGGTGCGCGCCTGTTGCAGGACGATGCGGTCGCAACGCTCACGGAAACCCTGCTTCCCTTGGCGACGCTCATCACGCCCAATCTGCCTGAGGCGGAGGTGCTGACCGGCCATGCCATCGAGGGACATGACGCGATGGTCGATGCCGTACGCGAGTTGAGCGACACCCTGGGTGTCGCCGTGTTGCTTAAAGGTGGGCATTGCGAAGCGGAAGAGGCTGCCGAAGATTTCCTGTATGACGGCGAAAGCGTTTATCGCATTACGACACCGCGTATCGTGCAGCCGATCTCGACGCATGGCACCGGCTGCTCGTTGAGCGCGGCCATCACCGCTGCGCTGGCATGCGGCAAGTCGTTGCTTGATGCGGTGGTTGATGGTAAGGCTTATGTCTACGAGTCGATCCGTACCGGTGTCTGGGTTGGCGAGGCCGCTTCGGTTTTGGGGACGCCCGCCCGCCTGCCGGTCGAGCAAGTCCGCGTTGAGAGAGTTAATAACGAATAACGAATAGTTAATAACGATAACATGACACAACTTCAAGCCGCACAGCAGGGGATTATCACGGATGCCATGCACCGCGTGGCGCAGGATGAGAAGGTGGTGCCTGAACAGGTACGCGATGCGATCGCGCGCGGTCACGCTGTGATTCCGTTGAATCCTGCCCATTCCAATGCGCGTCCGGTGGGGGTGGGGCGTCTTTTCACCACCAAAATTAACGCGAACCTGGGACGTTCAACGACCCGATCCGGCAAGAGCGACGAACTCGATAAGTTGAAGATTGCGCTGAAGGCAGGCGCGGATTTCGTGATGGATTTGAGCGTGGGCAGCGATCTGCGGACGATCCGACAGGGCATGCTGGACGCCTCGCCGGTGCCGCTCGGCACGGTGCCGGTCTATGAGACGATCTCACGCCTTGAAAGCGACGTGCCGGTGATGAACCCGGATCTGCTGTTGCAGGTGATTCGGGAGCAAGCCGAGCAGGGGGTTGATTTCATGACGCTCCACGCTGGACTGCTGCTCGGGCATGTCGATCTGGCCATGCGGCGCATCATGGGGATCGTCAGTCGCGGCGGTGCCATCATGGCCGAATGGATGAAACGCAACCAGATGGAGAATCCGCTTTATACGCGCTGGGACGAGGTGCTCGACATTCTGGTGAAGCATGACGTGACCGTCTCGCTGGGCGACGGTCTGCGTCCGGGTTGTCTTGCCGATGCCAGCGACGAGGCGCAGTTTGCTGAATTGTCCGTGCTGGGCGAGTTGGTGCAACGCTGCCGCGCGCGTGGCGTGCAGGTGATGGTGGAGGGTCCGGGGCACGTGCCGTTCAATCAGATCCAAATGAACATGGAGCGTCAGCAAGAGGTGTGCGACGGCGCACCGTTCTATGTGCTCGGGCCGGTGGTGACCGACATCGCACCGGGATACGACCATATCACTTCCTGTATCGGCGCTACCGCCGCCGCGACCTACGGGGCATCGCTGCTCTGTTACGTCACGCCGGCTGAGCATTTGGGATTGCCTGACGGTGATGAGGTGCATCAGGGCGTGATTGCCTACCGTATCGCGGCGCATGCCGGCGATGTGGCGCGCGGCTTGCCGGGCGCGCGCGAGCGTGACGACGCGATGGCGCGCGCACGACTCGCATTCGATTGGGAGGCGCAATTTGCGCTGGCGCTTGATCCCGAAAAGGCACGTGCGCGCTGGCTCAAAACCCGCGCGTGTGAAGGTGTGCCATCGGACGATCACTGTTCGATGTGCGGCAAGGAGTTCTGCGCGGTGCGAACCTCCATGCGCATCCGCGACCTCGGGTAAATCTCCGTAAGTCTGACGAATGGATTTGCGGCGGCGGCAAGCGGTATTCCGTGCGACGCCGCTTTGGTACGGACGGGCCAGAAAGCGGTGCCGCGACCCGCGCGTAGCGCGACTCTTGTCACCGCACTCCAAAATTTCACACACCCAAACTCAATGGTTTTACGGGGCTTCGCCTAAAACTAGCTTTTCGAAAAGGGTGACAGGCCCCAACAGCCCCGATGCATGTAGGGGCGTCTCTTTTTTGACTTGCTTGCGGTTCACGAGGGTCACGCGCCTGGGCTCGGGTCGGCGTGTATTATACAGCACCCACTCCGGCCAAGTTTCAAGAACACCCTGTGGGTTGGCACCGGTGTCGTCGGGGAGTTGTTCATCACCGATGAAACGGTTGAACCAGGTGTTCGCCACGCGGACCGTGAGCGTGTTGTCGCCGCTACGTAGGGCAGCCGTGATATCGACGCGGAACGGCTTTTTCCAGAGAACGCCGAGATCCTTTCCGTTGAGCGTAACGGCAGCGATCTGCTTCACTTCGCCCAGATCCAGCATCACACGCGCATTGGTGCCGGAGCTCTGCCACGGGAATCGGGTCTCGTACACCGCGGTGCCGCTGAAATAACGGATGTCCGGATCATCCGCGTCTTTCCAATCCATGAGCGCCTCCCAGCGGCAGGTCTGCGCAGCGCGGTTCGGATGTTGGAAGGTGACGGTCCAAGTTCCGGTTTCGATCTGGGTGCTATTAGGTTCTGCGGCAACCGTCCAGTGACGCTCCGTGCCGTCAGACAGCCGCGCTGTATAGGTGCCGGATGCTTGCGCGTGCAACGTCAGTGCGCCGGATGCGGTATAGGTCACGGGCGGCCAGGCAACCGCAGGCAGTGCGGCGGCAGAGGCTTTGCGTGCGCGTTGCGCGGCAGCGACGATCTCGGCCTCGGTTATGGTGCCCTCGGTCAGCGTAAGGCCGTCGCACATGCCTGCGAATGCCGCGTCCTCATCGGCGGTGGGATGTGCGATCTGTCCGCTGGCGACACCCTGATGCACCAGACGTCCGTCGATATAGAGCGACGGCTTGCCTTTTACATAAACCAGTGCCACATGCACGGTCCGCTCGATCGGCGTCGGTGCCGTCCACACCAGAACCGGCGCGATGTTTTGATGCCAATGCTCAAAAGCGACGATGCCATTACGGCCGACAGAGAATCCGGCACCGGAGTGGCGGTCGCCCCACGTATTGCCATGCGCGGGGAAGACAACGAAGTTTTGATCGCGATGCTGCACACCGCGCGTGGCCTGCTGCGGCAACGGGATTGTCTTGGTCGGCTTCACACTTGCGGCCATGACAAAGCTGCCCGGTTCGGAAGCTGTCGGCGCATGCGTGACCGCAGCACACGAAGCGATTGTCTCGCCATTGCGCGTCAGAACATGCACCGTGGGATGCTTGCCCAGCGGTTTGCGGAAGACGATGAAACGCGAACCGGCAGGCTCTAAGCACAGCGGCACGCGCGTGGCATGCGGACCCGCTTCGAACAGCGCGCTTGCGCAGCGGGTGCCGGTCTGCGCGTCCCAAATTTCTGGAATGCGTCCGGTCACGCGGAATTCGGGTGCACATTTAAGCGGCTTCTCGGTTTGATTGCTGACGAAAAAGAGGTCGGCATCGCGCAGGGTGCGGTGGGTCCAAAGCAACTCGCGCGGTGCGTGCGCCACGTCGGGCGGCACATCGAGTTCGTCGAAGACCTGCTCCAGCGTGTAACCGTGAAAGACGCGGCCTTGTTGCACGCGACGGAGTTGCGGCGTCTGCGGTGCATCGCCCCAGAGACGCGTTGCCACAGCTTTCACTTCGCTGTCGCACGCCGGATAACCGGCTAGGCTCGGCGACCGCTGCGGCGGTGCGCCGACCAAGACCAAGCCTTGGCGCACAAACGTTTCGATGCGCGCGAGCAGGCGCGGGGTCATGGTGTCTGAAGGCGGCAACACAAGCACACGATAGCTCTGGCCGTTGGGCAGAGTGAGGCGACCGTTTTGACAGGTCGCGTGCGTAAGTAGAATTTCCGCGTTGATATAGTCAAAGTCGTAACCAGCGGGGAGGGCGGGAGATTGCAAGCCGTTCATGCGCGGGGTGTCTTCACCGAAAAAGTAGGCGACATCCGCAGCGTGCGTGCCGGTCTGCAACAGCGCGCAACAGCGACGCAGGTAATCGGTCCAGCCCTTCCCATACTCGGCGAACCAAGTCGAGTTGCGGTTGAAATCCGCGCCGAACCAAGGCACGAGGCCAGGCTGCACCGCGTAGGGCTGGTGCACATAGACGTGGAGCACGAAGTGGTTGATGCCCTGCGTCATGCACCAGTCGCCACGGGTCTTCATGTTCGCGGGCGTCTGCACGAAATTCTTGCCCGAGGTGAAGGCTTCGGCCGAGACCACGCGCTTGCCGTAGGTGTGGCCGCAGGAGGAGGCAAGGCGGCATTCGACATCGCCCAGTGAACTCCATAGCCAGTACTCGCCGCCGATGTCGTCGGAGGCGCCGCCGTATTGCAGGGATTCGCCGGGGAATCCCCAGTGGCCATAATTTTCGAGCCACGTTTTGAGCCCGTGGCGGTTGGCAGCCGCCTTGAGACCGCCCACGTAATTACGCGCGACCAGATCGGCGACCAGCCGACGCCAGTCCCACAGAAAGCGGTCGGTCTGTTCGCGTGAGGCAACGACGCGCCCGCTCAGGCAGGCGAGCCAGGGTACTGGATCATAGCCGTAGGTGTCGCGGAAGATGTCGCGCATTCCGTCGGTCCAGTTTTGCGGACCGACCTCATAACTGTCGAGCGTGATGTGCTGGAAGCCGCGTCGGGCATCTGCGGGAATACGCTTTAGGAACTTGCCGATCATGCCGTCAAAGTGCGCGGAAACCGCTTCGCGGCTCATCTTGTCGCATTCCAGTCCTTGTGCTTGCGGTGGCGTGGGGCCGCACATGGCACCGGTGGAGGCCATGCCGATGCGCGCGATCACCCAGTCGTGGCCCGCCGGTGCCTGCCAGGTGAGCGTGCCGTCCTGCGCGACGCGCGTGGTGAGGTCCACAATCCGCGTGGCATCCACAGCCGTGCCCGGAGTCGGTTCCGGCTGTTGCGGCCAGAGAAAAGCATCCACCGGCGGCACGGGCTCGGGGTACATGCGGCCGAGCTGCTTTTCCACAGCGGCATCAATGCGGGCAGCGCCGGAGAAACGCAACCCGTGGAGTACCGGTGCGCCTTCGAGTCGGCTCACGGTCAGGCGCAGGTGACGGGCGGTGACGGGCGCGAGCGAGAAATCGAACGGCGCTGCGACCAGCGGCCCCATAGCGGTGGTGAGGCGCGTCCGGTAAATGGAGATGTCGCGCAGCGGAGTGGCGGTGCCGTTCTCCACCGTTGTCAGCGTACCGGCCAGCCGCACCGGAGAGTCACCAAAATCCAGCGTCAACGTTTGGAGCGGCATGGGGGCGTCAAAATAGAGGTCCAGGGTGAACGGCTTGGTCGGGAGCTTGACGGGCGACGTGCCATCTGTGCGGGTCAAGCGGGCTGCAAGGCCGTTGATCTCCGGCTCGCACACGACACGCGTGGGACGTGCCAGCGCGTTGTCTTGCGCGGGCACGGGATACGCGATCACCGCTACCTCTTGGATGGCCTTGGCGTGACGGGCCGGTTCGCCGTTGAAGGTCGTTCCGCCCGCGACGCGGGTTTCGGCACTGACGAGGTAGCGCATGCTCTGCTCGGGGGTTATCCAAGGGCCTCCCGATTGACTCCATCCCGGACAGTTGAACATGCCGACACGCACGCCGATCCGCTCGCCTTCACGGACGGCGAACTCCACAAGCTGCCACCAAGAGGGGCTGAGAATCGGCACGGTCCCTTCCGGAATGCCATCGCTGATGACGTGGCCGATGAAGGCCTCGCCGACGCCGGCACGGCGCATCGCTTCGAGGTCGGCGGTGATTCCCTTCGCGCTGACATTGTTGTTGAGCCAGTACCAATACATGTAGGGCTTGGTGCTGTCCGGTGGCGCGTCAAAACGCTCTTCCAGCGTGTCGGCGCAGACCGTGAGCGTCAGAACAGCGGCGAAGCAGGCCACAAGGGCGCGAAGAGATGTCATGTCGAGACTCCTTATTCAGACGGGAAGAGCATGTGCTCCATAAAACAATTCGAGAAGCCGGATTGTTGCGCGAGTTCGATGTGTTCCGTGCGGTCGCGCAAGGATTGGGCGCGCGCGCGTTCTGCTTGCGCGAGCAACGCCTGTTTCGCGCCAGCGAGCGATGCGTTGCCGATGAAACGGACAGCGCTCTCGTCGATGCGCGGCAACAGCCCGATGCGCATGGCGTTGGCGATGCGCAGCGTGTTGCCGAATCCGCCAGCCAGCAACAGCGCGCCCAGTGAGTGAGCCGTTATGCCGACAACGCACAGCAGTGTTTCGATGCCCGCGCGGATAGCGCCGGAGGCCAGTTGCAACTCGCGGATGTCCTGTTGGGTGAGGCGAACCGCAGGTTCGCCTGTTGCGTTCCAAGCCAGAGTGACGGCCGCCTCGTCATCGACGTTTTGAAAGCGGCGTGCAAAATCTGGGGCCGCATCGTCGGGAACGCGTAACGTGCCGGTCTCATCGATGGCACCGAGTCGTAGCAACTCCGCCACCGCATCGACCAAGGCTGAGCCGCAGAGACCGCGTGCCGGACCGTCACCGATCACATGGCAAGCCAGATCGTCCGTCTCGTGCCAGACGGCGTCGATTGCGCCTGCGGTGGCACGCATGCCTTGACGGATACGCGCGCCTTCAAAAGCGGGACCGGCTGCGGTGGACGCCGTGCAAAGGCGTCCTTCGTGCTGTAAGACGATCTCACCGTTGGTGCCGACATCGACCAGCAGGGCCGGGTAGGGGAGTGCGTCGAGCCGCGTTGCCAGTAGGCTGGATACCGTGTCGCCACCGACAAAGCCGCCGATTTGTGGAAAGACCATGAGTTGCGCATCGGGGTGTGCGTGGAGCCTCAGTTCGGTCGCAGGCACGGTTTGGGCATCCGTGAAGGCCGGCGTGAAGGGGGCCTCGCCCAGCGACGACGGATCGCGTCCGAGCAGCAGGTGCTGCATGGTGGTGTTGCCAGCGACAACCATCTCGCGGATGGCGGAAACGCTCGTCTGGCAACTCTCGCTCAAGTCAATCAGGATCACGTTAAGCGTGTCGGTAGCGAGTCGTTGTAGATCGGTCAGGGCGCGCGCGTCGCGGCGGACGGCATCGATACGACTGATGACATCGTCACCACGTGCGATCTGTTGATTCATGGCGGCGCGCGTGGCGAGTTCGCGTCCGGTGTGCAAATCGAAGAGCGTGCCGGCCACGGTGGTGGTGCCGAGGTCGAAGGCGACGCCCAGATGGCCGACGGGGCGAGGGTCATGCGGCGTGTTGTGCGTGATGGTGTCGGTCAGGATTGTGTGCGGGTGGGCATCAGGTGTCGCGTCGGGAATATCCACCGTAAGCGGACCGGTCACCGGCGTGGTGCATGCCAGTCGCCAACCAGCATCAAGCTCCGCCTGTGACAGATGGGCAGACGAGCCGATCGCCGGAGCCTGACCGTCTCGCAACCGCACGCGGCACTTGCCGCAGGTGCCGTTTCCTCCGCACGGCGTTTGTACCGACACGCCCGCCTCGACGGCGGCTTGCAGAAGCGTCGTGCCGGGATCGACATGCACCGTCCTGCCGCTGGGAAAAAAGGTGACAGGCCAGGACACCGATCTTCCCCTTAAATGGTGTTATCGCCTTCGCGATGTTTATTCCGGCACTCCGAGCAGTAGAAGAACTGCTTGTCCCAGGTGGTCTCCTCCTCGCGACCGCAGGTGTCGCAAACGCGAATCTGCTTGCGATGCTCGCTGCGGCAGGCTGAGCAGAAGAAGTCGGGGCCGGCCCATGTGGTGATCTCTTCGCGACCGCAATTTTTGCAAGTCCGGTGTTGTTCCTCACGCACCAGCCGGATTTTATGGGCATGCTCGTCGAGGAAGATCGGGGGCATGTCCTGAATACCGGGGGTCGTCAACAGCATTGCGCTGGTCAGGAACTTGCCGTCGAGATTCGTCATGCCGACGATCTGCACGCGTTTGCCCATAGTACGCACGCGCCGCAGCAACGGGATGTAGTCGGCGTCGCCGCCCACCAGCGTGGCAATGTCGAACGCACCGGGTAGCGAGGCGTAGTAAAGCATGGACGAGGCGAGTGCGACATTCACCCATTTATCGTCGGGCCGCGCATGCGGTTCGCGGCGGAAATCAATCTCAAGGATTTCCGTGTCGTACGCGCACTGCAAAGACAGGAACTCATAAAAGGCCTTCTGCTTGGCAGGATTGTACCCTTGCTTGTTCACCGGGATGGTACCGAAATAGTTGGTGCGTACCACATCAACCTCAGCATCGAGAACGTCGGCGATCTCATGCGCGATAATATTAGGAATCCGCTTGTAGTCGATTTCGAAACCGCTCTCTTCTCCCAGCGATTCAAAGAGTGCCTGACGGCTGTGGTAGAGCCAGCTACCGTCAACAAAAATCATCGTCTTGACCGACATAACTATTAGCCTTTCTGCTAGTCCCTGTGTATTTTGGCTGACGTTGCTGTACTATGCCATACAACGACAACGCTCTAATTCCTCGAAATTATGGCAAAACCATTTGGCCCTGTCTATCAGGAAACCGCAACTTTTATGACGATTTTTTTCACCTGAGAGGGTTTTTCCGTATGGCGCGACGGCAGATGGAGATCCTGCGGAAAAAAGATAGCGAACATACCTTTCCGCAGCAGCGTGAACCACGACTCGCCCTCGTAGAGCGCGAAATCCTTGTCGGTGTCGTAGGGGTGCGCAACTTTTTGATTGCCGAGTGGGGCGTACCCCACAAACTCCTCCCCGTCAGCAATGAACTGGATGTCGATATACTTCCGGTGAGCTTCCAGCTTACCCTCGTTGATGGGCTTGGTTTCGTAGTGCTGCACAAGCGCGAACACCGCATTCCCCGCGATGTCGGTGCGACCAATGGGCAGGGTGTGCACATCCGGCTTCTTGAGGAAGTCGAAGGCAGCTTTGAAACGGGGGTGGAGGTTTTCGTAATAGGTACTGTTTTTTAGTGTGTCGATAACCATGTCGGGGCCTTTCTAAGTCAATGATCGCCGTTCAGGCGGTTTGGTTGAGGTAAGTGATGAGGCCGGGCAGGGCCTTGCGAATGATGTCACGGCAGCGGCGATAATCATCCAGCGTGCCGCAGAAGGGGTCGTCGACGGCCGCCGCTTGCGGGGCGTCAGGATCGAACGCCCTCAGGAGAAAGAGCCGGTCTTGCACGGAGGGGGAACGCCGGGCGAGTTGTTCGGCCTGTGACGGCGTCATGGCAACGACCGCGTAGGCATCGCGGAGCATGGCGTCGGTCACGCACCGGCTGCAGTGGTTTGTGAGTGCGGCGTCGACCTCCGCCAGCACATGGAGCACCTCAGGGGAGGCGGGATGGCCGTACTGTGCGGCC